>JBAQUQ010000142.1:0-53756 GCA_049297615.1 Burkholderiaceae bacterium
GCCCGAGGCCGCGCACGCCCTTGTGGATGTTGTAGGTGGCCACGCGCAGCAGATGCCCACCCTGCAAGGTCGACGGCGGATGCGTCATTGGGCCAGAGGTGATTCAGTGAAGCGCGGCAGATGCAAAATCGCTTCCGCATTGGAGCCCGAGAAACAGCGCTCGGCGGCTTCGCGCCACGGCAACCATGCGTAACGCAGATGTTCGCGCGGCGACAGGTTCACGGTCACATCGCGCGGCACGCACAGGCCGAATACGTGCTCCGTGTTATGCGTGACGCCGGGCGCATAACGATGGCGCCAGACCGGGTAGATCTCGTAGACGTTGCTCAAGTGCCAATCGCGCAGGGCGGCCAGCGGAACGAGCGGTGAACCGATCACGATTCCCGTCTCCTCGGCGACTTCCCGCACGGCAGTCGTGAGCAAGGGTTCGGTGACGCTGTCTTTCGAGCCGGTCACACTTTGCCAATAGCCGGGCCGGTCGGCGCGCTCGATGAGCAGCACTTCGAGTCGGGGGCAGTAGATCACGACCAGCACCGATTCGGGAATCTTCGGTGGACGGCGTTGCGCAGCGCGTTGCGCCGGACTCATGATCGCCACCCCCTGTTCAATTCGCCTGCGCCGTGCGCAGACGGATGTGCAGCTCGCGCAACTGCTTTTCGTCGACACCGCTGGGCGCATTCGTCAACAGGCATTGTGCGCGCTGTGTCTTGGGGAAGGCGATCACGTCACGCAGCGACTCGGCGCCCGTCATGAGCATGACGAAACGGTCCAGCCCGATTGCAATGCCGCCGTGCGGCGGCGCGCCGTAGCGCAACGCGTCGAGCAGGAACCCGAATTTGAGCTGCGCCTCCTCGATCCCGATTTGCAGCGCGCGGAACACCTTGCTCTGAATTTCTTCACGATGGATCCGCACCGAGCCGCCGCCGAGTTCGACGCCGTTGAGCACGACGTCGTAGGCCTTTGCGATGCAGCGCCCGGGATCGGTCTCCAACCAGTCTTCGTGGCCGTCTTTGGGCGCCGTGAACGGGTGATGCACGGCATTCCAGCGCTGCGCCGCAACGTCGTACTCGAACATCGGAAAGTCCACCACCCACAGCGGTTCCCAATCGCCCTGCACCAGGGCGCGCGCCTTGCCGAAATCGCTGTGGCCGATTTTGAGGCGCAGGGCACCCAGCGCGTCGTTGACGATGCTGGCCTTGTCGGCACCGAAAAACAGCAAGTCGCCATCACGCGCGCCGGTGCGGGCAAGAATTTGGGCCAGCGCCGCGTCGTGCAGGTTCTTCACGATCGGGGACTGCAATCCAGACCTCAGGCCTGCTGCGCCCGGGCTCTTGGCGATATCGTTCACCTTGATCCAGGCCAGCCCCTTGGCGCCGTAGATCTTGACGAATTCGCTGTAGCCGTCGATCTCGCCGCGGCTCATCTCGCCGCCTCCCGGGATGCGCAGCGCCGCAACCCGCCCGCCCACAGCATTGGCGGGAACGGAGAAGACCTTGAAGTCGACGCCGGTCATGACGTCGGTCAACTCGGTGAGTTCGAGTTTGACGCGCAGATCGGGTTTGTCCGAACCGTAGCGCGCCACCGCGTCGGTGTAGAGCATCACCGGGAAGGCCGGCAGCTTGACACCGATGGCGTGTTCGAATGTGCTGCGAATCATGCCTTCGAACATCGTGCGGATTTCAAGCTCGCTGAGGAATGACGTTTCGATATCGATCTGCGTGAATTCGGGTTGCCGGTCGGCGCGCAGGTCTTCGTCGCGGAAACACTTGACGATCTGGTAGTAGCGATCGAACCCGGCCACCATCAATAGCTGTTTGAAAAGCTGCGGCGACTGCGGCAAGGCGAAGAACTCGCCCGGGTGCACCCGGCTGGGAACGAGGTAGTCGCGTGCGCCCTCGGGCGTGCTCTTGGTGAGCATCGGTGTTTCGATGTCGATGAAACCGTTCGCGTCGAGGAACTTGCGAATCTCCATCGCCACCCGATAACGCAGCTTTAAGTTGCGCTGCATCGCGGGGCGGCGCAGGTCGAGCACGCGGTGCGTCAGACGTGTCGTCTCCGAGAGGTTTTCGTCGTCGAGCTGAAACGGCGGTGTGATGCTCGGATTCAGCACTTCGATGTCGAGGCACAGCACCTCGACCTTGCCGCTTGTCAGGTTGGAGTTTTCAGTACCGGCCGGGCGCGCGCGAACCCGGCCCTGAATGCGCAGGCAGAACTCGTTGCGCACGTCTTCGGCCACCTTGAACATCTCGGCTCGGTCGGGGTCGCACACCACCTGCACCAGGCCTTCGCGGTCGCGCAGGTCGATGAAGATCACGCCACCATGGTCGCGGCGGCGGTGCGCCCAGCCCATCAGGGTGATGGTTTGCCCCAACAGCGCTTCGCTCACCAGGCCACAGTAAGTCGTTCTCATCGATCGCTCCAGATTGGTCTCATGTCTCGAGGCGCGGCGCCAGCGCCGCAGTGCCGGCCCGCTTGCGCGGCCATCGAGCGCGCGCCGCACTGCGCGGCAGCGTCAATTTCGCGACACTTGCGGCAACGTGACGACGTTGTTGGCAGGCACCACGACGCCCATCGAGATCACGTACTTGAGCGCCTCGTCCACGCTCATGCGCAAGGCCAGCACATCGGCACGCGGCACCATCAGGAAAAAGCCCGAAGTGGGGTTCGGTGTGGTCGGGACATAGATGCTCAGGTAGTCGCCGCCAAGCTGTGCCGCGGCCTCGCCGCTGGGCTTGCCCGTGACGAAGGCGATGGTCCAGGCTCCTGCGCGCGGGTATTCGACCAACACTGCTTCACGAAACGCGTTGCCGCTACTGGAAAACAGCGTGTCCGAGACCTGCTTGACCGAGTTGTAGATCGACTTGACGATGGGAATCTTGATGAGCAAGCGGTGCCCCTGCTTGAGCCACCACTGGCCGACGAAGTTGGCCGCGAATGCCCCCGTCAGCAGCAAGCCCACGAGCAAAACGAGCAACCCCATGCCCGGCACGTGACGCAGTGCCTCCAGTGAAGCGCGCGCCGCTTCCGGCAGTAGGGCCTGCGAGGCACTGAGCAACCAACCGAAGACGGCGTCGATCAGGCCGAGTGCAGCCTGCAGCACCCAGATCGTGATGGCCAAGGGCAACCAGACCAGCAACCCGGCGATGAGGTACTTTTTCAAATTCGCTCCGCGCAAATGCCTCGCCATCAAGCAGGGTTGCTGCCGCTCCCGGCGCTGGAGGGCGGCTTGGCGGCTGCCTTGTCGGTCGCGGCCGCTTGACCTGCCGTCTTGTCCGTCGCTTTTTCCGGCTTGGCAGCGCTGGCCGGTGCAACTGTCTCAGCGCTCTTGCCGGCATTGCCGTCGGCGGCCTTGGCTTGGGCGGCACTGGCCTGACCTTGCGCGTTGTCTGAAGGTGCGGATTCGCCCTTGTCGCTGCCCCCCTCTTTCTTCTGGCCATTGCCCTTGAAGTCGGTGACGTACCAACCCGAGCCCTTGAGCTGGAAGCCTGCGGCGGTGACCTGCTTCTGGAAGGCCTGTGCACCACAAGCCGGACATGTCGTCAGCAGCGCGGCCGAAACCTTTTGCAGCACGTCCTTGGCGTGGCCGCACGCAGTGCAACGATAGGCATAGATCGGCATCGTGACTCGCCTCGCAGTCCAAAGCCCGCGATTGTAAGTCGCCGGCTCAGCGCAAGCACTTCATCGCAGCGGCGCAACCATTCAATGGTGCGGCCGGGCGGCTTCGTGCAAGGTGTGCTCGATGCTGCGACCGTGGTGCCTCAAGATCTGCGGCGCCAGGGACCCCAGCACCATGAATCCGGCCGAGGCGAACAGCCCGAGCAGGTTGGCCGGCACCATCGCCTCGGCAGCGACCTGGGTCGCACCGAGCCAGGTGCCCACGCCAAACACGATGGACGCGAGCGCTCCTTGAGTCGTCGCGCGCTTCCAGTAGGCTCCCGCCAGCAGGGGCACGAAGGCGCCGGTCAGGGTCACGTTGTAGGCGTTCTGCACCATCTCGTACATCGTACTTTCGCTGTTGACGGCGAACAGCAGAGCGGCAGCAGTGAACGTGACGAGGATGATGCGCAGCGTCAGCAGGAACTGGCGGTCACCCATGTGCGGCACGAACGGCCTCAGCACATTCTCGGTGAACAGGGCCGTGGGCGCGAGCAGCGCCCCGCTGGCCGTGGACAGGATCGCCGAGAGCAAGGCACCGAAGAACAGCACCTGCGTCCACACCGGCATCTGGGCCAGCACCAGATCGGGCAGGATGCGCTGGATTTGGCGCGCGTCGTCGGAGGCGAACAACTCTTTGAGCGAGGGATCGGCAACCAGGGCTGCATAGCCGATGAAGATCGGCACGAAGGCGAAACAAAAATAGATCCCACCGCCGACGATGGTGCCGCGCACAGCGGTCTTTTCGTTCTTCGCACTCGTCATGCGCTGGAACACGTCTTGCTGCGGAATCGAGCCGAACGCGAAGGCGAAGAACGCGCCGGCCATCGCCCAATAGCCTGCGGCACCCATGTCGGCGGGGAACATCGTGAACTTGCCCTCGGCCGCGGCTTGCTCGATCACCTTGGACGCGCCGCCGGCGAGATCGCCTACCACGACAGCCACGAGCGTGAGACCGATGACGATGATCACGGTCTGGAAAAGATCGGTGAACGCCACCGACCACATGCCGCCGAAGATGGTGTAGATGAGGACGATTCCAGCGCCGAGCAAGATGGCGGTATTCAGTTCGACCACACCGCCCGAGAGCACATGGATCACCAGGCCCAGCGCCGTCATCTGCGCCGAGGTCCAGCCGAGGTAGCTGGCGACGATCGCGACACTGGTCAGCACCTCGATCGACTTGCCGTATCGATGTTTGTAGAAGTCCCCGATCGTCAGGAGATTCATGCGGTAGAAGAGCCGGGCGAACAACAACGCAGCGAGCACGAGACAGACTGAGGCGCCGAACGGATCCCCCGGAATGCCGTGCAAGCCGTCCCTGGCGAAGGTGGCAGAAACGGCGAGCACGGTTTCGGCGCCGAACCAGGTGGCGAACACCGTCGCGACGTTCATGTACAGAGGCAGGCTGCGCCCGGCAATGAGATAGTCCCTGGAGTTCTTTACGCGGCGAGCAGCGATCAGGCCGATGGCGATCGTCACCATCATGTACATAGCGACGAAGATGATCAACATGACGCGTCTCCTCGGTGTGCAATCGGCTCGATGCGGTGTGGGAAAAACGGGCGCAGTTTAACGGCGGAATTTTCGCTGGCCTGGGCGGCGCTGCAAATTGATGCGGCCGGCGGCCAAGCTCAGAAAAGGCTGGGGCCCATCAGGGCCATCACCAAGAGTGCGCCCGCCGTGCATCCGACAACGAAGTAGAGCCAGCCCCGCAATCTGCGGTTTGTGCGTTGCTGCTGCGCCAACAGCTCGGCGAACACCAGCCGCTGTTCGGCAGGGTGGGCGCGCAGGGCCTGGTGCAACAGCCGGGGCAGTTCGGGCAAGAGTTGCGCAAAACGCGGCGCCTCGTGTTCCAGCCGCGCCAGCAAGCCGCGCCAGCCGACTTGCGCGGCCATCCAGCGCTCCAGGAAAGGCTTGGCTGTATTCCACAGATCGAGCTCGGGGTCGAGCTGGCGACCCAGCCCTTCCACATTGAGCAGTGTCTTTTGCAGCAGCACCAGTTGCGGCTGGATCTCGACGTCGAAGCGCCGCGAGGTCTGGAACAGGCGCAGCAGCACCTGGGCCAGCGAAATGTCTTTGAGGGGTCGGTCGAAGTGCGGCTCGCACACCGCACGGATCGCGCCTTCGAGTTCATCGATGCGCGTGCCCATAGGTACCCACCCGCTCTCCAGGTGCAGTTCGGCGACGCGTTTGTAATCGCGCCGAAAAAACGCGATGAAGTTGTGCGCCAGGTACTGCTTGTCGAACTCGGTGAGCGTGCCGACGATGCCGAAATCGAGCGCGATGTAGCGGCCGAAAGTCGCCGGCTCGACGGACACCTGGATATTTCCCGGGTGCATGTCGGCGTGAAAGAAGCCGTCGCGGAACACTTGCGTGAAGAAGATCGTCACACCGTCGCGTGCCAGCTTCTTGATGTCAACCCCGGCCTGCACAAGGCGCTGCTTCTGGCTGATCGGGATGCCGTTCATGCGCTGCATCACGATCACGTCGCGCGTGCACAGCTCCCACACCATCTCGGGCACAAGCACCAGATTCAGCCCCTGCATGTTGCGCCGAAGGTGCGAGGCATTGGCAGCCTCGCGCACCAGGTCGAGCTCGTCGTGCAAATAGATGTCGAACTCGGCGACCACGTCGCGCGGCTTGAGCCGGCGCCCGTCCGCCGACAGTCTCTCGACCCAGCGCGCCAAAGTGCGCAACAGGTTCAAGTCGTCTTCGATCACTCGCAGCATGCCCGGACGCAGCACCTTGACCGCCACCTCCCGCCCGTCTTTGAGCGCCGCGAAATGCACCTGGGCGATCGACGCGCTGGCCACCGCCTCGGTGTCGAACCGGGCGAAGACCTCGTCGATGCGCCTGCCGAATGCGCGCTCGACGGTCGCGCGCGACACCTCGGCGGCGAATGCCGGCACGCGATCCTGAAGCTGTGCCAGTTCGTCGGCAAAGTCGTCGGGCAGCAGGTCGCGGCGTGTCGACAACACCTGGCCGAACTTGACGAAGATCGGGCCGAGCCGCACCAGGCCTTCGCGCAGGCGCACGCCGCGTGGTGCGTCCAGGCGCCGGCCGATCGTCATCACGCGCACCAAGAGCCGCACCCAGGGCTGGCGAAAGCTCGACAGGGCCAGCTCGTCCAGCCCGTAGCGCAGCACTGTGATGAGGATTCGCAGCAGCCGCAGCAAATGCCTCACCGCTGCACCCTGGGACCTAGGAGCCTGTCGGACTTCGGGTCCGGCGTGCTCATCGCAAGGGCTCGGCGCTGCGGCCCACGTCAGCCACAGATGCAGCGGCGCTGCGTATCGCGCCGCCGATCGCCCGTCCCAGTTCACCGAGCCGATGCGCCGCGGCGGGCCCGACGAAGCCTTCGAGGTCGTCTTCGATATCCCAGCGCAAGTTGTCGAGCAGCCAGTTCACGTCCGCAGCCAAAACCGCATCCCCGGTCACTTCAATGCGCGCCCGCTGGCCTGCCAGGCTCCGCAGCGCCAGCTGCGCGGGGTTGGAGACATCGATGTCGATTTGCAGCGCCACCGGCACGGGCACCGCGTCGTCGCACCACTCGAACAAACCCGCTGCGGTGATGCGAAATGCAGCTGCAGGAAGGGCCGGGAGCAGGCCCGGCCACCCCTGACCTTGCACGCGAATGCAGCTCCCCGCGTGCGCGCGCAGGCGCTGCATTGCCACGGATTCACCGGCGAGCACGTGATTGATGAGCAATGTGGCGCGTTCCATCGCAGCCACGCGACAGAGGGTGTACAAGGCGTGAAACATGTACGGATTGTAGGCAGGCGATCACACAATGCGGTCCATTTCGATGTGACTTGCAGGCCGGAGGGCGACGTCTTTTGGTACAGAATTCCAAAGTCGCGCAGTCTGGGCAAAGCCGCATCTCGATCCACGCACGCTGCGGCAGCGGCATCCAGCGCACTTGCGCTGAAGCGGCAACTCGCGGTTGGAGGCACCTCAGGCGATGTTTGAAACGCGCACCATCAATCGGACGTTCTTCAGTGCTCCGCAATCGGTCACGTCGCTTGTCGCCGCGTTTCTCGATCCGAGCATCACGGTCCTGACGTTTTTCGCCGCGACGATGGCTTTCAACGAGCCCCTGGATCGCCCGGCGCTGACTTTGTCCCTGCTCGTATTCGCGCTCACGTTTCCCGGACCGAACCGTTTCCGCGACAACCCCATGGCCACGGCCGTGGACGTGCTGAGCAGCTGGGTCGTTCTGGCGGGAATTCTGCTGCTGTGCGGTTATGCGACGCGCAGCCTGCATTACTTCGAGTCCGATGTCCTGGTCGTATGGCTGACGGTCACGCCGATTCTGCAATGGTTGGGGGTGCAGGCGGGCAAGGCCGTGGTGTCGGCCCAGGCAAGACGTGCGTCGACCCGCCGTTTGGCCGTCGTCGTCGGCGCAGCCAATCTGGGCGTCAAGGTCGCCAAGGCGCTGGGCACCGGGAAAGATACCGGCATCGATTTCGTCGGCTACTTCGACGATCGCGCCGATGATCGCGTGCATCCCGAGGCGCTGTCCAGACGGCTCGGCGGCCTGAAGGACGTCGCCGAGTATGTTTCGGTGAACGGCGTGCGCGAGGTCTACATCACCTTGCCGCTGGGCTCGCAGCCGCGCATCGTCGAGCTGCTCGAGCGCGTGCAGGGCACGACCGCGTCGCTGTATTTCGTTCCCGATGTTTTCGGCATCAGCATCATCCAGGGCCGCCTCCAAGACATGAACGGCGTGCCCGTGGTGGGTATCTGCGAAACACCGTTCACCGGCACGAACGATCTGTTGAAGCGCGCGAGTGACGTGATCCTGGCGAGCCTCATTCTCGCCATCGTTTCACCGCTGATGCTGCTCGTGGCAATCGGTGTCAAGCTCAGCTCACCGGGGCCGGTGCTGTTCGTGCAGCGCCGCAACGGCCTGGACGGCGGTGAGATCGCGGTCTACAAGTTTCGCTCCATGATCTCTCAGGACGATGGCGCCGAAGTGCCGCAGGCAACCCGCGGCGACCCACGCATCACGCCCTTCGGCGCCTTCATCCGACGCACTTCGCTCGACGAACTGCCGCAGTTTTTCAATGTGCTTCAAGGCACCATGAGCGTCGTCGGCCCACGCCCGCACGCCGTGGCCCACAACGAGTTGTACCGCCAGGTCATCAAGGCCTACATGGTGCGCCACAAGGTCAAGCCGGGCATCACCGGGTGGGCCCAGGTGCACGGGCACCGCGGCGAGACCGATACGATCGAAAAGATGCAATCGCGCGTCGAATACGACCTCGAATATCTGCGCAACTGGACGCTGCGGCTGGACCTGCAGATCATCGCGCGCAGTGTGCGCTTCCTGTTCTTCGACAGGCAGGCGTATTGAATGCCCCTGTCGCCCCGCGCCATCACCGGAGAATTCTCTATGCAGCGCATCACCTCGTGCTTTGCCTCCCGCCGCCTTGCACGGCTCGCGCTCGCGGCGATCCTGGTCGGCACAACGATGCTCGGGCGCGCCCAGTCCCATCCGTACTACCTCGGTATCGGCCAGTCGTTGGGGCATAACTCCAACGTCTTTCGGGTCGACAATCGGGAGGTTCCGGACAAGTTCGCCGTCACCAGCCTCAACGCCGGTTTTGATCAACCTATAGGCCGGCAGCGCGTGTTTGCCAACACTTCCGTGCACGCCACGCGCTACGAAGACTTCCGCATCCTGGACAACACCGGATACGGTTTGAGCGCCGGACTGGACTGGTCGACCATCGAGCGCTTGTCGGGGGCCTTCGGTGTCTCGTCGAACCGCACCCTGGCCAACTACGCCGCGTCTGGAAATCAGCAGACGGTACCGCAGACGAAGAAGAATATCGAAACCAGCAGCCAGGCGAACCTGCGCGTGCAGCTCGGCGTGGTGTCCCTGGTGTCGCTGTACACGACGCTGGCGCACAGCCGGATTTCGTACTCGGCGCGCGAGTACCAGTTCTCCGAAGTGCGGCAGAACGCGGCCGGCGCCGGCATCACGATTCGCCCCAGTGGGCTGCTCAGTTTTGGGGGCGGACTGCGCCTGACACGTGGCGAGTATCCCAAGGTCCTGCAAGCCAACGGCGCCGCGGAAAGCTTCGACCGCAAGGACCTCGACCTCACGGCCAGTTGGGCCGCGACCGGGCTGAGCACGCTCAACGCCCGGCTCAGTTATGGCCGATCGACCTATGAGGCGCTGACCAGGCGCAACTCCAAGGGAGCGACCGGTTCGCTGGCCTGGGCCTGGCAAGCCACGGGAAAACTGTCGTTCAACACCTCGTTCAACCGCGACTCAGGGACCGAGACCAGTCTCGCGGCGCTGGCCGGCAACCAGGGCAATGCAGTGGGCGATAACAGCGTCACGACGAATGCGCTCGCGTTGAGCGCCGGTTACGAAGTCACTTCGAAGATACGCGTCAATCTGGGGGCGCGCTACGCGAAACGCGACTTGGTCAGCGAACGATTCCTGGGCTCAGTCCCCGTTTCGGCCACCGAAGGCAGCGACAGCGTGAGCAGTGTCACGCTCGGGGCGAGCTACGCGCCGTCGCGCAATTGGCAAATGGGCTGCAATGCCGGGCAGGACTCCAGCAAGCCGTCGATCAATGCAGGCGGCGTGTCGACCCGGTACACCTCCACCCAGGCGAGCTGCAACGTGCAATTTACGATTCGATGAGCAAACCGACGATTCTGCTCACCGGCGCCGCCGGCTACATCGCTTCGCACACTTGGTTGGCGTTGCAGGCTGCAGGCTTTGACGTCGTCGGCGTCGACAACTTCAGCAACAGTTCGCCCCAGGTGCTGAACCGCCTCGAGCGCATTGGCGCTGCGACGCCCGACTTCGTGCGAGCCGACGTTTGCGATGCCAGCGCGCTTGATTCGGTGTTTGCGCGGCGTCGCATCGCCGCGACAGTGCATTTCGCCGCGCACAAGGCCGTGGGCGAGAGCACGGCCAAGCCGCTCGAGTACTACGCCAACAACCTGGGCAGCCTGCTCAGCTTGTGCCAGGTTATGCACCGGCGCGGCTGTAAAACCTTGGTGTTCAGCTCCAGCGCCACGGTTTACGGCAAGCCCGACAAACTGCCGATTCGCGAAGACGCGGCGCTGTCGACGACCAATCCGTACGGCGCGACGAAATTGATGGGCGAAGACATTCTGCGCGATCTCGAACGGGCCGATCCGTCGTGGGCCATTGCACTGCTGCGCTACTTCAATCCGGTGGGCGCGCACGAGAGCGGCTTGATCGGCGAGGACCCGCGCGATACGCCCAATAACCTGATGCCGTATGTGAGCCAGGTGGCCGCAGGCAGACGTGCGCGATTGCAGGTCTTCGGCAACGACTACGACACCCCAGACGGTACCGGCGTGCGTGACTACATCCACGTGCTCGACCTCGCTGAAGGCCATGTGGCCGCGCTGCGCTACCTGCTCGACAGCAAGCGTTCGATCACGGCGAACCTGGGAACCGGCCGCGGCCACAGCGTGCTCGAGGTGATTCGTGCGTTCGAGCGCGCCAGCGGGCGCGAAGTGCCTTACGAGATCGTCGCGCGTCGCCCCGGCGATATCGACGCGTGCTACGCAGATCCGACGCTGGCACGTCAGGCACTGGGCTGGCAGGGGCAACGCGGCCTCGACGCGATGTGCGTCGATGCGTGGCGCTGGCAGCGGTTGAATCCGCAAGGCATGGCCGGTTAGATCAGATCTTCGGGTCAGTATTCAGGAGCGCGCATTGACAAGCATTGAAGTGCGTCCCGTCATCATGGCGGGCGGCAGCGGCACGCGGTTGTGGCCCTTGTCGCGGGCCCAGCATCCCAAACAATTCCTGGTGTTGCACGGCGACCGCAGCCTGTTTCAGCAGGCGGCGCGACGTGTGGCCGGTCTTCGCGCCACCGACTTGAAGCTCAGCGCGCCGTGCATCGTCTGCAACGACGATCATCGCTTCCTGGTGCTCGACCAGTTTCGCGAACTCGGTCTGCCCCCCGCCACCTTGTTGCTCGAACCGGCTGGCCGCAATACCGCGCCGGCCATGACCTTGGCCGCCCTGTACGCAGTCGAAGGCGGCACCGACCCCGTTCTCGTGGTGACTCCGGCCGACCAGACTGTGACCGACGAGGCTGCCTTCACCCTGGCCTTGCAGCGCGCCGTGCGCGCTGCGGCTGGCGGGGCGATCGTCACGCTCGGTGTCGTTCCCGACCGGCCGGAAACCGGCTTCGGCTACATCCGCTGCGCCGTGGCGGGCGTCGATGCGCAGGCTGCCCTGCCGGTCGAGCAATTCGTCGAAAAGCCCGATCTGGCGACCGCCCAGCGTTACCTCGACGCGGGAGGCTACTTTTGGAACAGCGGCATGTTCGTCGTGCGCGCGTCGGTGTGGTTGGCGGCGATCGAACATTTCCGCGCCGACATCGCCAGCGCCACACGCACTGCCTGGGGCGCGCGCAACGTCGACGCGAGTTTCGTGCGTCCGGGGCGCGCCGAATTCGCCGCCATCCCCGCAGAATCGGTGGACTACGCGGTGATGGAGCGCGCCACGCGCGACACCACCCCACGTTGGCGCGTCCAGATGGTGCCGCTGCAAGCCGGTTGGTCCGATCTCGGCGCGTGGGACGCCGTGTGGCAGGTCGCTGACAAAGACGGCGCCGGCAACGCCAGCCGCGGCGACGCGCTGTTCCAGGACTGTCGCGGCACGCTCGTCCATGCGACGACTCGACTCGTCGGCACCGTGGGGCTGGACAACGTGATCGTCGTCGAAACGTCTGACGCCGTGCTCGTCGCCGACCGCAGCCGCAGTCAGGACGTGAAGCACATCGTCGGCCAGTTGCAAGCGGCCGCGCGCAGTGAGCATGTGCTGCCCCGCCAAGTGCACAGGCCCTGGGGTTGGTACGACAGTGTCGACGAAGGTCCGCGCTTCAAGGTCAAGCGCATCATGGTCAAGCCTGGCGCGTCACTCAGCCTGCAGATGCACCATCATCGCGCCGAACACTGGATCGTCGTCAAAGGAACCGCCGAGGTCACCGTGGGTGAACGCGTGATTCTGCTCAGCGAAAACGAGAGCACTTTCATCCCGCTTGGCCAGAAGCACCGCCTGGCGAATCCCGGCAAGGTGCCACTCGAGATCATCGAAGTGCAGTCCGGAAGCTACCTCGGCGAGGACGACATCGTTCGTTTCGAGGACACCTACGGCAGGGTCAGCTGAGGGTTCACAGGCGCCAAAGTCTCGCGCCGGCTTCCTCGATCTGCTCCGGCGGGTAGAAGCTTTTCACGTCGGCGAAGACGCCGCCGCGCGCGAGCCGCTCCGTGATGCGAGCTACGCCCATGGCGGTGTATTCCTTGTGCGAGACCGCCGCGACGATGGCATTGGCCTTGGGCAGGTCGGCCCATTTCGTCAGGCGCACGCCGTACTCATGCTCGCATTCGTCGGAGTCGGCAACGGGGTCGTGGACGAAGACATTGACGCCAAAGCTCTTCAGCTCGCGCACCACGTCGATCACCTTGCTGTTGCGCACGTCGGGGCAATTTTCCTTGAACGTCATGCCCAGGACAATCGCATTCCCGCCCTTGACTGCCAGGTCGGCAGAAATCATCTGCTTGACGGTTTGCTCCGCGACAAACTTGCCCATGCCGTCGTTGATGCGGCGCCCGGCCAGGATGACCTGTGGTGTGTAGCCCAGCATCTCGGCTTTGTGAGTCAGGTAATACGGATCGACGCCTATGCAATGCCCCCCCACCAGGCCAGGGCGGAACGGCAGGAAGTTCCACTTCGTTCCTGCCGCTTTGAGCACCTCGAGCGTGTCGATGCCAATGCGATGGAAGATCAATGACAGCTCGTTCATCAGCGCGATGTTGAGGTCGCGCTGGGTGTTTTCGATCACTTTCGCAGCCTCGGCCACTTTGATGCTGCTGGCGGGGTACACGCCGGCGGTGATCACCGCGCCGTAGACCTCGGTGACCTTGGCCAGCGTTTCCGGCGTATCGCCCGAAACGATCTTCATGATCTTGGTGACGGTGCGCTCCTTGTCGCCGGGATTGATGCGCTCCGGGCTGTAGCCGACGAAGAAGTCCTTTTTCCACTTCAGGCCCGACTGGGCCTCGATGATGGGAATGCACACGTCCTCGGTCGCGCCGGGATAGACCGTCGATTCATACACCACGATCGCGCCGCGCTTGATGTGCTTGCCGACACTTTCGCTCGATTTGACCAATGGGGTGAAGTCGGGCTGATGCGCCTCGTCTACCGGGGTGGGCACGGCGACGATGATGAAATCGGCCTGGCCGATCACCTTCGGGTCGGTGCTGCACTCGAGCAGCTTCGCCGCCCGCAGATCCTCGCCACTGACTTCGCCGGTGGGATCGACATGGCGTCGATAGGCAGCCACTTTCTCCTGCGAGAGATCGAATCCATAGGTCTTGAATTTCTTGCCGAACTCCACGGCGAGAGGCAAGCCGACGTAGCCCAGGCCGATGACTGCGATGGTGGTCATGATTGAATATCCTGCCTTGTCTTGCGGGGTCAAACTTTGAAATAGTCCCGATACCAGGTCACGAATCGACCGACGCCTTCGCGGATCGGCGTACCGGGCTTGAAGCCAGTCCACTGCGTGAGTTCGGAAACGTCGGCGAAAGTGGCCGGCACGTCGCCGTCTTGCAGCGGCAGGAAATTCTTCACCGCCGCCCTGCCCAATGATTCTTCGATGGCGGTGATGAAGTTCATCAGTTTCACCGGCTCGTTGTTGCCGATATTGAAGACGCGGTAAGGCACATTGCTGCGCGCCGGGTCGGGGCGCGAGGCGTCGTAAGCCGGGTCGGTGCTGGCCACCCGGTCGAGCACGTGCACCACACCCTGCGCAATGTCGTCGATGAAGGTGAAGTCTCGCACCATGTTGCCGTGGTTGAAGACGTCGATCGTGCGGCCCTCGATGATCGCCTTGGTGAACAGGAACAAAGCCATATCGGGCCGCCCCCAGGGCCCGTAGACCGTGAAGAAGCGCAGGCCGGTCGTGGGCAGCCCGAACAGGTGGCTGTAGGTGTGTGCCATCAATTCGTTCGCCTTCTTGGTGGCGGCATACAGGCTCACCGGGTGGTCGACGTTGTGATGTTCGGAAAACGGCATGTGCGTGTTTCCGCCGTAGACGCTCGAGCTCGATGCGTAGGCGAGATGCTGGACGCGGTTGTGGCGGCAAGCTTCGAGAATGTTCGTGAAACCGACGATATTGCTGTCGATGTAGGCGTGCGGATTGACCAGCGAATAGCGCACACCCGCCTGCGCGGCCAGGTGCACCACACGGTCGAAGTGCTCGGCGGAAAAAAGACTCGCCATGGCCTGCCGATCCGCGACGTCGAGCTTCGCAAATTGAAAGCGCTTGTGCGGCGTCAAGCGCGCGAGCCGGTCACGCTTGAGCTGAGGATCGTAGTAGTCGTTGAGGTTGTCGACGCCATAGACCGCGTCACCCCGAGCCAGCAAGAGCTGGGAGACATGCATTCCGATGAATCCGGCCGCGCCGGTGACCAGGACCTTCATTCGCGTTCCCTCGCCGCGTCAGCCGTCAAGACCTGGGCCGAGTCTACGTTGAGGCTCGAGTTGCGCTCGCGCAGCCCGGAAGCAAAGCGCCGTTTTTTCGTGAAAGCTGCAACGATTGATCGTCGGAAAACGGCCGTCAGCGAGAGCTCCACGCACCGCCACTGCTCATCCGCATGAGTGAAGCCAGTTGCCAGCACGACAACGCCTGCGGTGACCGGGACGATCGCAAAGCGCGCGTGCCTGTCGCAAATCGATCGCATCTTTTCGGATCCCGCAACGGGCATGCCATGGGAATACGGTCTCAGGCTTCGCGCACGCCTCCAAGCTCCAGCTACGGACCACCGAAGCGAACCCAGGGGCCGTCGACGCTCAGGCCAGTCGCCCGTGGCACATCTTGTATTTCTTGCCGCTCCCACAGGGGCAGGGCTCATTGCGCCCGACCTTGGGCACCTGGGCGGGCAGGGGCACATGGTCCGCGTCTTGGGAGACGCTTCCGTCCTCATTGGGATGGGTATAGGTCACGTTGGAGATGCGCTCGGCGCGCTCTTCGATCGCCTCTGCGGCGCGCGCCGCTTCTTCCTGGCTTTGAATGCGCAGGTTCATCAGGATGCGCGTCACGTCCATCTTCACCACGTCGAGCAACTGCGAAAACAGCTCGAAAGCCTCGCGCTTGTATTCCTGCTTGGGGTTCTTTTGCGCATAACCGCGCAAGTGGATGCCCTGGCGCAGGTAGTCCAGCGCCGCGAGATGTTCCCTCCAGTGCGAATCGATCGATTGCAACAGGATCATGCGCATGAAGGGCGTGAACTGCTCGTGCCCGACGCGTTCGATCTTGGCCTCGAAGGCCGAATTCGCAGCCGTCACAACCTTGGCAACGATGTCTTCGTCGACGATGGCGTCGCTTTTCTCAACCTCGGCGACGAGTGGCACGTCGAGCTGCCATTCGTCGCGCAGGACACGCTCCAGTCCCGGCAGATCCCATTGTTCCTCGACGCTTTCGGCGGGAACGAAGGTGCGCACGATGTCGGCCATCGTGCTTTCGCGCAGGCTGGCAATCTGCGCGATCAGGCTCGGGGCTTCGAGGATATCGTTGCGCTGCTGATAGATGACCTTGCGCTGATCGTTGGCGACGTCGTCATACTCGAGGAGTTGCTTGCGCACATCGAAGTTGCGCGCTTCGACCTTGCGCTGCGCGCCTTCGATGCTACGCGTCACGATGCCGGCCTCGATGGCTTCGCCGTCGGGCATTTTCAGCCGGTCCATGATGGCGCGCACGCGTTCTCCGGCAAAGATCCGCATCAGCGAATCGTCCAGCGAAAGGTAGAACCGCGACGAACCCGGGTCGCCTTGTCGCCCGGAGCGGCCGCGCAATTGGTTGTCGATTCGGCGTGACTCGTGGCGCTCGGTGGCGATGATGCGCAGGCCCCCTTGCGCCTTTACGGCGTCGTGCAAGCCCTGCCACTCTTCCTGCAGCTGGCGTGCGCGCGCCTCCTTGTCGGCCTGCGAAATCGTCTCGTCGGCGAACAGGAACTTGGTCTGATTCTCGACATTGCCACCGAGCACGATGTCGGTTCCGCGGCCTGCCATGTTCGTCGCAATCGTGATCACGCCCGGCCGGCCCGCCTGCGCAACGATCTCGGCCTCTTTGGCGTGCTGTTTGGCGTTGAGCACCTGATGCGGCAACTTGGCCTTTTCCAGCAGGCCCGAGACGAGTTCGGAGTTTTCGATCGATGTCGTGCCCACCAGCACCGGCTGGCCGCGTCCATGGCAGTCGCGGATGTCCTCGATCACTGCTTCGTATTTCTCGCGACTGGTCTTGTAGACGAGGTCGAGTTCGTCGCTGCGAATCGTCGGCTTGTTGGGCGGGATAACCACCGTTTCCAGGCCGTAGATCTCCTGGAATTCGTAGGCCTCGGTGTCTGCGGTTCCCGTCATGCCGGCAAGCTTGCCGTACATGCGGAAATAGTTCTGGAACGTGATCGACGCAAGCGTCTGGTTTTCACTCTGGATCTGCACGCCTTCTTTGGCCTCGACGGCCTGGTGCAGCCCGTCCGACCAGCGCCGGCCGGTCATCAGCCGGCCGGTGAACTCGTCGACGATGATCACTTCGCCGTTCTGCACCACGTAGTGCTGATCGCGGTTGTACAGGTGCTTGGCGCGCAAGGCCGCGTAAACGTGATGCATCAGCGTGATGTTGGCCGGGTCGTACAGGCTTGCGCCATCGGCAAGCAAGCCGGCTTCGGAGAGCAGGCGTTCGGCATTTTCGTGGCCGTCTTCAGTGAGAAACACCTGATGGGTCTTCTCGTCGACCGTGAAGTCGCCGGCCTCGATCACGCCTTCGCCGGTGCGCAGATCGAGCTCACCGATCTGCTTCTTCAGCTTCGGCACCGCGGCATTGATGCGCACATAGAGTTCGGTATGGTCCTCTGCCTGTCCGCTGATGATCAGGGGCGTGCGCGCTTCGTCGATGAGGATGGAGTCGACCTCGTCAACGATGGCATAGGCCAGGCCGCGCGCGACGCGGTCGCCCGTGTCCTGGACCATGTTGTCGCGCAAATAGTCGAAACCGAATTCGTTGTTGGTTCCGTAGGTGACGTCGGCGGCGTAGGCTGCTTGTTTCTCCTCGCGCGACATTTGCGGCAAGTTGACGCCCACGGTCAAGCCGAGGAAGGTGTACAGGCGTCCCATCCACTCGGCGTCGCGCCGCGCGAGGTAGTCGTTGACGGTAACGACATGCACGCCCCGGCCGGTGAGCGCGTTCAGATAGACGGGCAAGGTGGCGGCGAGCGTCTTGCCTTCACCGGTGCGCATTTCGGCGATCTTGCCGTTGTGCAAGGCGATGCCGCCCTGGAGCTGTACATCGAAGTGACGCATCTTGAGCGTGCGCTTGCTCGCTTCGCGCACTGTGGCGTAGGCCTCGGGAAGCATCTGCTCCAGGGATTCACCTGCGCCTGCTCGCGTTCTGAGCAGAGTCGTTTTTGCTTTCAGCGCCGCGTCGTCCAGCGCCTCGAATTCGCCCTCCAATGCGCTGATCTGATCGACAACACGCCGGTATTGCTTGAGCAGCCGCTCGTTGCGGCTGCCGAAAATCGAAGTGAGTAGCTTGGGCAACATGCGGCGTTGAATATCGATGATTTCAAATGCGAGCGCGTTCTCGGCCTGCGGCCGAGCGCGATGGTCCGATCCAATCAAAGGGCGGGCCGGGCGCGCCCGGTCGCGCGACCGTCTATTGACGCCTAGGAACGCCGTTGCAGCGTGACTGCCGGATTGCCGGGGCCGGAAAGTCTAGCATCGGCGCAGCGCTTGCCCGCGCAAAAGGCCCGCAGGCCCACGTCAGCCGTCAGGGCTCGCTCAACGTGGGGCTTGCGGAGGCCGCTTCGGGCGCTGCGGCGGGCGCACTCGCTGGCTCAGTGGCGTCGCGTTCGGACCCGACTTTAGTGACAGCGGGAACCCGCGCAGGCGTCGCCCAGACCGATGCCGGCCGGGCTTGCGGGCTCGGGGCAGTGGTCGATTTCGACGGAACCGCGAGTGTCGTCAAGGCGACCGACGTGGAGCCACGGCTGGCGAGAAATTTCGCGGGGTTCTGTGGCACGCCGTCCAATCGAACCTCGAAGTGCAGGTGGGGGCCCGTAGAACGGCCACTGGTGCCAACCTCGGCAATCTTCTGGGAGCGTTTGACGATATCGCCCGCCTTCACAAACAACTTGGAGTTGTGCGCGTAGCGGGTGACCACGCCCTGACCGTGATCGACTTCGATGACGTTGCCGTACTGCGGATGTTTTTCGGTCAGCAGAACAACGCCACCCGCAGCGGCCATGACCGGCGTGCCGATTTCGCTGGGGAAATCAAGGCCTGTGTGCAGGGCCGCGACGCCGGTGAACGGATCCGGCCGAAAGCCGAAGCCCGAGCCCACGGGAACATCGACCGGCTTGCTGTTCGGGATCATCAATGCCTGCAGGCGCGACTCGAACAAGCGCGACTCGATCATCGTGAACAGATCCGTGCGCTGATCGGTTTGCACGTCCAGCGCGTCGACGATCCCGCGCAACTGGTCCAGCGAAACGGACCGTGCCGGCAGGAAAGGCCCACCTTGCGCGCCAGCCAAGCCCGGCTTCGCGACGGGCTTGATTTTTTCCTCGGGCTTGACGCCGACCATTCCCGATACGCGATCGCTCATGACCTCGAGCTGAACGAGCTTGGCTTGCATTTCGCCCACCTTCTGCGCAATGGCGTCGAGGTTCTCGCGCAGAAAACGGTCTCGCTGCGCGAATTCGTCGCGCACCACGAGCCGCATGATCTGGCTTAGAACAGGCCAGCCCTCGCGTGCGGCCTTCAGGAAGATGTAGTGATAGATGAGGCCGGAAAAGAGCGTCAGGAAGATTGCAAACCCGGTCACCGCCAGTGCCAATTGCCAGCGATTCAATCGCAGCACCCGGGTTCGGGCCAAGCTTCCATTGGTGATCAGGATTTGCATCTCACTACACTCCGCCACGTGAATCCGAAACCACCCGAGGTGACCCCGAATGCGCTGCCGTTAGACGCGGTGCTGCGAAGCAGCCTACCACTGGTCAGGTTGCAGCAACTGATGCGGGAATCATCGGCCCGCTTCGACGCCATTCGCCCCCACCTGCCTGCCGCCTTGGCCGCGCACAGCAAACCCGGGCCACTCGACGATGCAGGCTGGTCGCTACTGGCCGCGAATCCTTCAGTGGCGGCCAAACTGCGCCAATTGCAGCCCCGCCTAGAGCAAATATTGCAAGAACGTGGGTATCAGGTTAGCTCAATACGGATCAAGGTTCAACCGCACTCACCCTAGGTCAGCCTTTGGCCGTGCAATGGTGCCGGCTGTCCGAATCGAACGGACGACCTTCCGCTTACAAGGCGGGTGCTCTGCCAACTGAGCTAAGCCGGCGAATGGGGCGCGTTTCACCTGCGAGGCCGAACTGCGATCGCCGCGCAGTCGATTGCGAACTCTCCTGAATTGTGCGGTAAAAGCCCTCTACTTGACGCGCTTGAGTGAGGGCCGGCCGCCTCCGAGAGGTTCGGGCGGGTCCGTTTCGTCCTGCGCGGAGTCGGCACCTGCGGCACCCGCGTTAAGGTCCGTCGACGCCAGCCGGGGGCCGCGTATCTGCGTTGCTGGAGGCGATTCGCCCAGTGCTGCCTTTGCCGGGTTCGAAGCGTTCGACGGCGAGGGAAACGCCATGCCCTGGCCGTTCTCGCGGGCATAGATTGCAATCACATGGTCGACCGGCACCGCGATCTCGCGTGAAACGCCACCGAATCGTGCCTTGAATTCGATCGCCTCATTGCCGATTTTCAGTGCGGTTGTCGCTTCGAAGCCCAGATTAAGCACGATCTCGTTGTCCTTCACGTATTCCATGGGAACCCGCACCTGTGCGTCGACGAACACCGCGATATAGGGAGTGAACCCGTTGTCGGTGCACCAGTCGTGCAAAGCTCGAATCAGGTAGGGCCGCGTCGCAGAACCGGTGACGGCAGGCGCGATCGGCGGGCTATTCATGGCGAATGACCGGGCCAAGGAGTGCTGCGCTACTTGCGCATCACCTTCTCTGAGGGCGTCAACGCTTCGATGTACGCCGGACGCGAAAAGATGCGCTCGGCGTATTTCAACAGGGGCACGGCGTTCTTCGACATGTCGATGCCGTAGTAATCAAGCCGCCACAGCAGCGGCGCGATGGCGACGTCGAGCATCGAGAAATCGTCGCCCAGCATGTACTTGTTTTTCAGGAAGATCGGCGCGAGTTGCGTCAGCCGGTCGCGAATCTGGGCGAGTGCCCGCTCGAGTTGCTTGTCGCTGGGCTTGATGCCGCGGGCCTCGAGAATATTCACGTTCGCAAACAGTTCCTTCTCGAAGTTCAGGAGGAACAAGCGCACCCGCGCACGCGCGACCGGGTCGCCGGGCATCAGCTGCGGGTGGGGAAAACGCTCGTCGATGTATTCGTTGATGATGTGGGATTCGTACAGAATGAGGTCGCGCTCGACGAGGATGGGCACCTCGTTGTACGGGTTCATCAAGGCGATGTCTTCCGGTTTCGCAAACAGGTCGACGTCGCGAATCTCGAAGTCCATGCCCTTTTCGAAAAGAACAAAGCGGCATCGGTGCGAATAGGGGCAAGTCGTTCCGGAGTAAAGCACCATCATGGTGGCGGCTCCTTGTTGAGTTCGGATTTCAGAGCGACAAGTGGCGGCGTGCCGCTGGGCGCGTCGAGCCGCGCTCGGGTTGGTATCACATTCACGGAGTCTGATGAGCGCGCGTCACTTCACGTCTTTCCAGTAGCTGGCATTGAGCCGCCAGGCAATCACGGTGAACAGACCGAGAAAGATCAGGACCCATACGCCGACCCGCACGCGTTGCCCCTGTGCCGGCTCGCCCATCCACTGCAAGTAGGCCACCAGATCCGCCACCGCCTCGTCGTACTGCCGCGCCGAGAGCTTGCCCGCGGAGATGGGCTCATAGCCGTCGAAACGCTGGGCCGTCTTCGACGCATCGTGCGCATCTTGCACAGCGACGAATTTCGCGCTGCGCTGGCCTTGCAATTCCCACAGGGCATGCGGCATTGCCACATCGGGGAAGGCCAAGTTGTTCCAGCCGCTTGCTTTGCCAGGATCGCGGTAATAGCTTCGCAGGTAGGTGTAGAGATAGTCTGCGCCGCTGCCCTTGGCCGTATCGGACCGCGAACGCGCAATCACGGTCAAATCAGGCGGTATCGTGCCGAACCACTGCTTGGCCTGCTTCGGATCCAACGAAACCTTCATCGGCTCACCGACCTTATCGGTCGTGAACAGCAGGTTCTTCTTGATTTGATCTTCGCTCAATCCGAGATCGCGCAGGCGATTGAAGCGCATGTAGCCCGCTGAGTGGCAGTTCAAGCAGTAGTTGACGAACAGATGGGCTCCGCTTTGCAGCGCGGCCATGTGGGTCATGCGTTCCTTGGGAAATCGGTCCCATGCGATGCCGCCTTCGCTGGCCGAGACCGAAGCTGCCAGTCCTAGCGATGCAAGGAGAGCGAAGAGTAGTCTTTTCATGTCGACGCGTCCGGCATTGGCTTCACTTCTGTTTTAGTGGGCGGCGAAGGTCACGCGCTCGGGCACAGGCTTGAACTGCCCGAGCCGGCTCCACCACGGCATCAATAGAAGGAAGCCGAAGTACACCAGCGTGCCGACCTGGGAAACATAGTTACCGGCGTCCGAAGGCGGTTGCGAACCGAGATAGCCCAGTACGGCGAAGAAAAAGACGAACACACCATACAGCGACCTGTGCCAGCCGGGCCGGTAGCGAATCGACTTGACGGGGCTGCGATCGAGCCATGGCAAGAAAAACAGCGCGAGCACAGAGCCGCCCATCAGCACGACGCCCCAGAACTTGGCCTCCAGCCCTGCGAGGACCGGCCATTGCGCCAGCCCGACCAGCCCCGACACGGAGAAAAGTGTCTTGAAGCCACCGAACAATAAGACCAGCAACAGCGCCGACACAGCAACGAAGACCCTGGAAGATTTCCTCAGGCCCGCTTTCCAAATGGCCATCACGGCTGCTGCGGCGACGATGATCGACAACACGGCCATCATCTGGTCGGTCGTCGCGCGCAGGATCGAGTAGTACGGCGTGAAGTACCAGACCGGCGCGATGTGCGGCGGTGTCATCAAGGGGTCGGCCGGAATGAAATTGTTGTACTCGAGAAAATAACCGCCGAACTCGGGCGCGAAAAACACGATGGAGCTGAAGATCAGCAGAAACACGCTGACGGCAAAGATGTCGTGCACGGTGTAGTACGGGTGGAACGGGATTCCGTCCAGGGGCCGTCCGTCGCTTCCCAACTTGGCCTTGATCTCCACACCGTCCGGGTTGTTCGATCCCACTTCGTGCAAGGCCATGATGTGCGCCGCGACCAGGCCCAGCAGCACGAGGGGCACGGCGACCACGTGGAACGCGAAGAAACGATTCAAGGTTGCATCGCCGACGACGTAGTCGCCGCGGATCAGCAATGCCAGATCGGGCCCCACCAGCGGTACGGCGGCAAACAGATTGACGATCACCTGCGCACCCCAATAGCTCATTTGTCCCCACGGCAGCAGGTAGCCCATGAAGGCCTCGGCCATCAGGCACAGGAAAATCGCGCAGCCGAAGATCCAAACGAGTTCGCGCGGCTTGCGGTAGCTGCCATAGAGCAGACCGCGAAACATATGCAGATACACGACGATGAAGAACGCCGACGAGCCCGTGGAGTGCAGGTAGCGAATCAGCCAGCCCCACGGCACGTCGCGCATGATGTACTCGACCGACGCGAATGCCAGCGCCGAGTCGGGCTTGTAGTGCATCGTCAGGAAGATGCCGGTGACGATCTGCATCACCAGCACCAGCAATGACAAGGACCCGAAAACGTACCAAATATTGAAATTCTTCGGCGCGTAGTATTCGGACATGTGCTCTTTGTAGAGCTTGGTCGCCGGAAACCGGTTGTCGACCCAGATCATCATTTTTTGCGCGAGCGTCGCGTCGGCGCTCGCGTGCTTGAACTCAGCCATCTCTTGTCTCCAGGTCCTGACGTGCCTGTTGCCCGATCAGGCCTTCTTGTCTTCGCCGATGATCAGCCGGCTTTCCGACAAATACATGTGCGGTGGCACCTCGAGGTTGTCAGGCGCGGGTTTGTTCTTGTAGACGCGCCCCGCCATGTCGAACGTCGATCCATGGCAAGGGCAAAGAAAGCCGCCGGCCCAATCATCGGGCAGGGAAGCCTGCGCGCCGGGCTGGAACTTTTCGGTCGGCGAACAGCCCAGGTGCGAGCAAATCCCAACGGTGACAAATACTTCCGGCTTGATCGAGCGATGCTCATTGCGCGCATATTCGGGCGTGAGTTCATCCGGCTTTCGCGCGGAGGCGGGGTCGGCCAGCAGCGCGTCGACCTTTTTCAGCGAATCGAGCTGCTCCGGCGTGCGCCTGACGATCCACACCGGCTTGCCGCGCCACTCCACGGTCAGACGTTCTCCCAGCTTCAGCGCGCCGATGTCGACCTCGACGGCAGCTCCAGCGGCCCGGGCGCGCTCGGAGGGCTGAAAACTCGCGACGAAAGGCACGGCGGCGAAACCGCTGCCGACGGCGCCTGCACAACCCGCAGCGATCAGCCAAGTGCGCTTGTCGTCGTCAATCTGCGCTTCGCTCATTCAGCACCTCGAAAGTCAAGTCGGACCAGGGTCAACCTGGAATTCTAGACGACGTGTCAAGGGGCGCCGTCGGCAGCGCCGAAGCCGACACACAGCCTCGGCTTCGGCTTCTGCAATACTGGATGGGCCGAGCGCTTTCAGATCTTTCGGTACCAAGAGCGGGCATCACGATTTCGATTCCTTCGACCAGGAGACAAGCATGAGCATCGCAACAGAATTCAGGGACTTCGTGTCCAGGGGTAACGTCATCGACTTGGCCGTCGGTGTGATCATCGGCGCCGCCTTCGGCAAGATCGTCGACTCTCTGGTGAAGGACGTCATCATGCCGGTGGCGGGCAAGCTCCTCGGCGGATTCGATTTCTCCAATCTGTTTCTGATGCTCTCCAGTCCGGCGCCCGACTTCAAGGGACCGCTGACCTACGAGGCGCTCACCAAGGCCGGTGTGCCGCTTTTCGCTTACGGAAATTTCATCACGGTCGCCCTCAATTTCCTGATCCTCGCTTTTATCGTTTTCATGATGGTCAAACAGATCAATCGCATGAAGAGTGCAGCGCCACCGCCAGCCCCCCCATCGGTGCCCGAAGATGTCGTGCTCCTTCGTGAAATTCGCGACGCGCTGAAGAGGTAGTCGCTCGGCCGTGCCCGCATGGGCCTATCGATAGGGCCGATACTGACCGTGTGAGCTTGCCGACGCCTCGTCGACGCAGCTCGCAACGCCAGACAGGCGTATGCCCGGCCCCAGATGCGACCCACCGAACCACGACTGCAATCCGCTCTCGAAGCGGCAATGAATCAGGTCAAGGTGACCGCCGCCGCGGTCGCCCAGCGCGTGTCCGAAGTACTGGGCACGATGGCCCGATCGACGCCCCGCGTGTCCGAGCGTGACCAGATGCTGTCGGCGCAGCAGGAACTGCAGCGCAACATGGCGGAATTTCACCGCGTGTTCAGGGAGGTGCTCAGCGAGAAGATGAATCATGAGCTCGCGCCTCGTCAGCCGGTCAAGCGCGCTGTGGCGGTCGCCGATTGGGAGTCGCTCAGCCTCGTCGAGGACAACGAGGTCGACGAGCGGTTGCACTCGGACCGCATCGCGCAGCTGATCGCGCACAGGTGCGAAACCGAGTTGCGCGAAATTGCCTCGTACATGAGCGCATTGACTGGCCGTGCGCCGGGCGCCGCTGAGGGAAATCCGCTGCGAGCCGATGTTCTGGGTACGGCGCTGTATTGCGCCATCGAGGCGGTGACGGACGAGACCGAGGTTCGCAAACTCTTGGCACGCGACCTGGGGCAGACGCTTGCCCAGGCGATGCCGGCTTGTTACAGCGAAATCCTCAGCGACTTGAAGGCGCGCGGTGTCAAGCCGGCTGCGCTGACCTTGCGCAGTGTCGAAGGTCCAGGTGTCGCCTTGGGATCGGCGAATTCCGGTTACGCGACACTTTCACCAGCCAGCGGTTACGGCTCGAATGGCGTCGCCAGTGCACGCGACGGGGTCTCCTCGCGCGGCCTGTTGCAGGCTGGGCCAGCGAGCCTCGTCGATTCAGGCGGCGCTAGCGGCAGAGGACCCTTTGTTGCCGACCCGGCGGGCGTGCTGGGTGGCGCTCAGGCACAGCCGCGCTCGCCGGCGGCGCAGGCCGACGCCCACATGATGAATCTGCTGCGTCGATTGACCACGCTGGCGAACACTCCGACTCATGCCGGCATGGCGCCGGTACACGCAGGGGACGCCGGCCGCAACAGTGCCAATGGCGCCCTGGGCTACTTGCCGACCCAAGCGCTCGCCCAAGGCCTGCAGATGCCCTCGGGCGAGGCCCTGACCGGCTTGATGGCAGTGAACCTGATCCACGCGCACCGCGACGAATTGCGGCAGGCCACGCAAGGCAAGATCGATCACATGGTGATCGACGTCGTGGGCGGTCTGTTCGACCAAATTCTCTCCGACGCCCGCGTTTCGCCCCACGTCGCGCGCCAGATTGCGCGCTTGCAATTGCCTGTGCTGCGCGTAGCGCTGCGCGATACGAGCTTCTTTTCTTCGCGTCGGCATCCGGTTCGCCGCTTCGTCAATCGGATGGCGTCGCTGGCCTGCGCTTTCGAAGATTTCGACACCGGACCCGGGCTGGAATTCATCACCCGGGTTCGAGAACTCGTCCAGGAAATCGTCGATGGCGATTTTGACCGGCTCGACGTCTACGAAGCCAAGTTGGAAGCACTCGAGAGCTTCATTGCGCACCAGACACAGGTCGAGGTCGAGCAGTCCGGCGCACTCAGTACGATCGAGGGCAAGGTGTCGGAGCTGCGCATCCAGCAGCGCTACATGCAGCAGTTGCATGCAGCCCTCTCACCCTTGTCGCTGCCCGCGTATCTGAGCGAATTCCTGTCCCAGGTCTGGAGCCAGGCGCTGGTGCTGGCGGTCAGTCGCGACGGCAGCCCGTCAGAGCGCGTCAAACGCTACATGCGTGTCGGGTGCGATCTTGTCATGAGCATCCAGCCCAAGGGCACGCCGGCGCTGCGCAAGAAGTTCTTGTTGCAGTTGCCGCAGTTGATGAAAGATCTCAACGAGGGCATGAAACTGATCGGTTGGTCGGACGCCGCGCAAAAGGAATTCTTCGGCAAATTGCTTCCAGCGCATTCCGAATCGCTGAAGGGAAAACCCCTTTCCGAACTCGACCACAACATGTTGCTCAGGCAACTCGAGACCGCCTTCAATACACCGATCCCGGGCGCCGAATCCGTGGGAGCGGACTTTCCCGTGCCGGTGCTCGAAGACGCTGTCGACATGGAGCGGCGCTTCACGCCTGAGGAAGCGCGGGCTGTGGGCTTGGTGGCGGAATCGACCGTCGATTGGAGCGGCGCGGTCGATATCGATGTCGGCGCCGATTCGGAACCGCCAAGCACCCAAACACAACCCTTGACACTCGATGGGGAACTCAGTTTCGACGCGGTCGACAGCGAAGCCGAAGAACCGATGCGGGGACCAGAGTTGATCGACCACCTCAGCCTCGGATTCCCCTATCAGATGCACTTGAAGAACGAATGGCAGAAGGTTCGCCTGAGCTATACGAGCCCGGGTCGCCAGTTTTTCGTCTTCACCCGCGGCAAGAAGCATCGACAGACGATCTCGGTCACGCTGCGCATGCTGACTCGCATGTGTGAAACCGGTCGATTTCGTGCCTTCGAGAGCAGGTATTTGATGGAGCGCGCCACGCAGCGCGCGCGCCGGCAACTCGCGACCTTGCAGGCGCAAACAGGTCACTGAAGCGCTGCACGGACCAGGCCGGCGCATGGTGGCCCATGGGCGGCCCGATGCCCGTGCCCGCATCTGCGCTCTCAAGGAAACGCCAACCGACGTGCCATGCGCAGCGCGGCCAGCAGGCTCGACGGATCCGCCGCTCCGGTCCCGGCGATGTCGAACGCCGTACCGTGGTCCGGGCTGGTGCGCACGAAGGGCAACCCGAGCGTGACATTCACGCCGTGCTCGACGCCCAAGTACTTGACCGGGATCAAGCCGTGGTCATGGGTCATCGCCACGACGATGTCAAACTCGCCGCGATGGGCAACAGTCCCAGGAGGCGCGTGCGGCGACGCAGGGGCATGGCGAGCGCGCATGAAGACGGTATCGGGGGCGAATGGCCCGCGCGCATCGATGCCTTCGCGCTGCGCCGCTGCGACTGCCGGTGCGATGACCCGCAATTCTTCGTCACCGAACAGGCCTCCTTCGCCGGCGTGTGGGTTCAGGCCGGCCACGGCGATGCGCGGCGCAGCTTGGCCCCAGCCTTGCGCGGATCGATGCGCGATTCGGATCGTCTCCAGCACGGCGTCGAAAGTGACACCATCGATCGCTTCGCGCAACGACACATGGATCGTGACCAACACCGTGCGCAATTGATCGTTGGCGAGCATCATGCGAACCTGCGGCGGCACGCCGCCCGTTGCCGCCAAGGCCTGCAGCATTTCGGTGTGGCCGCGACAGGACACGCCCGCCGCGGCGAGTGCGCCCTTGTGAATCGGCGCGGTGACCATCGCTCCCGCCATACCGCTGCACACCATTCGGGCGGCCGCCTCGATGCATGCAGCTGCTGCTTTGCCGGCACGCGCATCGACCTGCCCGACGGGTGCGTCGATCAAATCGGAAGGGATCGCGTCGACCTGCAGGACCGGCACACACGCCGGCGGCACGGCCCACGCATCCTGAGCGCAGGAGATTCGGGCCACGGCCAGCCCTCCCCCCGTGATCGCGACGGCACGGCGCATGATTGCCACGTCGGCGACGACGAAACAGCCCTGCGCCTCCGGTGCACGCCACAGCTTGGCGACGATCTCCGGGCCGATTCCGCAGGCATCACCCATCGTCAGCACGATGGGAAGTCGCGTTTGAGCGCGCTGCGGTGTCTGCATCGCCAAGTCTTGCGTCATCGGCGACGGCCCGCCATGGCTTCGACATGACGCCCGTTCAGACCATAATTGCGGGCCCGATTCGCAGCGAACAAGTCGTTGCAGTCGGTCTCGGTCGCGCTACGTGCCGCCATCCTGAGTTTCTCCATGCGCAGAACCTGGCTCATTTTCTCTCAAGCCGTCACGGTGGCCGTGGCCGTGCTGTTCGTCGTGGCCACCCTCAAGCCCGAGTGGCTGAATCGCCAAGCTGCGGCACCAGCTGCCCCGGCCGCGGCCAACACCGAGTCGACGACCGCGCAGCAACCGGCGCCCCTGAGCGCACCGACGGCGGCGAGCAGCTACAGCGGCGCCGCCAGGCGCGCAACACCGGCGGTCGTCAGCATCACGGCGAGCAAGGCGCCCGCACGCAGTGCCAATGCCAACGACCCCTGGTTTCAATTCTTCTTCGGTGAGCGTTCCCGGCAAATACCACAGGACACCCAGGTCGGCCTGGGTTCGGGGGTGATCGTCGCGGCAATCGGCTATCTGTTGACGAACAACCACGTGATCGAAGGCGCCGACGACATCGAAGTGATGTTGACCGATGGGCGCCAAGCCAAAGCGCGCTTGGTCGGCACCGATCCCGACACCGATCTGGCGGTGTTGAAAATCGAACTCGATCGTCTGCCCGTCATTGGCATCGGTGACAGCGAACAATTGCAGGTCGGCGATGTCGTGCTTGCCATCGGCAACCCTTTCGGCGTTGGCCAGACCGTGACCTCGGGCATCGTCAGCGCCTTGGGTCGCAACCAGCTCGGCATCAACACCTTCGAGAACTTCATTCAGACCGACGCCGCGATCAACCCGGGCAATTCTGGAGGTGCACTGGTCGACGCCAATGGCAACCTCTTGGGCATCAACACGGCCATCTATTCGCGCAGCGGCGGCAGCATGGGTATCGGCTTTGCGGTTCCTGCGAGCACAGCGATGCACGTGATGCAAGGGCTGATTCGAGACGGCCAAGTGATTCGCGGCTGGATCGGCGTGGAACCGCGCGATTTGACTCCGGAGATCGCGCAGACCCTGAACCTGCCGATCAAGCAGGGCGTATTGATCATCGGCGTGCTCAACAGCGGCCCGGCGAGTGCCGCCGGCCTTCGCCCCGGCGACGTGGTCGTGAAAATCGCCGGGGCACAGGTGGCCAACACGGCGCAATTGCTGAGCGCCGTGGCTGCATTGCGGCCACAGGCCCATGCGGTGGTCAGCGTGCAGCGCGGCGACGCGGCGCTCGATCTGGACGTGACGGTGGCCCAAAGGCCCAAAACCCGATTGCAGCGAAGTCCACGCTAGTTGAGACCATTGGGCAGCGCGTGCTCAGCGTTGCTGCGGCTCGGTCGAGGGCGCCTGAGTCTTGCGGATAAAAAGCTGGGCCGCCCAGATCCCCACTTCGTAAAGCAGGCACATTGGCACCGCCAGGGCCAGCTGCGACACCACGTCGGGCGGCGTGATGATCGCAGCGATGATGAAGGCGAGCACGATGAAGTAGCTGCGAAACGCCTTCAGCTTTTCGATGCTGACCAGGCCCATGCGCGCCAGCACCATGACGACGACAGGCACTTCGAAAGTCGCGCCGAACGCGATGAACATCGTCAGCACGAAGCTGAGATAGGCCTCGATGTCGGGCGCCGCGGTGATGCTTTTCGGCGCGAAGCTCTGGATGAACTTGAACACCTGGCCGAAGACGAAGAAATAGCAGAATCCGACACCGGCGAAGAACAGCAGGGTGCTCGAGATCACGAGCGGCATTACCAGTCGCTTCTCGTGCGTATAAAGCCCGGGCGCGACGAACGCCCATGTCTGATAAAGCACCACAGGCAAAGCCAACAGAAACGCCGTGAGCAGGGTGATCTTCAGCGGCACGAGAAACGGCGAAATGACATTGGTCGCAATCAGCGTCGTTCCCTGCGGAAGATGCGCAACGAGCGGCGCAGCCAGCAAGTCGTACAGTGCCCCGGGACCTGGCCACAGGGCCAGGGCTGCGAAACACACACCCACCGCGATGGCCGCGCGCACCAGCCGATCGCGCAACTCCACCAGATGCGAGACAAAGGGTTGCTCGGTACCCGCGAGCTCGTCGGGCTCTTCTGGCTTGCCGCTCATGCGTGGCCTCAGCCCACGCTGGGCCACCCCAAGAGCGCTGAGCGCCCCAAGGGCCACGAAGGGGCCCGTTCGGGCTCGTGGAGGCCGGACCGCAGGTGCGTGGGGCTTGTTGTCATTTCAGGCCGACGCGCGCGGCGGGCGAAACCGCGCCACGCGTGCCGCGCCGGACAGAGCTCTCACGCGGATTCCCTGACGCTGCTTGTACCACTGCGGCATCGCGCCGCGTTTGAGGCGCCAATGTTTACCCGGGTGTTTATAGGCTGGTGGCGGTGCGCTCCACGCTTCTGAAGGAGTGCCCGTGCCGGAGATGCCAGCCGTCGCCTCTTGCCAGGTCTTGTCGAATTCGGAACTCGTCTGGTGAATCTCGCTGGAAACGGTTTGTTCCATATCGCGCGCCGCGTCCTCGACCTGACTCTTCATCTTCTTCAGCTCTTCAAGTTCGATCGATCGATTCACTTCGGCCTTGACGTCAGCCACATAGCGCTGCGCCTTGCCGATGAAGTGGCCAACCGTGCGCGCCACGCGCGGCAGTTTCTCCGGGCCGATGACGATCAAGGCCACGGCGCCGATGAGCGCGATCTTGTCGAAGCCGAAATCGATCATGTTGCCACTGCCTCGCCGGCCTTCAGGTTCAATCGCATGTCGAGTCGCACACTCAAGATTTCCGCTTCGCCTCGACGTCCACCGTGTTCGGGTCGGCCGCCTTCTGTGCCGCCGCGACCTGTTGCTGCGCTGCGCCGGCCTCGCCGTTGGCGCCGGCACTGGCAGCGCTGCCGTCCTTGACCCCGTCCTTGAAGCCCTTCACCGCGCCACCCAAGTCAGCGCCGATGTTCTTGAGCTTCTTCGTGCCGAACACCAGCACCACAATCACCAGCACGATCAGCCAGTGCCATATGCTGAATGAACCCATGGTCAGTCTCCTTGTATCCTGCGGCGTGAAGAATCGGCAATTCTAGGCCAGCACCCTCAGGGAGTCTGTCGGGCTTAACCCCCTGCCTTGCAGGGCACTGAGGCCGTCGCACCGCGAATTCGGTCCTGCCGCTTGTGGCGCGGGCGGGCCGCGTTCTCGCTGAGCTCGAACCCTTCGCCAGGCACAAACGCTCCTCAGGAGCGTTCGTGTCCGGGCTTGTATGTTTCGATCCCAATTCATTTCAGTGGTGGTCGAAGGCTGTGGAGCTTGTGGATCGAGCGGCGGGCGGTGGGCAACGCGCAGCGTTAATGGAATGGACGCCCCCTTTCTTTTGCGCCCGCCGGCTGCCACAGTGCGAGCGGGCGATCTTGCCCTCATGCACGACGGAGGCAGCTCATGACGATCACGACTATCGGCTTGGATCTGGCCAAGAATGTGTTCCAGGTACACGGGGTCAACGAACGAGGCGGTGCGGTTTTGCGAAAGCAGCTCAAGCGTGACCAAGTGGCTGCGTTCTTCGCCAAGCTGCAGCCCTGCCTGATCGGTGTTGAGGCATGCGGCGGCGCCCACTTCTGGGCTGCCAAGCTCACGGCATTGGGTCACCAGGTCAAGATGATGGCGCCGCAGTTCGTGAAGCCCTACGTCAAGACCAATAAGAACGACTCGCTCGATGCCGAGGCGATCTGCGAGGCGGTCGCACGCCCGAACATGCGCTTCGTACCCGTGAAGGCGCCCGAGCAGCAATCGGTTCTGTCGCTGCACACAGCGCGCGAGAGCTTTGTCCACGCACGCAGCGCACAAGCCAACCAAATACGCGGCTTGCTGATGGAGTTTGGCCTCGTCGTGCCACAGGGTATCCGGCACGTCTACGCTCGGGTGCCCGACTTGATCGAAGATGCCAGCAATGCATTGCCTGGCCGGTTCAGGTTGCTCATCCAACGCCTGCTGGATCACCTCAAGGAGCTTGACCGCCAAGTGTGCGAACTCGAGCACGAGATCGAGCAGTGGCATCGCAGCAGCGAAGTCAGCAAGCGGTTGGAAACCATCCCCGGCATCGGCCCCCTCACCGCCAGCGCGCTGGTGGCCAGCGCCGGGGACCCGAGCAACTTCAAGAACGCGCGCCAGTTCGCGGCATGGATCGGTTTGGTGCCGCACCAGAACTCCAGCGGCGGCAAGACGCAGCTCCTGGGTATCAGCAAGCGAGGCAATGTCTACCTGCGCACCTTGTTGATTCACGGGGGTCGATCCCTGGTTCAGCTGGCAAGGACACGTGCTGATCGTGCCGGCACATGGCTTGGCAAGCTCGTCACTCGCCGACATCACAACGTCGCCGCTGTCGCAATGGCCAACAAGAACGCGCGGCTGGCGTGGGCGTTGCTGTCCTCGGGCAAGGCCTACGAGCCTGGGCACGTGCCCGCACCGACGGCGTAGCCGGCGCGACCGACCCAATACCGCTGAACAGAAAGGAATCCCTGCACAGGTTGCTTTGGCAATCGATCGTTGATGGCAAGACAGGTAGGACCGGGGCTGGTCGAACCTGGCGTGGATAACGAGCCTTGGGCTCGCAGCGTTGTTGAGGAGCCAGCCAGCGCCTTCCATCAGGGCCGAAGCGCTTTGCGCGTCCAAGGTGTCGGGGTGGAGGGACGGTTCCGGACTTTCGGCGATTGCCGCTGGCAGCACCAGCGCCCTCGACCGCTTCACTGAGTATCTCCCCACCCCTGCACCGTGCGTCGATGAAGAACCTCACGTCGTGCCCCGTGGTGTCGCAGCCCGGGCCGTACGTCAATGTCAGCAAGTTCACGCTCTGCGCAGGGGGCCACCCCGACGCTGCCCATTTTGAGCCATGAACTCTCAAAAGCCTCAACCTCAAGCCGCTGGTGCCGCGCTCCATGTGGGCGTGGATGTTGCCAGCGAACACCTCGATGCCGCCGTGCACGGCCGCGGCGGCGTCACGCGACTGCCCAACACCGATGCGGCCATCGGCCGCTGGCTGCGCACTGTGCCCCCAGGCTCGCGCATCGCCATGGAGTCCACCGGCCGTTACCACGAGCGTCTTGCTCGCCTGGCTCACGCCGCTGGGATGGTGGTGTTCGTGTTGGACCCGCGCGCGGTTCGCCACTACGCCCGTGGGATGGGTCAGCGCGGCAAGACCGACCGGCTCGACGCCGAACTACTGGCCCACTTGATCGAGCGCGAGCACGGCCGGCTTCGCCCTTGGCAACCGTCCAGCCCCGCGCACGAGCTGCTCAAGGACTTGCTGCGCCAGCGCGCCATGTTGGCGCGCTACAAGGCATCGCTCCAGCAGGGGCTGCGCCCGGCCGCCGCAGCGGCCGTGGACTTCACCCCAGTGTTCAAGTCCATCCAGGACGCCCTGCGCGCGCTGGACAAACAGATCGCCCAGGCCGCCAACGCGCTTCCCAAAGGCAAAGCCGCCCTGGCCTGGATCATGTCCGTGCCCGGCGTCGGGCTGCTCACAGGTGCCACGCTGTTGCGTGTCTTCCAGCGCCTGGCACACCGGGGCTGTGACGCTGTCGTCGCCTTCCTGGGCATGGACCTGCGCCCGATGGATTCGGGCAAACGCACAGGCGTGCGCCGTCTGTCCAAGCGCAGTGACGCCTACGCACGCAAACTGCTCTTCACCGCCGCCATGGCCGCCGTCAGAAGCGACGAACAGTGGCGCAAGCTCTATGAACGCGAGCTCGCCAAAGGCTTGCCCAACACTGCCGCGTATGTCGCCATCGGCCGCCGCGTCATTCGCGTGGCCTTCAGCGTCTTCAAGGCAGAGGCCGCCTATGACCCTGTCAAGATGTCAGCCGCTTGACGGTGAACATAGAACCTCAGCCCCTGGCCCAGGGTCGCGGACCGCCCATCACATGCATGTGCAAATGTTGCACTTCCTGGCGTCCGTCTTCGCCCGTGTTGATCAGGGTCCGAAAGCCATTGCTCACGCCCAGCTCCAAGGCCAGGCGTGGCGCAAGGCGCAACATGTGGCCGAGCATCGACTGGTGCTCATCGTCCACGGCGTACAGCGTCGGGATATGCAGTTTCGGGACAAGCAAAAAATGCACCGGCGCCCACGGCGCGATGTCGTGAAAGCCGAACAAGTGATCGTCTTCGTAGACTTTGCGGCTGGGGATCTTGCCAGCAATGATTTTGCAGAAGATGCAGTGCGGGTCGTGGGTCATCGTCATCCTCACGCGTGCGTCACACGGGAACGGGCATCGCCGTGCCGCTGTTCAGATTCAACCAGCCGCGCACCACGCGGTAGAGAAACCAGATCGAAATGACGCCCCAGGCGATCCAGCCCGGCAGCAGGAACAGCAACCACAGCCATGCTGTTGCCAGGTACAGTCCGCCGGCCCAGAGCACACTGCGGATGCGCCAGCGAAAGTGCGATTCCTGCCAACTGCCCAAGGCATCGTCCTTCTTCACGATGTCGATGATGAAGGCGACGATCAACAAGACCACACTGGCTTGGACGCCGGGCAGCACGGCCCCGACGGCGACGATGGTGTGCAACAGATAGCTGATCTGGCCGACCGTTTTCAGCGAACGGTCGCGCTCACCGGCATCGATCACCTGATTCACGTTTCGTCTCCCTCGCGCGCCTGCAATTTGCGCGCAGCGAATTCCTCCAGACCGGACTGACCCTCACGGCGCTCCAGCTCGTTCAGCACATCGCAGGGCGACAGGCCGAACGCCGCCAGGGCCAACATGCTGTGAAACCAAAGGTCAGCCACCTCGTGAACGATTTTCCCAGTGTCGCCGTCCTTGCAAGCCATCACCGTCTCGGTCGCCTCTTCGCCGATCTTCTTCAGAATCGCGTCGGTGCCTTTGTCGAACAGACGCGCAACATAGCTCGTGGCGGGGTCGGCGTGGCGGCGCGCCTCGATCACTTGCGCCAGGCGCTCCAGGGTCTGCTTGCTCTCAGTCACGACAATTCACGACAAGTCATGATCCATAGATGCTCGCCGGGTCTTTCAATACCGGCTCGCCGGCAGTCCAGACGCCGCCTCGCAGCACCTGAAAGAAACACGAGTGACGCCCGGTGTGGCAAGCGATGGATGGATCATGGCCGAGTTGCTCGACTTTGAGCAGGACCACGTCGTTGTCGCAATCCAAGCGCACTTCGATCACCCTTTGCACATGGCCGCTTGCCTCGCCTTTGTGCCACAGGCGTTGGCGCGAGCGGCTGAAATACACCGCTTCACCGCCTTGCAGCGTCTGGGCGAGCGCCTCGCGGTTCATATAGGCAAGCATCAGGATGTCGTTGCTGCCGACCTCCTGCGCAATCGCCGGCACCAAGCCCTGCGCATCCCACCTCACCGCATCCAGACAGTCCATGCCGGCCAGTGTAGCGGCGCGGTTGCGGGAGCCTGCCGCACCTAAGCGCGGTGCGTCGCTCCGCTAAACCCTCGCTCCTGCGCAAACCAGCGCAACACCGGCAGGCTCCCCGGCAACAGGGGCCTCACGTCGACCGGCAACGTCTGCCACGCGAAGGCCTGGCCTTCGCGCATTTCCAGTTCGCCGCTCCAGGCAAGCACCTTGCAGAAGTGCAGGCGCACGCGAGCGTGCGGGTAGTCGATTTCATCGATCTTCCACGGCTGCCCCACAGCAACAATGATGCCGAGTTCCTCATGCAACTCGCGCTGCAGGGCTTGCACCGTGCTCTCCCCTGCCTCGAGCTTGCCGCCCGGAAATTCCCAATGCCCGGCGTAGACCTTGCCTGGCGGGCGCGTGGTCATCAGGAATCGCCCGGTCGCATCGATGAGTACGCCCACGGCGACGTCAACGGGGGTGCGCTGCGCCGCAGCCGCTGTCGCGTTGATCGCGCCGTCGTTTGGCGAGGCAGTTTCGGGCCCACTCAAGCGCCGTGCCTCCCCGAATAGTCCTTCGCGAACTGGTACGCCACGCGCCCGGAGCGCGAGCCGCGCTCCAGCGCCCAGACCAGGCTTTCCTGGCGCGCTTGGTGAATTGCCGCCGCGCCGACACCGAAGCCGCGCAGCCATTGCGCGACGATGGCCAGATATTCGTCCTGGCTGAACGGGTAAAAACTGACCCACAGGCCGAAGCGCTCCGACAGTGAGGTCTTCTCCTCCACCACTTCACCGGGGTGAACCTCGCCGTCTTCAGTGTGCTGGTAGCTCAAGTTCTCCTTCATGTACTCGGGCAGGAGATGGCGTCGGTTGCTCGTGGCATAGACCAGCACGTTTTCGCTCTTCTGTGAGATCGAGCCGTCGAGAATCGACTTGAGTGCCTTGTAGCCGGCTTCGCCTTCGTCGAAGCTGAGGTCGTCGCAGAACACGATGAAACGCTCAGCGCGCTCAGCGATCAGGTCGACGATGTCGGGCAGGTCGATCAGATCGGTCTTGTCGACTTCGATCAAGCGCAGGCCGCGCGGCGCAAAGTGGTTCAGGCACGCCTTGATGAGCGAACTCTTACCCGTGCCGCGCGCGCCCGTGAGCAGCACATTGTTCGCGCCATGGCCGGCACAGAACTGCTCGGTGTTGCGTACCAAGCGTTGTTTTTGCGGCTCGACCTCCACCAGGTCGGCCAGGCGAATCGTCGCCGCATGCCGAACCGGTTCGATGAATCCGGAACCGCCGCGCTTGCGGTAACGAAACGCGACGCCCGCAGACCAATCCGGCGCCGCCAGCGCATGCGGCAGGACCGATTCGAGCCGCGCCAGCAGCGAATCGGCACGGATCAACAGTTGGTTCAAGGCTTCGTGGGTGGCGGACATTCGATGCGAATTCAGTGGCGATCCGCTGGGGCTGCGGCAGTGTAGCGGCCGACTCCGCGGGCCCGTCGCTGCGCTTGCGTCAAAATGCCCGACGCGCAGTTTTCAACAAAGGCAGCCCACCATGAGCCACAGCCCACTCCACCGCTTCGCGATGCACGTCGAGCCCGGCCGGCGCCGCCTGCTGATCGCAGCAGTGGGCGCCTGCATGGCCCCTGCCCTGCAAGCCCAGGAGTACCCGAGCCGTCCGATTCGCATCATCGTGCCCTTCTCGGCGGGTGGCGCGGTCGACGGGCCGACGCGCGTCATTGCGCAAGACCTGGGCAAACGCCTGGGCCAGCAGGTCAACGTCGAGAACAAGCCCGGCGCCGGCGCAACCCTGGGCAGCGAAGGCGTCGCCAAGGCGCCCCCCGACGGCTACACCTTGCTGCTCGCGTCGCAGACGAATGCGATCAGCGCAACGCTCTATCCCAAGCTCACTTTCAACCCCCTGGACGATTTCGCGCCGATTTCGCTGCTCGGCCGCGAACCCGCCGTGCTCGTCATCAACCCCAAGCTGCCGGTGCGCAGCATTGCGCAACTCGTCGCGTACGTCAAAGAGCGTCCGGGCCAGATCGACTATGCATCGTCGGGCAACGGCAGCGGTCAGCACCTGTTCGCCGCGCAGTTCCTGTCGATGGCAGGCCTGCGCATGAATCACATTCCTTACCGCGGCAGCGCGCAGGCGACGACCGATCTGATCGGCGGCCAGGTCATGGTGGCCGTCCCGGGAGTCGCGGGAATGCTCGGCCACATTCGAAGCGGCAAGCTGGTCGCGCTGGCCGTCACGTCGCAACAGCGTTCGACGCAATTGCCCGACGTGCCGACGCTGGCGGAATCGGGATTTCCAGGGATGGTCGCCTACGTCTGGCTTGGACTGCTCGCGCCCAAGGGCACGCCGGCCCCTATCATCGAGCGGCTCAACCGCGAGGTCCTCGCCTCGCTCGGCTCGAGCGAGGTCAGGACCTATCTGGCGAGTGCCTCGATCGAAGCGCTGGGCTCGACGCCGGCCGAATTCGCCGCCTACTTTCGCGAAGAACGCGAGCGCTGGGCCGGCGTGATCAAAGAAACCGGCACCAAGATCGATTGATCGCCGGCATCGACTCGAACGAGACCCGCTCATGAACAACACGTCGTCGTTGAACCCCGCTGCCCGAGTGACGGGCGTCGAGCACTGGACGAACAAGGGCGACGTGCGCTTGTTCCTGTGGGAGAAATTCGTCGATTCGCCCTCTGGCAAACCAGCCCTGCTGTTCGTGCACGGCTCGTCGATGGCGTCGCAGCCAACCTTCGACCTCAGCGTTCCTGGCCGAGCCGACTCGTCGGCGATGGACTGGTTCGCGCGCCGCGGCTTTGTCTGCTGGTGCGTCGACATGGAGGGGTATGGCCGTTCCGACAAGACGCGCGACATCACCTGCGACATCGCCAACGGCGCCGACGATCTCGAGGCCGCCACCGACTACATCGCCAAGGCCCGCGGTGTGACGCGTTTCATGAGCTACGGCATCTCCTCGGGAGCGTTGCGAGCAGCGCTGTTTGCGCAGCGCCAGCCGGCGCGCGTGGCCAGACTCGTGCTCGACGCCTTCGTCTGGACCGGTGCGGGCAGCCCCACTCTCGAACAACGGCGCAAGAAATTGCCCGAATTCATGAAGAGTAAACGCCGCCCGATCGACCGTGCCTTCGTCTATTCGATTTTCGAACGCGACCATCCGGATTGCGCCGAGCGGCGTGTCGTGGACGCCTTTGCCGATGCCATCCTCGCACTGGATGACTCGATGCCCAATGGCACCTACATCGACATGTGTTCGCGCTTGCCGCTGGTGGACCCGCAGCGAATCGTCGTCCCGACGCTGATCCTGCGCGGCCAATTCGACGGCATCGCCGGAATCGACGACCTGATCGACTTTTTCAAGCGCCTGCCCAATCCCGACAAACAATTCACCATGATGTCGGGGATCTCGCACGCGAGCTTCCAGCAGAAAAACCATCTGATGGTCTACGACATCTTGCTGGGCTACTTTTCGCGGCGCGAGCCGCACTACATCAGCGCCGATGCATGATCGGCGCCGACGCGCTCACTGCGCAATCAATATCCTCAAGGCAGCGTCGAGGTGCTCGGTGGGGCTGCGCTTGAAGCCCGAGCGCGTGTAGCGCTGCAAGCGGCCGACGGCGAACGACGTCAGCACCGAAGCCTGGGCGCTCGCGTCCACCATCGGCGTCGCCGAGCCCGAGCTTTCCGCGACGACGCGCAAACTCTGTCGCAGTTGCGATTCGATGCGATCGAAGAACTGGTTCATGCGGGCGAGCAACCTGTCGTGCTCGAACACCAGTGCATCGCCCACCATCACGCGCGTCATGCCGGGATTCTTTTCACCGAACTGCAACAGCACCGTCAACACCTTGTGCACCTGGGCGCGCGCGTCGGCCTCGCGCTCGGCGATCTGATTCACGAGGGAGAAAACGCTCTGTTCGATGAACTCGATCAGGCCTTCGAACATCTGCGCCTTGCTCGCGAAATGCCGGTACAGGGCGGCTTCGCTCACGTCGAGCTTGGCGGCCAGCGCTGCGGTGGTGATGCGCTCGGCACCTGGCTGCTCGAGCATCGTCGCCAGGGTCTGCAGAATCTGGATGCGACGCTCGCCCGGCTTGGGACGCTTGCGCGTGCCTGCGGCGGGGCCTGCTGCCGTTTGCACATCACCTTGGGTGGCAGCGAAGTTTGAGTCGGCGGTGTGCATCGTCACAAGTGCGCGGCTTCTGATTCAACTTGATTCTGGCACACACCTATGGAGTTCCGCCGCAAGGGTGAACACCAACTTTCGATGCGGGAAAGCCCGTATAGCAGGGCCCCTAACCGGCTCCGGGCACCCCCCTCGAGGGGCCGGCGCCGCGAGGCGGCGGCCTCTGGGCGCTCAGTGCGAGCGGATCATGGTGCCATAGGCCTGATCGGTCAGCACCTCGAGCAGCATGGCATGCGGCACCCGGCCATCGATGATGTGCACCGTGTTGACGCCGTTCTTCGCCGCGTCCAGCGCCGAGGAGATTTTCGGCAGCATGCCGCCGCTGATCGTGCCGTCGGCGAACAAGGCATCGATTTCACGGGCCGACAAGTTGGTCAGCAGCTTGCCCGCCTTGTCGAGCACGCCCGGCGTATTCGTCAACATCATCAGCTTTTCGGCTTTCAGGACTTCGGCGAGTTTGCCGGCCACGACGTCGGCGTTGATGTTGTAGTTCTCGTTGTTCACGCCGAAGCCGAGCGGCGAAATCACCGGAATGAACTGGTCTTCCTGCAGGGCGCGAACCACACTCGGGTCGATCGCCTCGATCTCGCCGACCTGCCCCATGTCGTGCTCCTTCGCCGGATCGTCACGATCGACCATCTTCATCTTGCGCGCGCGAATCAAGCCGCCGTCACGCCCGGTCAAGCCCACCGCCTTGCCGCCGGCGACATTGATCAAGCCGACGATGTCTTGCTGCACCTGGCCGGCGAGCACCCATTCGACGACTTCCATTGTCTCTTCGTCCGTGACGCGCATGCCCTGGATGAACTGGCCCTTCTTGCCGATCTTGGCCAGCGCCTCCTCGATCTGCGGGCCCCCGCCGTGCACGACCACCGGGTTCATGCCGACGAGCTTGAGCAAGACCACGTCTTCGGCGAAGTCCTGCTGAAGAGCCGGATCCGTCATCGCGTTGCCGCCGTACTTGATGACGATCGTCTTGCCGTGGAACTTGCGGATGTAGGGCAAAGCCTGAGCCAGGATTTCCGCCTTTTCGCCCGGTGCGATGTGGCCCCCGACGTGGTTCACGCCGGCATTGCCGGTGACACTGCGGATGGCTTTGGGCACGGCTTTCATGAGCTTCGGTCTTTCTCGGCACTGGGGCCGGTGCGAGAAATTGTAGGCTTCACGGCATTCACCTTGCCCCCCCCCCTCCGCGCGCGTGCGGCTGCTTCACGCCAGGTAGCGTGCCTCGAGATGGCGGCGCAGGTGCAGGGGATTCAGCGCTTCGCCGCTCGCGCGTTGCACGAGCTCAGCCGTGCTCCAGCGGCAGCCCTGCGACCAGATGTGCTCGCGCAACCAATCGAACAGAGGCGCGAAATCGGCGCCGGCGATTCGCGCATCGAGGTCGGGCACATCGCGGCGGATCGTCGCAAACCATTGCGCGGCGTACATTGCGCCCAGTGTGTAGCACGGGAAGTAGCCGAATGCGCCGTCGCTCCAGTGCGTGTCCTGCATGCAGCCGTCCTTGAAGTTTCCTGGCGTACTCAGCCCCAACAGCGATTGCATGGCTTCGTCCCACAGTGCCGGAATATCCTCGGCCTGCGCATCGCCTTCGATCAGGGCGCGCTCGATGCGGTAGCGCAGGATCACATGCGCGGGATAAGTGAGTTCATCGGCGTCGACGCGAATCAAGCCTGGCTCGACGCGCGTCAACAAGCGGTGCAGCGCTTCGGGCTCGAAGGCGGCCTGGGCGCCGAAGTGCGAAGCCAGAAGCGGCGCGAGCAGACCGACGAAGCCGGGACTCATACCGATCTGCATCTCGAAACTCAGGCTTTGGCTTTCGTGAATGGCCATCGAACGCGCCTGCGCCACCGGCTGGCCCAGCCACCGCCGCGGCAGGTTCTGCTCGTAGCGCGCATGGCCGGTTTCGTGAATCGTGCCCATTAGGCTTTGCGCGAAATCGTCTTCGCGGTAGCGCGTCGTCAGGCGTACATCTTCGGGCACACCGCCGCTGAACGGGTGCGAACTCTCGTCCAGGCGGCCGGCTTGGAAATCGAAGCCCAGCAGTTGCATCACCTCCAGGCTCAGCGCGCGTTGCTCGGCTTTGGGGAAGGGTCCTTGCGGCAAGACAAGGGCGTGCCGCGACTGCTGCTGGCGAACTTGGCGCACCAGGCCGGGCAGCCATTGTTGGATCTCGCCGAACAGGCGATCCACATCTGCACTGGTCGTGCCGGGCTCGTATTTGTCGAGCAAGGCGTCGTAAGGGGTCAGGCTGCTGCGGTCGGCGCGGCGATGCGCCTCTTCACGCGCCAGGCGCAACACCTCGCGGAAATTTTCGAGGAAACCCGGCCAATCATTCGCCTGGCGCTGCGTGCGCCAAGCGTGTTCGCAGCGCGCCCCGGCGAGCGACTGCGCCTGGACCAGGGTTTCGGGCAAGGCATTGCTCAGGCGCCATTCACGGCGGATTTCGCGCAAGTTCGCAGCCTGCCAATCGTCCAGCGATTCGCCTTCGGCGGCGTCGAGCAATCCTGCCAGCTCTGGCGCGGTGCTCATGCGGTGCAGCAGGCCTTCCATTTTCGCCATCGCCGAAGCACGCGCCTCATTTCCCTTGGGCGGCATCATCGCAGCGCTGTCCCAGGCGGCGACCGATTGAAGGTGTGCAAGCCGATACATGCGGGCCCAGGCCAGGCTCAATGTTTCGTAGGCGCTGGCAGTCATGAGCAGGTTCCTTCGACATCCCCTGTCAATGTGTTCTCATTGCGTAAACTGTCCGGGGAAGACCCACAACAGCAACGCCGTCAACACCACATAGCGGGCGAACTTGCCGATCGCCATATAGACTGTACAAGGCCACAAGGGCATCTTCAGCCAGCCCGCCACCGCGCACAGCGGGTCACCCACTGCGGGCAACCAGGAAAGCAAGCAGGCCTTGGGGCCGAAACGCTCGAGGTAGCGCAGCGCGCGCACCTCGGCTTTTTTATGCGTGACGCGCTCGTACGCGAGTTCCGCGCCGTAGCCCATCCACCAACTGATCATTCCGCCCAGAGTGTTGCCCACTGTGGCCACGCACACGGCGGGCCAGAACAACTCGGGGTTGAGCTTGACCAAACCGATCACCGCGAATTCCGAGCCGAGCGGCAACAGTGTGGCCGACACGAGCGCGACGACGAACACGGAGCTCAGGCCGTACTTGGGCAAGGCCAGCAGCACGAGGACGGATTGGAACCACGCTTCCATTCGCGCGCATTATGGGCAACGCGACTGCGTGGGCTGCGCGTTCGCACAGGAAATCCGCCAGCTATACTGCCGCCTCGTTTTTGAGCAAACGCCAGCCCGCCCCGTCCTGCCACGCACTGCCCGGCTGCCCAACGCCCTGCGCCTTGCTCGCCCCTCGCATGAAGATCGGTCCCTTCACGCTTGCAAACGCCCTCCTCGTCGCACCGATGGCAGGCGTGACCGACAGGCCGTTTCGCCAATTGTGCAAACGCCTCGGCGCAGGTTACGCGGTGAGCGAAATGGTCACGTCGCGCAAAGACCTTTGGAGCAGTTTGAAGACCAGTCGGCGCCTGGACCATACCGGAGAGGTGGCACCGATCGCTGTGCAAATCGCCGGCACCGACGCCGTCATGATGGCCCAGGCCGCCATCTACAACATCGATCGCGGCGCGCAAATCATCGACATCAATATGGGTTGCCCGGCCAAGAAAGTGTGCAAGCGCTGGGCGGGCTCGGCCTTGATGCAAGATGAAACGCTTGCGCTGGAGATCATCGCCGCCGTGGTCGCGGCCTGTGAGCCCCAGGGTGTTCCCGTCACGCTGAAGATGCGCACCGGTTGGTGCGCCGCTGAGCGCAACGCGCTGCGTATCGCGCGCGGTGCCGAGCAGCGCGGTGTGGCGATGGTGGTGGTGCACGGCCGCACGCGCGAGCAGGGCTACAAGGGACTGGCTGAATATCACACCGTGGCCGCGGTGAAGGCTGCTCTGGCCATCCCGGTGGTGGCCAACGGCGACATCGACACACCGGAAAAGGCTCGCGACGTGCTGCGCTCGAGCGGCGCCGACGGCGTGATGATCGGCCGCGCCGCGCAAGGGCGGCCCTGGCTGTTCCGCGAGATCGATCATTTCCTGCGCACCGGCGTTCACCTCGCAGCGCCCGAGGTGCTGGACGTCAAAGCCTGGCTGCTCGAACATTTGAGCGACCACTACGATCTGTACGGCGAACTCGCCGGCGCACGCAGTGCACGCAAGCACATCGGCTGGACGGTGCGCGCTCTTCCCGGTGGCGAAGGATTTCGCGCCCGCATGAACTTGCTCGACGAGTGCGCGGACCAGGTGCGCGCCGTTACCGACTGGTTCGATGAACTCGCATCGGAGCACCGCAGCTTGCCACAGACAGCCGCGGCGAACGACGCATGGCTGGAGCAAACCGCATGAGGGCCGCTGCGCCGGGCCGCCAGGGGTCGGGCGGTGGCCCATTGCGGGCCTTGCAAGGCCCGGGCCTCGCGCAAGGCCGATCGCCGTACTCAGCGAGCCGGGTGCGCAGATGACCAGCAAGAAGCACATCGAACAGTGCGTGCGCGAGAACCTGGAGACTTACTTCAGGGACTTGCACGGCACCGAACCCTCGGCGATGTACGACATGATCCTGGGCGTGGTCGAGAAGCCATTGCTCGAAGTCGTTCTCAAACACGCCGATGGCAACCAGAGCCGCGCCGCCGAATGGCTGGGCATCAATCGCAATACCTTGCGCCGCAAGTTGCTCGATCACAAGTTGATCGACTGAGGCAGCGGCAGCGTCGAGGCGAGTCCGCTGTTTCTTGTCGAACCTCCACGCTGCAAGCTCATCCGTGCAAGCCCTGCTTTCCGTCTCCGACAAGACCGGCGTGCTCGGCCTGGCGCAGGCGCTGCATGCGCTGGGTGTGACCCTGCTGTCCACCGCGGGCACGGCAAAACTGCTGCTGGACGCCGGCCTGCCGGTGACCGATGTCGGCGCGCACACGGGATTCCCGGAGATGCTCGACGGCCGCGTCAAGACCCTGCACCCGATGGTCCACGGCGGCCTTCTCGCACGGCGCGACGTACCGGCGCACATGGACGCCCTGCGCGAACACGGCATCACCACCATCGACTTGCTCGTCGTCAACCTCTATCCCTTCGAAGCGACCGTCGCCAAACAGGCTTGCACGCTTGACGAGGCGATCGAGAACATCGACATCGGTGGGCCGGCGATGGTGCGCTCGGCGGCGAAGAATTGGAAGGACGTCGCGGTACTGACCGATGCATCGCAGTACGCCCCCGTGCTTGCCGAATTGGCCTGCGGCACGCTGAGCCTGGCGACGAAATTCGAGTTGGCCGTCGCTGCCTTCAACCGCATCAGCAATTACGACGCGGCCATCAGCGACTACCTCTCCAGCGTGCAGCTCGACGGCCAAGGCGGCCACAAGCGCGCCGAGTTCCCCGCACAGGCGAACCCCCGATTCGTCAAACTGCAAGACCTGCGCTATGGCGAGAACCCGCACCAAAGCGCGGCCTTCTATCGTGAATTGAACCCCGCGCCGGGCTCGCTGGTCACCGCACGTCAGCTGCAGGGCAAGGAGCTTTCCTACAACAACATCGCCGACGCCGACGCGGCGTGGGAATGCGTCAAATCGTTCGGCCCGGGTGACGCGCCCGCCGCCTGCGTCATCGTGAAACACGCCAACCCCTGTGGCGTGGCGCTGGGCGCCAGTGCGGTGCAGGCCTATGAAAAGGCATTCAAGACCGACCCGAACTCGGCGTTCGGCGGCATCATCGCTTTCAACTGCGAGCTCGACGCCGCGGGGGCAAGCTCGGTGGCGAAGCAGTTTCTCGAGCTCTTGATCGCACCGGCGTTCACCCCCGGGGCCCTGGCCGTCCTGGCCGGCAAGGCGAACGTGCGCGTCCTGCAAATCGCCTTGCCGCAAATCGATGCGTCGCGGCGCTCGACCGAGCAAGGGCCGCAAGGCACCCGCGGTGGCGCCGACGCCTGGGAACAGGGCCGCAATGCGCAGGAGTTCAAACGCATCGGCTCGGGCCTGCTGATTCAAAGCGCCGACAACCACGTCATGTCGCCCAGCGAACTGAAAGTGGTGACGCACAAGCTCCCCGATGCGCAGCAACTCGCCGACCTGCTGTTTGCCTGGCGCGTCGCGAAGTATGTGAAGAGCAATGCCATCGTGTTCTGCGCCCAGGGCATGACGCTGGGCGTCGGAGCGGGTCAGATGAGCCGCGTCGACTCGGCGCGAATCGCCGCCATCAAAGCCGAGAACGCCGGCCTCGCACTGCGCGGCTCGGTCGCCGCCAGCGACGCCTACTTTCCATTCCGTGACGGTCTGGACGCACTGATCGACGCGGGCGCGGCGTGTGTGATCCAGCCCGGCGGATCGATGCGCGACGCCGAAGTCATCGCCGCGGCGAACGAACGCGGCATCGCCATGGTGTTGACGGGCGTGCGCCACTTCAGGCACTGAGGCAGCGGTGCGGATTGCATGGCAAGTCGTCGTCGCCCTCCGTGAAACTCGCCGACGCGGCCGGATCGCTTCTCGCCTTGCTGGCGCGCCTCATCACCGGCGCGCAAGGCCACTGGTACGGCTGCCCGCCCAAAGCCGAACAGCGCATCTATTTCGCGAATCACCAGAGCCATTTCGACTGGATCTTGTTATGGGCCGCACTGCCGCAGGACCTGCGCGCCGCGACGCGGCCGATCGCCGCGCGCGACTACTGGACCGCGACACCGCTCAAACACTGGATCACGCGCGAAATCTTCAATGCAGTCTACGTGAGCCGGGGTCAATCGCGGGGCAGCGCCGCCTCAGGCAAGGACGACGAAGACCCGCTCGAACCCTTGATGCAGGCCTTGCGCAGCGGCGATTCCCTGGTGATCTTCCCGGAAGGCACCCGCGGCCACGGCGCCGACCCGGCGCCGTTCAAAGCCGGCCTGTTCCACCTGGCGCAGGCTTTCCCCGAAGTGCAGTTGATTCCGGCCTGGATATCCAATGTGCAGCGCGTCATGCCCAAAGGCGAAGTGATACCGGTGCCCCTGCTGTGTTCGGTGACGTTTGGCGCACCGCTGCAAGTCCAGGCTGGCGAGGACAAGGCCAGCCTCCTGCAACGCGCGCGTGATGCCGTGATGGCCTTGCGCGAGATTGACTGATGGGCGCCCTGCGCGATTTATCCGTGTCGCAGCAGGTCGGCCTGCTGTTCGTCGCGCTGTTCGGCGTGCTCGCACTCGTGACCCTGGTGGCATTCATCGTAACTTTGCGCGAAGGCACGGCACGCGACCAGGAAACGCGCCAAGGCTTCGCCCGAGACTTGCGCGCGGTGTGGATTGCATCGGCTCTGTTTTGGACGGCCTGGGCCGCCGGCCCCTTGGTCTCGACTCTGCTGTTCGGCGCCGTGTCGTTCATCGCCTTGCGCGAACTGATCACGCTCATGCACACGCGGCGCGCCGACCATCGCAGCCTGCTGTTGGCATTCTTTGTCGTCTTGCCCTTGCAATACGTGCTCGTCGCGCAACGCCATTTCGATTTGTTCAGCGTCTTCATCCCGGTCTATGTGTTCCTGGCGATTCCCGTGGTCAGCGCCTTCGGCAACGACCCGCAGCGGTTTCTCGAGCGCACCGCGAAAATCCAATGGGGCATCATGGTGTGCGTGTACGGTATCAGCCACGCGCCCGCCTTGTTGCTGTTGGAATTGCCTGGTTACTCCGGGCGCGGCGCCTTCCTCGTGATCTATCTCGTCGGCGTCGTCGCGATCGCGCAGATCGCCCAGGAAAGCGCCAGCCGGCAGTTTCGCCACCGGCCGGTGGCGCGTGCGATCAGCCGCAAGTTTTCGTGGCGCGGCTGGGGTGTGGGCGTGCTGAGCGCGGGGCTGCTCGGCGCGCTGCTGTATTGGGCGACGCCGTTCAAGCCGATTCCCGCCCTGCTCATGGCTTGCGTCGCCGGGGGTTGCGGTACCTTGGGCGAATTCGTCATGAAGGCGCTCAAACGCGACGCGGGTGTGCGCGCCTGGGGCGGCAAGACTTCGGTCACCGGCGCTGTAGGGTTGCTCGATCGGATCGCCCCCCTTTGTTTCGCCGCACCGGTGTTCTTCCACTCGGTGCGCTGGACCTTCGGCCAGTGACGCCCTGCCCTGTATCGGCGAGGAACACCTGATGCGGATCCTGGGCATCGATCCGGGCTTGCGCACGACGGGCTTTGGCGTCGTCGACGCCGAAGGTTCGCGCCTGCACTACGTAGCCAGCGGCACGATCAAGACCGACACGGTGCGCATCGGCGAATTACCGGCGCGCCTGAAGATCATCTTCGACGGCGTGCGCGAGGTCGCGACGCGTTATCAAGCGCAATGCTCGGCGGTGGAAATCGTCTTCGTCAACGTCAATCCGCAGTCCACGCTACTGCTCGGCCAGGCGCGCGGCGCGGCGCTCGCCGCGCTCGTCAGCAGCGACCTCGCGGTGGCCGAATACACCGCGCTGCAAATGAAGAAGGCCATCGTCGGACACGGCAAGGCGGGCAAGGAACAGGTGCAGGAGATGGTAAAACGTCTGCTCGCCTTGCCGGGCTTGCCGGGCAAGGACGCTGCCGATGCGCTCGGCCTGGCGATTTGTCATGCGCACGCCGCCGGTTCCTTCGCCGCACTCCTGCGCGGCACACCGCTCAAACGACGCTCGCATGCGCAGTACAAGGGCGGGCGCACTTATTGATTGACCGTCGGTTCAGCGCCGCGTCGACAGCCAGATGCCCGGCAAGATCAACAGCGCGCCGACGCCGTGAAACGGCTCGATGCGTTCACCCAGCACCGCCCAGGCGATGAGCGCGCTGTACAGGGGCCCCAGATACTGCACCACGCTGGCCCGGGCAACACCGAGGGCGCGCTGCATGGTCGAGTACGCCCCATAGGCGGCTGCACCCGGCAGCAGTGCCGCAGCGAGCACGAGGCCCACGCTTTTCCACGACAACTCCGAAGGCAGCCAGAATATGGCCTCGGCCAGCGTGAACGGCAGCAACACGATAATCCCGCCGCAGGCGATCAAGGTCAACCGGGCCACTGGGCTGAACGTCGAGGGCCAGGCGCGCAGCAGCAAGGAATAGGCCGTCCAGGCCACGACCGCGATCGCCACCCAGACGTCGCCCGGATTCACACGCAACTGCGCCAGCGCCTGCCACTGCCCGCGCAATACAACGTGCAATACACCGGCCAAGCCGAGCGCGACTCCCAGGCCTTGGCGCACGCCGACACGTTCACGCAGGAACAAGGCGCTGGCGAGCACGATCAGCACCGGCGTGGCCGCATAGAGCAGGCCGATGTTGATGGCGCTCGTGCTGCGCCCGCCGATGTAGACGAAAGCGCCGCACACCCACATTCCCAATGCACCGAGCACAAGCATGTGGCGCCACTCGGTCGCGATGGCCCTGTGCTGAGCGGCGACTTCGCGGTGGCAAAACGCCGCGAGGATGAGCGCCGCGATGCACCAGCGTCCGAGCGCGAGCGCGTGCGGCGCGATCACACCGGGAGCCCAGCGTGCGACGAGGTAGTTCACGCTCCACAGCGCCGGGGCGACGAAGATCAGCATCTGCGCCAGGCGCACTTCGCTGGGCTGCACTGCCGCAGCGAGATTGTTTGTCATCTTGCCTATTTTCATCGTGCAAAGACCGTTGCCCCGCGTGATACCTGGCACGCGGGCGATGGCGGGATCAAGCGACAATCCCGCCCCTATGTATGCATTGTTCGAAGAAGGGGGCAAGTTCCTCGCCGGCCGGTTGCTGAGCGAAGCGCAAAGCTCCGTGCATTTCGAACTCGACTCGGGCAAACGCGTCAAAGTGAAGTCGGCGAACGTGCTGCTCAGATTCGACAAACCCGCACCCGCCGAATTGATCGCCGCCGCGCAGCGCATCGCGCTCGAGATCGACCTGGACTTGGCCTGGCAATTCGCTCCCGCCGAGGATTTCGGCTTCGCCGATCTGGCCCGCGACTATTTCGACGCCTCGGCCGGCGTCGAGCAACAGGCGGCGGCTCTGTTTGCGTTGTTCGACGCTCCCCACTACTTTCGCCGCCAGGGCAAGGGCCAGTTTCGCAAGGCTTCCGAAGAAATCGTCAAGGCAGCCCTGCAAGGCATTGCCCGCAAGCAGGCGGTCGCGGCGCAGGTCGACAACTGGGCGAGCGAACTGGTCGCAGGAACTTGTCCTGCGCCAGTACGTGAAACGCTGTACAAGATTCTCTTCAAGCCCGACAAGAACGCGGCGGAGTACAAGGCCGTCGTCGAGGCATCGCGCCGTTCGCAGCGTGCGCCCCTGGAGCTGCTCAAGTCAGCCGGCGCTGTCGATTCGCCCTACCGGTTCCACTGGAAGCGATTCCTGTTCGAGAACTTCCCCAAGGGAACCGCGCTGCCGGCACTGGGCGTTCCGGCGCTGAGCGAGGCCTTGCCAGTGGCCGCAGTCCAGGCGTTTTCGATCGACGACTCGGCGACCACTGAAATCGACGACGCCCTGTCGGTGACGGGCCTGGGCAGCGGCGTGGTCAGCATGGGCATTCATATCGCCGCACCGGCCCTCGCGTTTGCGCCCGAATCGGCGCTCGACAAGGTCGCGCGTGAACGCATGAGCACGGTCTACATGCCGGGCTACAAACTGACGATGTTGCCCGACGATGTGGTGCAGGCCTTCACCTTGGTGCAAGGGCGCGATTGCCCCGCCGTCTCGCTTTACGTGAGTTTCGACGAGCTCACGCTCGAGGTGCGCGGCAGCGAAACCCGCCTCGAGCGTGTGCCCATCGCAGCCAACCTGCGCCATGACCAGCTCGACAGCGTGGTCACGCAAGCGTCGCTCAGCGGCACCGCGTCGGCGCACTATGCGTTCGCCGACGAGCTGGCATTCGCCTTTCGGCTGGCGCGCCATTTGAAAGCCGGGCGCGAAGTGCGCCGCGGCAAGCCGGAAAACTTCCAAAGGCCCGACTACACCTTCAAGCTCGAAGGCAATGACGGGCGCGAGCCACAGGGCAGCGAGCGCGTGACGATTGGGCAGCGGCAACGCGGCGCCCCGCTTGATTTGATCGTCGCCGAGGCCATGATCCTGGCCAACAGCACCTGGGGCAGCTGGCTGCAGGCCTGCGGCGTGCCCGCGATTTACCGCAGCCAGGCGAGCCTGGCACCGGGCGTCAAGGTGCGAATGGGAATCCGCGCCGCGCCGCACGCCGGAATCGGCGTGGCGCAGTACAGCTGGGCGACCTCGCCGCTGCGCCGCTACGTCGACCTCGTCAACCAATGGCAGATCGTCGCCTGCGCCCGGCATGGCCGCACCGCGGCTCTGGCCGCGCCGTTCAAACCCAAGGACGTCGCGCTGTTTTCCATCATCTCGGGTTTCGACGCGGCCTACGCCGAATACAACGCGTTCCAGTCGGCGATCGAGCGCTATTGGGCGCTCAAGGCCTTGGCGCAGGAAGGCATCACCGAGCTCGACGCGGTGACCCTGAACGACGGCCTGGTGCGCGCCGATGCATGGCCGCTGGTGTTTCGCGCGCTTGGCGCCGAGGGCCTTCGTCGTGGCCTGCGCGTGCGCGTGCGCGTCACCGGGACGGACTTGCTGACGCTCGATCTGCACGCCGGCCTGATCGCGCAGATCGACGCGGCGCCCGCTTCGACTGCGGCGAACGACCTGGAGACCGATCTGGACGAAAGCCCGCAAGGCCAGGACAGCGCCGGCCCGCTGAGCTTTGCCATCGACATCGCCCCCGATGCTGCCGAGCTTGAAGCTTCGCTGCCGGCTGATGTCGACTGACGGCGTTTTCACCGGGGCGCCGAGCTGGCGATGCTGAAGAATCTGTCTGCGCTGCACATCGCGCTGTTGTGCTCGCTCGGCGTGCACGCCGCGCTGCTTACGCTGCGCATCGTCGACCCGCAGGCATTCAACCGCGTTTTCCAGGACACGCCGCTTGAAGTGATCCTCGTCAATTCGCGTTCTGGCGAGAAGCCCGAAAAGGCGCAGGCTATCGCCCAGGCCAGCCTGGCCGGCGGCGGCGAAGCCGAGAAAGGTCGCGCGACCTCGCCCCTGCCGCCATCGGCCATCATCGAATTGGGCGACAGCACGGATGAAGCTCGCCGCCAGATCGAACAATTGCAGCAGTCGCAAATGCAATTGTTGGCCCAGTTGCGCCGCGAGCTCGCCCTGATGGCGCCGCCCGACCCACGGCGCGATCAGGGCACGCCACACGAGCGCGCCGAAGAAGAAAAGCGCCGCCAGCTCGTGCAGCTACTGGCCGAGATCGAGAAGCGCGTCAACGAAGAGAACGCCCGACCGAAAAAGCGCTACATCAGCCCGGCCACCAAAGAGGAGGACTATGCGATTTACTACGATGCGCTGCGCCGCAAGATCGAGGATCGCGGGACGCGCAACTTCCCCGAGTATCAGGGCCGCAAACTGTATGGCGAGTTGACGATGAACGTCACCGTCGACGCCGAAGGACGGGTCGTTGACACCGAAGTCGTTCGTGTCTCGAATTCGAAGATTCTGGATCTGCGCGCGATCGCCATCGTCAAAGCCGCCGCGCCGTTCGGCCCATTCACGACGCCGATGCGGCGCAAAGCCGACCAGATCGTCATCACGTCGCGGTTTCGCTTCACCCACGACGAGGGCCTGGAAACCACACCGCTCACAGCGGCGCAGCGATGATCGATCCGTCTGGCCGTCTTTGCCGCTGTGGAGCGGCGTATGGTGAGAGATGGCGTTGCCGCGCCTCATGCTGAGCCAGCGCCAGGTCGGCCGGCCCCCAAGCCCGCCTGACACCTAGAATCTGCGTATGTCCGTAGGTTTTGCGCACGAAGTCGCCGCGTTTGCGGCGCGCCTGATCGTCCAAGAGGGCTTGGAGTACGGCCCGGCGAAACGCCGCGCCGCGCGCGACCTGGGTTGGCCCAAGGCGCGGCGCGCGGATCTGCCGGGCAATCAGGTGATCGAAGACGAGGTGCGCAGCTACCTGGCCTTGTTCTGCGCGGACACCCAGCCGGCCGAGTTGGCCGCGCTGCGCGAAGTTGCCAAGACCTGGATGCAGCGCCTCGCGCAGTTTCGCCCGCACCTGGCCGGCGCCGTGTGGCGCGGCACGGCGACGCGCCACAACGACGTTTACCTGGAATTGTTTTGCGACGACCCCAAGTCCGCTGAAATCACCCTGCTCAACCTCGGCGTCGATTTCCGCGTCAGCAGCACCGAGGGACTGCGCGGTCACAGCGTCGACGTGCTGAGTTTCGACAGTCCCAGCGCGCTACTCAGGGCGCCAGTCACGGTACACCTGGCACTGCACGACCACGACGATTTGCGCGGCGCGCTGCGCCCCGACGACACGGGGCGCGCCCGGCGCGGTGACCTGGGCGCCCTGTGCAAACTCCAGGAGCGGCAGTGATGGCGCTGCATCGACGCATCTGGCTGATCGGCGGCGCGGCCGCCGGCATTGCCGCTGCGGGCCTGGGCTTTGCACTGCGCAGCAC
>JBAQUQ010000143.1:0-23501 GCA_049297615.1 Burkholderiaceae bacterium
TCGATACCGTCAGGAACTATTACCGGCAAGGGGAATCGAGTTTTCGACCCAGCCCGATCAGTGAGACGTGCCAGGCCAATTTCGTCGTCCTTGCCACGGACGGGAACCCGACGGCCAGGGTGAACGGCACGGCCTATTCCGCTGCGGAGCGCGAGATCGGCTTCACAGCGCCCAGCACCTACACCTTCGGCACGGCGCAGCAGGACGTGTTCAGCCGCGTCACGGGATTGCGCTCGACCCAGCTCAATGCCGGGAATCTGTCGAACAACAGCCTGAATGGGCGAACCTTCGACATCAAGACCTATGTGATCGGAATGGGCGATTCCGTCGCCAACGACAGGTCGGTGGCCGCGCTCAATGAAATGGCCAGCCGGGGCGGAACCCAGACGGCCTTCCTCGGCAACTCGACGACTTCTCTGGCCGCGGCGTTCGAATCGATCGTCGGCGACATTCAAGCCAAGACGAGTACCGCTTCAGCGGCAGCAGTCAATGCCGGTTCGTGGAACGCGGGTTCGCGCATTTTCCAGGCGAATTTCAACAGCTCGGGGTGGTCGGGCAATGTGCTGGCTTACCAGATTTCCTCGGCCGGTCAGATCAGCGAAACACCGAGTTGGGAGGCCGCCCCACGGCTCGCCTCACTGCCGGCAACGCAGCGCAAGATCGTGACCTACAAGCCCTCAGCGAACAGGGGCGTGGCATTTCGTTGGCCTGCCAATCCGGCGTCGCCGACGACGGATGAAATCGATGCATCGCAGATTGCTGATCTGAACCGCGACGCGAACGGTACGACCGATGGGCATGGTGCTTCGCGGCTTGCATTCGTGCGCGGCGATGCGTCGCGCGAGCCGCGCAATTGCCCCGCCTGCGCGGCGCCGGTCTTTCGCAACCGCCCGGCAGGGCCGCTCGGTGACATCATTAATTCGGCGCCGTATTTCGTCGCCAGCCCAGACTTCGGATACAGCGACGACTTCGAATCCGCGCCCTACAGCAGTTTCGCCTTCACGCATCGCAACCGAACACCGATGATCTATGTCGGCGCGAACGACGGCATGCTGCACGGCTTCGACGCGGCCACTGGCGACGAACTGTTGGCCTACGTGCCCTCCAGGCTTTACGACGACCTGAGCAAGCTCGGCGGCTCGAGCTACACCCACCGCTATTACGTCGACGGCTCACCGACGGTGGGCGACGTTTTTTACGGCGGCAATTGGCGCACCCTCCTGGTCTCAGGGATGCGCGCCGGGGCGCGGGGCTTGTTCGCTCTGGACGTGACCAACCCGGCCAATTTCACCGAAGCGAATGCGGCGAGCATCGTGCGCTGGGAGTTTCAGGACAGCGACCTGGGCTTTGTTTTCGGCCAACCCCTGCTGGTCAAGACCAACAACGGCAGATGGTCCGTCATCGTCGCTGGCGGCTACAACGCTGGAAGCAGCAATGGTCGCGCCAAGCTGTTCGTGATCGACGCCGAAACCGGCACGCTGACCCGCAAAATCGACACTGGCTCGGGTAGTGAGTTCAGTCCGAATGGCCTTTCGCCGCCCGCAGTCGTGGACAGCGATGGAGACGGGGTGTTCGACCTGGCCTACGCAGGCGACCTGAACGGCAATCTCTGGAAGTTCGACTTGACTTCGGCAACGCCGGCGTCTTGGCAAGTGGGAAATGGCGGCGATCCGCTGTTTGCCGCAGGCAGCAGCCAGCCGATCACGGGAACGCCCGATGTCACGCGTTCGCCCAAGGGCGGCTTCCTGATCGGATTCGGGACTGGGCGGTATCTCGCCAATTCCGACAACACCAGCGCCACGCAACAACGAATCTATGCCATCCGCGACAGTCTGATTGCGGGCACCGTGACCTTGGCACAACTTCAGGAGCAGACCGTTGTGGCCACCACGACGCAGGACGGCGTCGAATTCCGCCTGAGCTCGCATGCCGTCGGTGCGCCCGCAGATGTGTTGATCACGACCATAGACAACCTGATCACCCGCAACAACTTCCTCGATACCAAGAAGGGCTGGTACATCAACCTGCCCACCAGTGGCGAACGTGTCGTGACCGATGTCACGTTCCGTGCCGGGCGGCTCATCGCCACCTCGATGATTCCCGACGCCAGCTCGGCTTGTTCGGCGAGCGGCTCGGGGTGGCTGCTCGAGTTCGACGCCATCACCGGCAATCGTTTGGGCACACCGACCTTCGACAACAACAACGACCTCACTTTGAATTCCAGCGACTTCCTGGCCTTCACGGGAGTCCCCACCGGTCTGTACAACGTCAGCGGGCATCGCATCGAAGGGATCCCGACCTCTCCTGCATTCATCAGCAGGGGCAGGCTCGACTTCCGCCTGATTCCCCATTCGAATGAGAATGCTGCCCAGGACGGTGGAGGCGGTGGCGGTGGCGGTGGAGGCGGCGGCGGTGGTGGCGGCGGTAGCTCGATCACAGGCGGTCTGGGCGCTGCTCGCGACGGGCGCGCCATGTGGCGCGAAGTGCGTTGAAGGAGAACCTGTGAAACCAAGGAAAATCTTCTCTGTCGTTGCCGTGTCTGGCGCCTTGATCGCCCAAGCGCCCGCCAGCTTTGCCGATGACTTGATCGGGGCGCCCAAACAACAAGGTCCACGCGAGCGCCACCCGGGCAGCGCCAGCGCGCCCGACGCCGGCGCCAGCTTGCGTCAGGGCGTCGTGACAGCGGTGAATCCCGAGCGCGGGCAGATCGAGATTCAAGGGCGATGGCATCGCATCGACTCCGGTCGCACCCGATTCTTCCGTTCAGGATACGCGGCGAACATCGATGCAGTGGCGAAAGGCCAGACCTTGAAGTTCACCGTGGCTGCGACCCAGGGCGAACAGCCGACCTTGGGCGTCGTGTATGTACCCTGAATGCGCGCATCGCAGCGCCCTGCGCATGGCGCCGATAGCGCCGCGCTGCGCGCGCGGCATGACCCTCATCGAATTGATGATCGTCGTGGCCTTGATTGCATTGCTCGGCAGCATTGCCGTGCCCTCGTATCAGTCCTATGTGATGAAGGCGCGGCGCGCCGACGCGCGTGGCGCGCTCACCAATGCGGCGCAGCGCCTGGAGCGCTTCGCGACCGAAAACGCGACCACGGGCTATTCGACGGCGAGCTTGGGTGATGCCGGCGTCTACCCGAACAAGAGTGAGAACGGGCACTACGACTTGACTCTTTCACCGGCACCGGGGATTGCGGCCTACACCCTGCGGGCCACGCCCGTCCCAGGCAGTGCCCAGGCAGCTGATACGGCGTGCGGCACGTTCACGCTCACGCAAAGCGGTCTGCGCGGTGTGACCGGCACCTTGCCGGCGGCGCAGTGCTGGTAATGAGTGCCGTTCTTCGCGCCCTTTTCACTGCATCGGCGCCCCGGGCCTAACCTATCATCGCGCCGGCCCGCGCATTGTGAGCGCAGGGCGGCGCATGATGAGCGGATGCAGCACAGGGAAAACGGGCACGATCACCGGCTTGGTGCTGACCGGCGGCGGTGCTCGCGCGGCGTATCAGGTCGGCGTACTCAAGGCCATCGCGCAAATTCGGCGTGAATGCGGCGCCGCAGCCGCTGCGAATCCCTTCCCCGTGATCACGGGCACGTCGGCCGGCGCCATCAATGCCGCCACGCTCGCGTCCCGCGCCGACGATTTCGACGCGGGCGTTCGCACCCTTTGCGAGGTGTGGGAAGGTATCCACGCCGAGCAGGTCTATCGTTCCGATTCGATCGGAGTGATCCGCACCGGCGCTCGCTGGCTGACGATGTTTTCGCTGGGGTGGGCCATCGCTCGCTGGCGCCGTGCCCGGCCACGCTCCTTGCTGGACAACGAACCGCTCGAGACGCTGCTGCGCCGGCTGGTGCAGACCGAGAGAATTCGCGAAGTCATGCGCTCGGGCCATTTGCAGGCACTGGCGGTCACGGCGTCGAGCTACGGCTCGGGACTGCACGTGACGTTCTACGACGCGGCACGCGACATCGTGCCGTGGACGCGTTCGCAACGCATCGCGGTTCACGGTGAAATCTCGATCCAGCACCTGCTGGCGTCGTCCGCAATTCCGTTCATCTTTCCCGCTGTGGCCCTGGACATCGATGGCAGTGTCGAGTATTGCGGTGACGGCTCGATGCGGCAATCGGCGCCCATTTCGCCCGCTGTGCACTTGGGCGCGCAACGAATTCTGGTCGTCGGAGCCGGGCGCATGCACGAGCCGCCGGGCCAGCGTGCCGGCAGCAGCGAATACCCCAATCTCGCGCAGATTGCCGGGCATGCGCTGTCCAACATCTTTCTCGATGCATTGGCGGTCGATGTCGAGCGGCTGCAGCGCATCAACAGTACCTTGAAACTCCTGCCCCCGGCTGCATTGGCGCAGACAGCGTTGCGCCCGATCGAGGTGCTCGTGATCGCGCCGAGCCAACGCCTTGACGACCTCGCGGCCAAGCATTTGAGCAGCTTGCCCGTGCCCATCCGCGCGATGTTGCGCAGCGTGGGCGTTTCTGGCCGTGGCGAGGCAGCACGCGGGTCTGCGCTAGCGAGCTACTTGTTGTTCGAGTCGCCGTACACACGCGAACTCCTGAACTTGGGTGTGTCGGACACGCTCGCGCGCCGTGGCGAGGTCGTGCAGTTTTTCGGTTGGAACGCGAGCCTCGTCACAGCGCCGAACAAGGTCGCCCAACAGTGACATATGTCCAGGTTTGGCGCGCTCGACAGCAGCGATTGCAGACGAGAATTTGCCCTCCTGCACAGCTTGCGAACCCGGCCACGGCGACATCGACCCCAGCGCCCGGCGCTAGAAGCCAGCTACCCCGCTGGAGGCATTCCTGAGGCCGAGGGTTCAGCGCGGCCCGTACCCGATGTACCCAACGAATTGATCTGCTTCACGGCGCCGCAGGCAACCATCGCTCAACATGGCCGATCGCCCCATCGCGCAGCAACGACTCGAGTTCGTGAAGGGCGTGCACGGCCCGCACCGGGAATTCGGGCCTGGCACCGTCATCGACCGGTTCGAGTCGAATGTCGCCGCGAGCCCCTTGGCGACAGCTCTGGTTTGCGACGACGAACGCCTGAGCTACGCGCGATTGAACGCTCGGGCCAATGGCGTGGCATGGTCCTTGACGAATCTCGGTGTCGGGCCGGATAGGGTCGTGGCGCTGGAGATGCAGCGCGGCGCAGCGACGGTTGCGGCGATGCTGGGCGTGCTCAAAGCCGGCGGCGCATTTCTGCCGCTCGACATGGAGCAACCCGAATCGCGTCGACAGGAGATGATCCAGGAGAGCAGGGCGCATGTCGTGTGGCGTGATTGCAGCGCGCAGGAGCGGCTGGAGAATCCACCCCGCGTGCATGACGCGGGCCATCTTGCTTATTTGATGTTCACGTCCGGGTCGACCGGCAAGCCCAAGGCCGTGGCGGTGGAACATGGCCAGCTCTGGAACTATGTGAACGCCGTCGTCGAACTCCTCGAGCTGCCTCCAGGCGCGCGCTATGCATGCGTGTCGACGTTTGCGGCCGACCTGGGAAACACCGCGATTTTCCCAGCACTGTGCAGCGGTGGCGAACTCCACGTCGTGTCACGTCAGCGGGCGGTGCAGGGGCCTCTTCTTGCCGAGTACTTCGAGGCCGAACGAATCGATCTCCTGAAAATCGTCCCGTCGCACCTGGACGCACTGCTTCAGACAACGCCGCGGCCCGAAAGGCTGATTCCTGCGCGGCGATTGGTGCTCGGTGGGGAGCCCACGCATTGGAGTCTGTTGGATCGAATCCACGCGCATGCGCCCGATTGCGTGGTCATCAATCACTACGGTCCAACCGAGACAACCGTCGGTGTGGCGACGCACAGACTGACGAACGGCGCCGATCGTCTGAGCGAATGGCCTCCGGTGGGCAGGCCGCTGGCAAACGTGTCGCTTTACGTCCTGGACGAGCAGCTCGAGCCCGTGCCCGATGCCGCGCCTGGCGAACTGTATGTGGGTGGACGTCAAGTCTCACGAGGCTACTTGAATTCGGCCATCGAGACTGCGCAAGGTTTCATGGCCAACCCGTTCGGGACAGGACGGCTCTATCGCACGGGTGACTTGGCCCGCGTTCTGCCCGATGGCACGCTGCAATTGCTCGGCCGCCGTGACCATCAGGTCAAGATCCGTGGATTTCGCATCGAGCTGGGGGAGATTGAAGCCAAGCTGGGGGCCATTGAAGGGGTGGGGGAGGCGGTTGTGCTGGCGCGTGAAGACAGCCCCGGGGAGAAGCGCTTGGTGGCTTACTACACGGTGCGTGGTGCAACGGGCCGCGGGGCTGAGGGGGAGGCGCCGGCACTGCTGGATGCGCATGCCTTGAGAGAGCAGCTTGCCGCGCAGCTGCCCGAGGTCATGGTGCCCGTGGCGTTTGTGGGGCTGAGGGCGATGCCGCTCACGCCCAATGGCAAGCTCGACCGCAAGGTGCTGCCGGCTCCTGATGTCCACACCTTTTCCGAGCAAGGGTTTGAAGAGCCGGTCGGGAAGATCGAAGCCACCCTGGCTCGCATTTGGAGTGAAGTGCTGGGCTTGGAGCGAATCGACCGCCGCGCCAACTTCTTCGAGGTCGGCGGGCATTCGCTGTTGGCGACTCAAGTGATTTCGCGGGTCCAGCGCGACCTGGGCATCGCCCAGTCGGTGCGAGCCGTGTTCGAATCCCCGACCTTGCAGGGCTTTGCTGCGCGCCTGCGGGTGCAATTGGACGACGCAAAAGAACGGCTCGGCGAGCAAGAGGCACCGAGCCGCATCGCCGTGCGCAACGTACCGCTGCCGACCTCGTTTCCACAGCGCCGAATGTGGCTGATTCAGCAGCTCAATCCACATACCACGGCCTATAACATTTCACTGGCCTTGCATATGGCCGGACCGTTCGACGCGGATGCATTCGCGCGGGGCCTGGACATCGTCGTGAACCGGCATGAGGCGTTTCGAACTCGAATCGAGGTGCTTGCCGGCGAACCGATGCAGTTCATTGCAGAGCCACTGGGCGCCCCCGTCGAGCGCATTGACCTGGGGCACTTGGAGGCGGCAGTGCGCGGCGCGGCGGCGCGCCAAATGGCGAGCGACATGGTCGCCAGGCCTTTCGACCTCTCAGTGGCCGGTTGCCATCGAATCGCCATCCTGCGCATCGATTCGCAAGAACATGTGTTTGTCTGGGTCATGCACCATGCCATCGGCGATCAATGGTCCTTCGGTATCTTGCTGCGTGAGCTGCGACTGGCCTACAGCGCCCTGATCGAGGGCAGGCAGCTCCAGCTCGCGCCCCTGGAGCTGGACTGTGCGGACTTCGCCGCCTGGCAGCGCGGGCGAGCGGGCACGCCAGCTAATCGGGAGCAACTGGCGTATTGGCGCCGACATCTGGACGGACTGAGTCCTCTTGCATTGCCGATCGATCTACCGCGTGTCGCCCCGCAAAGCGGCCACGGTGGGGTCGAGCAGGCGCGCCTTGCACCCTCTGCGATAGAGCGTCTCAAGCAACTCAGTCGACGCGAAGCGGCAACGCCCTATATGACGCTGTTGGCGTGTTTCCAGTTGTTGATGTCACGCTTGAGCGGGCAGGACGACATCGCGGTTGCTGCGCCTATCGCCAACCGGCTGGGAATCCATTCCGAATCCTTGGTAGGCACCTTGGTGAACACGCTCGTGATGCGCTCTGACCTGTCGGGCAAGCCGAGCTTTGTCGAGCTGCTGGCGCGCGTCAAAGAGGTGACCTTGCAGGCCTATGCCAATCAGGACACGCCATTCGAACAATTGGTCGAGGAAATCGCGGAACAACGCGACAGCTTGCGTGCACCCCTGGTGCAGGTGAGTTTCAACCTTGTCAATGCGCCGTTCAGTCTGAACGGATTTCCCAACCTGAAAATCGAGCCGTTCGCATTGGAAAGACGCGCTGCGCAGTTCGAACTCGCCATCGGCGTGGACCTGGAAGCCTCGGGTCAAGTCAATTTGGCTTATGCGAGCGACTTGTTCACCCAGGCCAGTGCCGAGCGTTTCCTGGGCAGTTTCATGTCCCTCGTCGACGCTGTGCTCGACGATCCAAGCCGGTGCACCGCCGAGTACGACCTGCTGGGCAGTACACAGCGCAACGAGCTCGCGCGCTGGAACGCCACGCATATGCGCAAGGCGGCGTTTTCGAATGTCGCCACGCTGATTTCCACGACAGCGGTCAAGGCGGCGGCCCGGCCCGCCTTGCAGGACCGATCGACAACGCTGAGCTACGCGCAACTCGAGGCCCAGGCCAACCGCCTGGCCCGCGAACTGCGCGCCCGCGGCATTGCACGCGGCGCCCTGGTCGGCCTGTGCGTCGATCGCTCGACCGCCATGCTTGTCGCCTTACTCGGCATCCTCAAGGCGGGCGCGGCCTATGTGCCCCTGGACCCGGCGTATCCCGCGCAACGCCTGTTGACGATGGCGCAAGACGCGCAGCTCGCCTTGCTGGTGACGCAATCTGCGCACACTCCGGCGCTGAACTGGCCGCGCGCCGATTCGCTGTGGCTCGACGCCGATTGCGCGTGCATCGAGGCCCGCGACGACACAGCCCTCGCGCCCGACGCGGCGCTTGACGCTGGTGCGAACGATCCGGCCTATGTCATCTATACCTCGGGGTCGACGGGCACGCCCAAGGGGGTTGCCGTGTCGCACGCCGGCGTGCTCAACTTCCTGGCCAGCATGGCGCGCGAACCCGGGCTGAATGCAGGCGATCGTCTCCTGGCCGTGACGACGCTGAGTTTTGACATCGCCGTGCTCGAATTGCTCCTGCCGCTGTCGGTCGGGGCGATGGTGATCCTCGCAGGCGCCGAGCAGGCGCAGGACGGCTGGGCCTTGCGCGCATTGCTCGAAGAGCACGAGCCCAGCGTGATGCAGGCCACGCCTTCGCGTTGGCGCATGCTCCTGGACGCGGGCTGGTCGGGGGCGTCGGGCATCAAGGCCTTGATCGGCGGCGAAGCCCTGCCGCTCGATCTTGCGCAGCAACTGCTGGCGCGCACCGCGGAACTGTGGAATATGTATGGCCCCACCGAGACGACGGTGTGGTCCACCTGCTGGCGTGTGATGCAGCCCGAGGCGGGCGTCTGCATCGGGCGACCGATCGCGAATACGCAGGTGCATGTGCTGGACGGGTCGGGGCGGCAATGCCCGATCGGCGTTCCAGGCGAGATCTATATCGGCGGCGATGGTGTGGCGCTGGGCTACTTGCATCGCCCCGAACTGACAGCCGAGCGCTTCCTTCCCGATGCGCTGCGCGCTGTCACGGAGACAGGGGGTGCTCGTTGGTACCGCACCGGCGACCTGGGACGCTGGCGCTACGACGGGCAGCTCGAGCACCTGGGGCGCCTTGACCATCAGGTGAAGATTCGCGGGCACCGCGTCGAGCTCGGCGAAATCGAGGCGAATCTCGGCTCGCATGCCGGCGTGGCGCGAGTGCTCGTCATCGCGCGCGAAGACCGGCCGGGCGACCCGCGCATCGTGGCCTACCTTGTTCCGCGCGGGGCCATGCCCCCGGCCGGCGAGTTGCGAGATCACTTGCGCGCGACCTTGCCGCAGTACATGTTGCCGCAGCACTTTATTCACATTGACGCGATTCCGTTATTGCCCAACGGCAAGCTCGATCGGGCGAAGCTGCCCAAACCCGGCGAAACGCCCGAAGAGACGCGCAGCTCGCCGGCTGCGCTTGAAACGGCGCTCGAGCATGGCATCGCGCAGGTCTGGCGGCGCTTGTTGAACATCGATGGCGTCGGCCGTGCCGACAACTTTTTCGACCTCGGTGGGCATTCGCTGCTGGCGATGCGGGCGGTGAGCGAAATCGAACAATCGCTCGGGCTGAATTTGAGCCCGCGCCGGCTCATCTTCGAAACTCTGGCCCAGTTGGCGGCAACGCCGGAGGAGGCCACTGCGCAGCCGCCAGTCGGCGTGAAGGCAAGACCTTTGCGGGGAAAGTGGCTGAAGCGATTGAAGCGCCTGCTCGGCGCCGAAATTGCCTAGGAGCGCTACTTGCCGGGCAGCGCCTCGGACGCCTTCGCGCTCGCGGCCTTACCCTGGAATCTGGCACCATTGACCGTCAAGCCTTCAGCAGAAAACCGCACGGCATTGCCGGGGCCAATGCCTTTGACGCGCCGGATCAGATCGTCCCAATCCTTGAACGCAGCCTTGTTTCGCTCTTCGAGCAGATTCGCTGCGAGCGCCGTTCCCACTCCTTTGATGCGCTCGATCTCGGCCAAGCTGGCGTGATTGGCGTCGATCGCCGATGGCGCCGCCGCAGCGCCGATCGCCAATGCAGCGGTCGCGAATGCACCGGCGAGCAGCGTCTTCAACACGTTCGGCCTATTGTGTTTGTGCAAGCGGCTCAGGCCGACGCGGCCAGCCATTGCACGTAACGCTTCACGCCGCTGGCGACATCGGCGAACTCATGCGTGCATCCGCTGGCGCGCAGCCCGGCGAGATCGGCTTGTGTGAAGCACTGGTACTTTCCCACCAGGGCGGCGGGGAAGGCGATGTACTCGATCAGTCCAGCGTCGACCAATGCGTCGAGCGCCAAGCTTGCCTGGCCACTCAGGCTGCGCACTCCATTGAGGGTGGCCACGGCAATATCGTTGAACGGCTGAGCGCGCCCGGTGCCGAGGTTGAAGATGCCGCTCGTCGCGGGGTTTTGCAGGAACCACAGGTTGACCGCGACGACGTCGTCGACGAAGACGAAGTCGCGCATCTGCTGGCCCGCAGCATAGCCGCCGTACTCGCCGAACAGTTGAACCTTGCCGGACTCCTGGATCTGCCGGTAGTGATGAAACGCGACCGACGCCATGCGTGCCTTGTGCTGTTCACGCGGGCCGTAGACGTTGAAGTAGCGCAGGCCGACGACCTGGTTTTTGGCGAACGGCAACATGCGGCGCACGACGTTGTCGAACAGCAGCTTGGAGTAGCCGTAGACGTTGAGCGGCTGTTCGAACTGCCGCTCTTCGCGAAACGTCGCACTGCCGCCATAGGTGGCCGCCGACGACGCATAGATCAGGCGAGTCCCTTGCGCCTGGCAGGCGTCGAGCAGGTTCTTCGAGCAGCGGTAGTTGTTCTCGAGCATGAACCGGCCGTCGTGTTCCATCGTGTCGGAGCATGCACCCTGGTGCAGCACGGCCTCGACACGGCCGAATTCGCCGCGCGCAAAGCGGGCGTAGAACTCGCACCTGTCGAAATAGTCGGCCAGGCGCGCGCCGAGCAGGTTGCGGTATTTACCGCCGTCGCTCAGGTCGTCGACGGCGATCACGTCGTCGATGCCGGCAGCATTCAGGCCGTGCACCAGGTTCGACCCGATCATTCCGGCAGCGCCGGTGACGATCACTTTCATCCGAAAAGCTCCTCGTAACTCACCGTGGCCGTGCCGAACTTGCCGACGACGATGCCACCAGCGCGGTTCGCGACGCTCAAGGCATCGCGCAGGGGCAGGCCGCAGGCGAGCATCGCGGCCATCGCGGCGATCACGGTGTCGCCGGCACCCGTCACGTCGAACACCTCGCGCGCCTGCGCCGGCACTTGCACGTGGCCGCTGGCATCGAACAGCGACATGCCCTCTTCGGAGCGCGTCAGCAACACCGCGGCGAGTCCCAGTTCTTCGCGCAGGCGCTGGGCGCGCTGCAGCAATTGCGCCTCGCTGTTCCAGGCGCCGATCACCTGGGCGAGTTCGGCACGGTTCGGAGTGATGACGCTGGCGCCGCGGTAACGCGTGTAGTCGCTGCCCTTGGGGTCGACGAGCACCGGTTTGCCGGCGGCGCGGGCCAGCTCGATCATCTTCGCAATATGCTCCAGGCCGCCCTTGCCGTAGTCGGAGAACAGCACTGCGTTGTGCTGTCCAAGCACGCGGCCATAGTCCGAGAGCATGCTGGACAGCACCTCATGGTCGGGCTGGTTCTCGAAATCGACGCGCAGCAATTGCTGCGCCCGGCCGATGACGCGCAATTTGACGATGGTGTAGAGCTGTGGATCGTGGCCGAGCAAGGCCGCGACGCCGTGCTTTTCCAGCAAGCTGCGAAGTTTGCGGGCGGGCTCGTCGTCGCCGACCACGGTGAGCAGGGTCGCCTGCACGCCAAGGGTCTTGACGTTCAGCGCCACATTGGCCGCGCCGCCGAGCCGCTCTTCTTCACGGTTCACCCGGACCACGGGAACGGGGGCCTCGGGTGAGATGCGATCGACGGCACCGAACCAGTAGCGGTCGAGCATCGCGTCGCCGACGACCAGCACGCGTGCCGCGGCCATTTGTTCGCGGCTCGGCCCTGCGCTCGTCATTGATCCTCCAGGCGCTGCGGCGGATAGCTGTCCCAGCTCAGGCAGCCCGGGCACTGCCAGAAATAGGTCTGGGCTTCAAAGGCACAGGCTGCGCAACGGTAGCGCTGCAAAGGCTTGGCCGCTCGCGCCATCGCGTCGCGCAGGCTGGTGCGCACTTCAACCGGCAGCAGCGCCTGCGTGTCGCTCAACATCAGCAAGCTGAGCGCGGCTGACAGCGTAGGGTGTTCGTGCATGTGGGCGACCAGGCGTTCGCGTTGGTGCGTTGCATCGGTGTCGAGGATGGCCATGGCGGCGAGCAAATCGACGCTCGGCGCGCGTGCACACAGCGCGCGCAATTGCTCGAACGCCGCGCCGGGTGCCCCGGTGGCCAGCGCGCTGTGCGCATAGTCGCGTGCCACCAGGCCGAACGGCCGCGGGTCGGCACTGAGCAGCTTGCCCCACGCGACCCGGGCTTGGGCATGGTCGCCGCGGGCGAAAGCGCGCTGCCCGGCCAGCACGAGCGGGCGGGGTGCCTGCGGGGCTGCTTCTTGAGCGCGAGCGATTGCTTCGTCAGCCTGGGCTGTGGCCTGGCGCGCATCGGCTTCGACGGCCACCTCGCACCAGTAGTGCGCAATGCGCGACGCAAACGATGCCGTACCCACGTTTTCGAGCTGCTGCGCGACGGCAATCGCCGCGGGCCAGTCGCGCGAGCGTTCGTGCAATGTCAACAAGGCCAGGCGCGCCTCGGTATCAAAAGCAGTGCGGTGCAGGGTGGCGAACGCCTGCTCGGCACGGTCGAACAAGCCGGCCTTCAAGAAATCCTGCGCCAGCGCGTACTGGGCGCGGTCACGTTCGGCCTTGGCAAGGTCGGCGCGTTGCAACAGGTGCTGGTGCACGCGCACGGCGCGTTCATATTCGCCGCGGCGCCGAAACAGGTTGCCCAGCGCGAAATGCAGGTCCGAGGTGTCGGGATCCTGTTGCACGGCTTCGATGAAGGCGTCGATCGCCTTGTCGTATTGCTCGTTCAGCAACAGGTTCAGCCCCTTGTAGTAAGCGCGCGGCGAATCGCGCTGTTCGCGCAGCCATTGACGCGTATCGAAGCGCGAAGCGAGCCAACCGATCGCGAAGACGAGCGGCAAGCCCAGCAGGAACCATTGGATGTCAAAGTCCATCGCGCGGCGGGTGCGTGAGTGCACCCTGGGCCATGATGGGCTCGACATCCTGAGGCGCAAGAATCGAGGAAGGCGCTGCGTCGCGCAAGGCGCGGCGCCTGTGGCGCCACCAACTCGGCAGCATCGCCAGCGCGCCGCCGGCGATGCCCAGGGCCAAGGCGCCGAGTACGACCAGGACCATGGGGCCACGCCACTCGGAGCCGAAAAAGCCGTGCAGGGTGACCTCGTGCAGGTTGTTCAACGCAAACGCGAACAATGCGAAGAACGCCAAGGCCCGCACCAGCCACACCAGGATTCGCATCGGACGCCTTGCCTGAACTTCAGCGTGAACGGGCGCGAGGACGGGTGCGTGCACAGGTGCGCGCCCGCGAAGCGTCGCGCGACCTAGTCCCGCGCCACGGCATCGGGCTCGCGCTCGGCGCTGGCTGCGGCATCCGCGCTCGCGCCGCTGCCGAGCGCGCCCTCGTCGACACCCTCGCGCAGGGCCTTCCCGGGTTTGAAATGCGGGACGAGCTTTTCCGCAATCACGACTTGTTCGCCCGAGCGCGGGTTGCGGCCCACGCGCGGCGGCCGGCGATTGATGGAAAAACTGCCAAAGCCGCGGATCTCGATGCGGTGACCGCGGGCGAGCCCGTCGCACATCGCGTCCAGGATCGTCTTCACCGCGAATTCGGTGTCGCGATGCGTGAGCTGGCTGAACTTTTCAGCCAGCTCGGTGACGAGATCGGAACGCGTCATGGACTCGAAGACCCCTTATCAGCCCTTATCACCCAGCGACACCGCGGCCGCAACGCGACTCAGGTAGCGCTGCCGTCCTGCTTGTCGAGCTTGGCGCGCAGCAAAGCGCCCAGGCTCGTCGTGCCGGCGTTCTCGCGCTCGGCCGTGGCCGACAGGCGTTGCATCGCTTCTTGGTTGTCGGCATTGTCCTTGGCCTTGATCGAGAGCTGGATCGAACGCGTCTTGCGGTCCACATTGATGATCAGTGCCGATACTTCGTCGCCTTCTTTGAGCAGGTTGCGCGCGTCTTCGACGCGATCCCGGCTGATCTCGGAAGCGCGCAGGTAACCCGTCACGTCGGCCGTCAGCTGGATTTCGGCGCCGCGCGCATCGACTGATCTGACCTTGCCGGTGACCGTCTGGCCTTTGTCGTTGACCGAGGTGTAGCTCGTGAACGGGTCGGAATCGAGCTGTTTGATGCCCAGCGAAATGCGCTCGCGCTCCACGTCCACAGCGAGCACGATCGCCTCGACCTCCTGGCCCTTTTTGTAGTTGCGCACCGCGGCTTCGCCGGGTTCATTCCACGACAGATCCGACAGATGCACCAGCCCGTCGATCCCTGCGGCGAGGCCGACAAAAACGCCGAAGTCGGTGATCGACTTGACGGGACCCTTGACGCGGTCGCCGCGCTGCACCGTGGAGGAGAACTCTTCCCACGGATTGGCCTTGCACTGTTTCATGCCCAGGGAGATGCGGCGCTTGTCTTCGTCGATCTCGAGCACCATGACTTCGACCTCGTCGCCGAGCGCGACGATCTTGCTCGGCGCGACGTTCTTGTTGGTCCAGTCCATTTCCGAGACGTGCACCAGGCCTTCGATACCGGGTTCGATTTCGACGAAGGCGCCGTAGTCGGCGATGTTCGTGATCTTGCCGAACAGACGCGTGCTGTTCGGGTAGCGCCGCGACACGCCGTGCCAGGGGTCGTCGCCGAGTTGTTTGATGCCCAATGAGACGCGGTTCTTCTCGGCGTCGAACTTGAGCACCTTGGCTTGCAGTTCCTGGCCCACTTGCACCACTTCGCTGGGGTGGCGCACGCGCCGCCACGCCATGTCGGTGATGTGCAGCAAGCCGTCGATGCCGCCCAAATCGACAAAGGCGCCGTATTCGGTGATGTTCTTGACCACGCCATTGACGATGGCGCCTTCGTGCAGCGTGCTGAGCAGCTTGGAACGCTCTTCGCCCATCGACGCTTCGACCACGGCGCGGCGCGACAACACGACGTTGTTGCGCTTGCGATCGAGCTTGATGACCTTGAACTCCATCGTCTTGCCCTCGAACGGGCTCATGTCTTTCACCGGGCGCGTATCGAGCAGTGATCCGGGCAGGAAGGCGCGGATGCCGTTCACCAGGACGGTGAGGCCGCCCTTGACCTTGCCGTTCACCGTGCCGGTGACGAACTCGCCCGAGTCGAGCGAGTTCTCGAGTGACAGCCATGAGGCCAGGCGCTTGGCCTTGTCGCGCGACAGGATGGTGTCGCCATAGCCGTTTTCGACGGCGTCGATCGCCACCGAGACGAAGTCGCCGACCTGGACTTCGAGTTCACCATGGTCGTTCTTGAATTCTTCGATCGGAACATAAGCCTCGCTCTTGAGGCCGGCATTGACCACCACGAAACTGTGCTCGACGCGCACCACTTCGGCCGTGATGACTTCGCCGGCGCGCATTTCGGAGCGCTTGAGCGACTCTTCAAACATGGCGGCGAACGAATCCACGCCGTGGGAGGTGGCAACTTGGGTTTGGGACATTGAAATTCCAGTCAGCGGTGCAGCCGTGCGCTGCGGGTTAGGTTGAACAACCGAAGTTCCGGCGTGCCGCTGGAAAGCTTGGGCACAGGAGGGAGAACGACGGGCCGAGTCGGAACAAGACGCAGCAACGAAGCGCGGGAACGATTCGAACCGGTGCTTCGCGCCCCTGGCTCCTCGGCAGCGCTGACTCTCGAAGGCTCAGCCGAAGGGCCTGCGCTGCTGCCAGGCGCTCAGCACGGCGTCCACCGAAGCGTCGACGGACAGTGCAGAGTTGTCAAGCAACATCGCATCCTGGGCCGGCTTCAACGGCGAGACCGCGCGCGACTGGTCGCGCTGGTCTCGTGCCTCGAGTTCGGCCCGAAGGGCGTCGATAGTAGCCGAAATACCCTTTGTAATCAATTGCTTGTGCCGGCGCTGGAGGCGCGTCGCAGCGCTCGCAGTCAAAAACACCTTGAGATCGGCACCGGGGAAGATGACGGTGCCCATGTCGCGCCCGTCGGCCACCAGCCCCGGCACGCGGCGGTGCTGGAGCTGAAAATCGCGCAACGCGGCACGTACCTTGGGCCAGGCCGAAATCTTCGAAGCAAGCGCTCCCACTTCTTCTAGGCGCAGTGCTTCGGTCACGTCTTCGGCGCTCAGGCATGTTTGGCCCGGTAGGCACAAAAGGTCGAGGTGGGCGGCGATTTGCGCGAGGCCGGCTTCGTCGTCGGCAGCGATGCCGCGGCGCAATGCGCGCAGGGCAGTCGCCCGATAGGCCGCGCCGGAGTCCAGGTAGTGGTAGCCCAGGCGCTGCGCCACGGCGCTGGCCAAGGTTCCCTTGCCCGACGCGGTGGGCCCGTCGACGGTGATGACGGGGATGTCGGCCTCGTCGGCGCGAACCACGCTGAACAGCGTCTCGAAATAGTCCGGGAAGGTCTTGGCCACGCATTGCGGGTCGACGATGCGCACCGGCACCGTGCACGCCGCGAGCGAAAAGCACATGGCCATGCGGTGGTCGTCATAGGTGTGGATGGTCGCGGCTCGCCAGACTTTTGGCGCGGTGATCTCGATGAAGTCGGCGCCTTCGCCAACGTGCGCGCCGAGCTTGCGCAATTCGGTGGCCATCGCGGCGATGCGGTCGGTTTCCTTGACGCGCCAACTGGCGATATTCGACAAGCGCGTCGTGCCCCGTGCGAACAGCGCCATGACCGCCAGTGTCATCGCAGCGTCGGGGAGGTGCTGGCAGTCGAGCTCGATGGCGTTCAACGGGAATGTGCCGCGCCGCACTTCCAGGTGCGTGGCAGCGCAGTTGATGTCGGCGCCCATTGCCCGGGCAGCGTCGACGAAGGCGATGTCGCCCTGGATCGAGTCCTTGCCGACGCCGACGATTCGCAGCGGCTCGCTCGACTCGGTGCTGGCAGCGATCGCGCCCAGCGCGATGAAATACGACGCCGACGACGCGTCGCCCTCGACATGGATGTCGCCCGGTGAGCGATATTCGCTGCCCGGCGCAATGACGAAGCGACGCCAGGCGTCGATTTCGACCCTGATGCCGAAACGCGCGAGCAGTTTCACCGTGATTTCCACGTAGGGCCGCGAGATCAATTCGCCGTCGACCTCGATCGTGATCGCCTGCTCGCTGCCCACCAGGGGCAAGGCGAGCAGCAACGCACTCAGAAACTGGCTCGACACATCGCCGCGCACGCGGATCGGCGCTTCGATGCGCAGCGGCGCATCTTCACTTCCTTTGCGAAGCACCGCATCGGCGCCACTGATGCGCAGCGGCGGGTAACCCACCTTGCCGAGCCAAGCGACGTTGCAACCCAGCTGGTGCAAAGCGCTGACGAGGTCGCCGATCGGCCGCTCATGCATGCGCGGTACGCCGCTGAGATCGAAGCGACCCCCCTGGCGCGCCGCCAGCACTGCCAAGGCTGCGCACAGCGGGCGCATCGCGGTGCCGGCGTTGCCCAGGAACAGCGCAGCGTCGCGCGTGCGCAAGCGCCCGCCCAGGCCGCCGATGGTGACGACGCGCTGCTGAGCGCCCGCCAATGCGCCGGCTTTTGTCGGGCCCCCCCAGGGGATCGGGGGCACTCGGGAACGGCCCGGCGTTTCCTCGTGCGTTCGAACCGCACAGCCCAATTGGGCCAGGGCGGTGAGCATCACCTGCGTGTCGTCCGACTCGAGAAGGTCGTGGATTCGGGTCTCGCCCGCACTCAAGGCGGCGAGCAACAGCACGCGATTCGAGATGCTTTTCGAGCCCGGCAGATGCACGACGCCGCCCGCCGAGCGCAGCACCGGAATATCGATGAACGGGATGGCAAACATGGCTAGGCGCGCAGGCCGCGCAGGGCTCAGCGATGCGAGCCGGACTTGGGGTTGCTCAGATGCCAGTTCGAGCGTGCCGCCGAGGCGCTTCGGATCTGCTCTTCGAGTGCGTCAGCGTTGCCGCTCTTCAACGCGTCTTCCAAGACTTCGAGCTCGCGCCGGAATCGCTCCGATTGCCTCAGCACTTCTTCGCGGTTGGACATCAAGATATCGCGCCACACCAGGGGGTCGCTTGCGGCGATTCGGGTGAAGTCGCGAAACCCGGGGCCGGCCAAGGACAGGTAGTCGCGCCCGGCGGGCTGGCCCGCGATCGAATTGAAATAGACGAAAGCCAGCACGTGCGGCAGGTGGCTCACTGCGGCGAACGCGGCATCGTGATTCTCCGGCGTCATGCGCAGTACCTGGGAACCGATGGCCGCCCAGACGTCGGTGGCTCTCTGCACCAGATCGACCGAGGTCCCCGGCAAGGGCGTGAGGATGACTTGCCGGCCGTTGAAAAGCGAGGCGTCGGCATGCGCCACGCCACCCGCCTCTTTGCCCGCGATCGGATGCGCTGGAACGAAGGAGGCGATACGTTCTTTGAGTACACGCCGTGCCGCATCGACGACGTCGCGCTTGGTCGAGCCCACGTCCATGAACAGCACGCCGGGCTCGACCAGGTGGCGAATCGCCTTGAATGTGGACTCGGTGGCGGCCACCGGAACGGCGATCAGCACGATGTCCGAACCCGACACGGCGAGCAGGGCCGACTCGGCGACCACGTCAATCACGCCGAGCTTCTTCGCCCTCTCCGTGGTGCTGGGCGACTTGCTGTAGCCGATGACGCGGTTCACCAGGCCGGCGTGCTTCAGCGCGAGGGCGAACGAGCCTCCCATCAGGCCACATCCGATCACACCGAGTTGATTGAACATGAGGGGGCACTGTCAGTGGGTGTCGATGGGGTAGGTTCCGAGCAGCTTGTAGAACGCGCAAACATCGCGCAATTCCTGCAGCGCTGCGGCCACGGCCGGTTGCTCGGGGTGGCCCTCGATGTCGATGTAGAAGTAGTACTCCCATTGGCCGGAGCGGGCCGGGCGCGACTCAAAGCGGCTCATCGACACGCCGTGGCGCTTCAGCGGCACCAGCATGTCGTGCACGGCACCCGGCCGGTTGGCCACCGACACGACAAGGCTCGTGCAGTCACTGCCCGAAGCCTGCGGGCGCGGTTGCCGATCCGGATGCGCGAGGATCGCGAAGCGCGTGCGGTTTTGCGCTTCGTCCTGGATCGCCGGGGCGACGAGGTGCAGGCCGAACTCTGCCCCGGCACGCGTGCTCGCGATCGCCGCGAGCGTGCCGTCAAGGCTGGCCAGGCGCGCCGCTTCGGCATTGCTGGCCGCCGGGCGGCGCTCGACGTGCGGCAGGTGGTTCGCGAGCCACGTGTGACACTGGGCCAGGGCCTGGGGGTGTGCACACACCGCCTGCACGGCGTCCAGGGAGTTTTCCAGGCGCAGCAAGTTGTGCCGCACCAGCAAGCTGGTTTCGCCGATGATGAACAGCGGCGTCGTGAGGAACAGATCGAGGGACCGCGTCACCACTCCCTCGGTGGAGTTTTCCACAGGCACGACAGCGAAATCGGCGGTGCCGGTCACGGTGCAGTGAAGCACTTCATCGAAGTTGGCGCAAGGCAGCTTGACGATGGCCGAGCCGAAGAACGCCAACGAGGCTTCTTCGCTGAAAGTTCCCGCCGGCCCGAGAAAGGCCACGCGCGTGGGCGTCTCCAAGGCACGGCACGCCGACATGATTTCGCGCCAGATCGGCGCGACGCTCTCTGCGCGCAACGGGCCGGCATTGGCGCCGCGCAGCGTAGCGATCACTTGCGCTTCGCGCTCCGGGCGAAACGCGACCGAACCCTCGCCGCGTTTGATCTCGCCGATGCGCAGCGCGAGCGTGGCCCGCTCGTTCAACAGACCGAGCAGTCGCTCGTCAATGGCGTCGATCTGCGCGCGCAACGCCAGCAGCTCGACGGCTGGCGCTGCGCGCGGCACGACGCTGGGCGCGACGCCGGGCGCAACAGAAGGCGCGTTTGAAAGGTCAGCCATGGCGGGGCCGAATTCTCGCATGGCACTCAGGCGTTTTCGCGACGCTCGACGGCGCGTCGCGTGGGCGGCGCAAGGCGGTGGCCTGGGGGCGCTCTCAGGAGCCCTCGGGCGCGGCAGTGTCCTCGCCCGCCGCGGCGTTCGCGCCGTCGGCCTCAGGGGCGTCGTTCTCGACGATGCGCTGCAAGCCGCTCAGCTTCGTGCCGTCATCCAGCGCAATCAGGGTCACGCCCTGCGTGGCGCGGCCCAGTTCGCGAATTTCGGAGACCCGCGTTCGCACCAGGACGCCGCGGTCGGTGATGAGCATGATTTCGTCGTCAGCGCGCACCAGGGTGGCGGCGACGACCTTGCCGTTTCGCTCGGTTTGCTGGATCGCGATCATGCCCTTCGTGCCGCGCCCATGGCGCGTGTACTCGATGATGCCGGTGCGCTTGCCGAAGCCGTTTTCAGTGGCCGTCAGAACACTTTGCGACTCGTCTTCGGCCACCAGCATCGCGATCACGCTTTGCCCGGGGTCGAGCATCATGCCGCGCACGCCGCGTGCCTGGCGGCCCATGCCGCGCACGTCGTCTTCGTCGAATCGAACCGCCTTGCCGCCGTCGCTGAACAGCATCACGTCGTGGTGACCGTCAGTGAGTGCGGCGCCGATCAGGAAATCACCGGCGTCGAGGTCGACGGCGATGATGCCGGCCTTGCGCGGGTTGCTGAATTCGTCCAGCCCGGTCTTCTTCACCGTTCCTTGAGCCGTGGCCATGAAAACAAACAGCTCGGCCGGGAAGCTGCGCGCGGCGCCGGTCAGCGGCAACACGACGTTGACTTTTTCGCCGGCCTGCAACGGGAACATGTTGACCATGGGGCGCCCGCGCGAGTTGCGCGAACCCTGAGGCACTTCCCAGACCTTGAGCCAATAGACCCGGCCGCGATTCGTGAAGCACAGAATGTTGTCGTGCGTGTTGGCGATGAAGAGCTGCTCGACCCAGTCGTCTTCCTTGGTCTGGGTCGCCTGCTTGCCGCGCCCGCCGCGGCGTTGCGCGCGGTACTCGGACAAGGCCTGGCTCTTGATATAGCCGGTGTGCGACAGCGTCACCACCATATCGGTGGCCTGGATCAGGTCTTCGGTGCCGAGATCCAGCGCATTGTGTTCGATGAGGCTGCGCCGCGCGCCGAGCTTGGTCTGGCCGAACTCGAGTTTGATGGCGCTCAACTCGTCGCTGATGATCGTCGTCACTCGCGGCGGCGCATTCAAGATGTCGATCAAATCGGCGATCTCGGCCATCACCTCTTTGTATTCGGCGACGATCTTGTCCTGCTCCAGTCCGGTCAAGCGCTGCAAGCGCATCTGCAGGATTTCGCCGGCCTGTTCTTCCGACAGGCGGTACAGGCCGTCGGCCTGCAGGCCCAATGTCGCGGCAAGGCCAGCCGGGCGATAGGCGTCGTGCCCACCCGGCGTTTGCGTTGAAGCACGCGCGAGCATGTCGCGCACCATGGCTGAGTCCCAACTCTTGCGCATCAGCGCCGCCTTGGCCAGTGGCGGCGTCGGCGATGCCTTGATGGTTTCGATGAATGGATCGATATTGGCCAGCGCCACCGCCAAGCCTTCGAGCACATGGCCTCGCTCGCGCGCCTTGCGCAACTCGAACACGGTGCGCCGCGTCACCACTTCGCGCCGGTGTTCGAGGAAGATCACGATCAACTCGCGCAGGGTGCACAGCTTGGGCTGGCCGTCGATCAGGGCCACCATGTTCATGCCGAACGTGTCTTGCAGCTGGGTCTGCTTGTACAGGTTGTTCAACACGACCTCGGGCACTTCGCCGCGCTTGAGCTCGATCACGACGCGCATGCCCGATTTGTCGGATTCGTCCTGGATGTGGCTGATGCCTTCGATCTTCTTCTCGTGCACCAGCTCGGCGATGCGCTCGAGCAGGTTCTTCTTGTTCACCTGGTAGGGAATTTCGTCGACGATGATGGCCTGGCGCTGGCCTTTGTCGATGTCTTCGAAATGGCAGGTGGCGCGCATCACGATCTTGCCGCGCCCGGTGCGGTAGCCCTCGCGCACGCCCGAGAGGCCGTAAATGATCGCGGCGGTCGGAAAATCAGGCGCCTGCACGATTTCCATGAGTTCATCGACGCTCGCCTGCGGGTTCTTCAACAGATGGTGGCAGGCGTCGATCACTTCATTGAGGTTGTGCGGCGGAATATTCGTCGCCATGCCCACAGCGATGCCCGAAGAGCCATTGACCAGCAAGTTCGGCAGCCTGGTGGGCAACACCAGCGGTTCTTTCTCCGAGCCGTCGTAATTCGGCCCGAAGTCGACCGTCTCCATGTCGATATCGGCGAGCATTTCATGCGCGATCTTCGCCAGTCGAATCTCGGTGTAGCGCATCGCCGCCGGGTTGTCGCCATCGACCGAGCCGAAGTTGCCCTGGCCATCGACCAGCATGTGGCGCAGCGAAAAGGGCTGGGCCATGCGCACGATGGTGTCGTAGATCGCGCTGTCGCCATGCGGGTGGTACTTGCCCATCACATCGCCGACGATGCGCGCGCTCTTCTTGAAAGGCCGGTTCCAGTCGTTGTTTTGTTCGTGCATCGCGAACAGGCTGCGCCGGTGCACGGGCTTGAGCCCGTCGCGCGCATCGGGCAAGGCGCGCCCGACGATCACGCTCATCGCGTAATCGAGGTAGGAACGCCGCATCTCCTCTTCGAGGCTGATCGGCAGGGTTTCCTTGGCGAATGGTGTCATGCGGGGGAGTGGGCGAGGGCGCGCGCGCGGCGGGGCATCGTGTCGCGCCGGCAGCGCGATGGACGCGGCGCAATTCTAAGTGCGATGCCGACGTAGCTGACGCGCTTGCGACCGACCTCGAACCGGCGGCTGATCCAGGCGCGCAATCCGCTTTCGCGAACCGCGAGCGCAGCCGAGGCCCTATGGCACAATCCGCCTCCGGTCGTGAGCCACTGCGGTTGCGGGGGTTCACCAGCTCGGTCCAAACCACGTTGAGACGATCGGCAGGACACAACTCCACCAATCCTCGAGAGGAGAACCATGAAGAATCTGAATCAGGTGGCAACGCTCTTTGCCGCTGCAGCGCTCACAGCTTGCGCCGTGACCGAACCGCCACCACCACCGCCGGCTGCGCCCACCGCAGTCGCCGCGCCGGCGCCGGCGCCTGCACCGGCACCAGTGC
>JBAQUQ010000144.1:0-6232 GCA_049297615.1 Burkholderiaceae bacterium
TGTCGTGGGAGCCGTGCGCGTCGTGCGCGCCGGGTGCGACGTGCGCGCCGTCCAGGCCGAGCAGGGCCAGGGGCCCCGGGGCGACGCCGTAGGCCGCCCACAGCCCGTACAGGCTGATGCCCCCGAAGCCCGTGGCGGCGATGAAGGCGCGGCGGGTCGTGAAATGAGTCGTCACGCTTGCACGAGAAGGCATATCGAGTCTCCGATGGGGGTGCCCGCTGCCGCCGGTGCGGCAGGCCGGGGCGGGAAGGGTTGAAATCGGGCGCGCATCATTTCAGCGCAAAACGCATATTGATCGGCTTCCTGCCCTGCAGGTTGACGGTGGCGACGAGCTTGGTGCCCGGACCCACCTTGAAGCTGCCCTGGCTCTGGAGCTTGTTGTCGCCCGCCGGGGTCAACGCAGCGTCGGTCTTGTCGGCGCCGCTCAGGATGAACAGCTTGCCGCTGGCGCCCTGCGTGGCAAGGGCCGCGCCGTGGTCGCGAACATAGATCGTGATGCTGTCGGCTTTGGCCACCAGCTCGAATTCGATGTCGCTGGCTTCGGTCACGATGCCGCCATGCCTGGCCTTGGGAGCGTGACTGTGCTCGTCGGCGGCGAAGACCGGTGCAGCAAATGCGAGGGCGGCGGCGCACAGAAGTGTCTCGAATTTCATGGGATTCCTTTCGATCGAGTGGGCTTTGGGGTGGGAGGGCGGTCAGAACGCTTCGGCGTTCTTGTCGTTGAGCAGGCGCGCGCTGTCCTTGCGGCCGTAGAGCCAGAACATCGCGGGAGTCAGGAAGGTGTCGAGCAGGGTCGAGCTGATCAGGCCGGAGAAGATCACCACGGCCACCGGGTGCAGGATTTCGGTGCCGGGACGCTGCGCCTCGAACAGCAGCGGGGCCAGCGCGAAGGCCGTCACCAGAGCCGTCATCAGCACCGGGCTCAAGCGCTCGAGCGAGCCGCGCACGATCATCTTGTGGTCGAACGACTCGCCCTCGAAGCGCATCAGGTTGATGTAATGGCTGACTTTGAGGATGCCGTTGCGCACCGAAATGCCGGCCAGGGTGATGAAGCCCACCAGGGCCGCCACCGACAAGGGTTGGCCTGACAGCCACAGGCCCAGCACCGCGCCCACCAGGGCCAGGGGAATGTTGACCATCACCAGGGCCGACAGTGTCGCCGACTTGTAGCGCGTGTACAGCACGACGAACATCAGGGCCAGGGACACGATCGACAGCACGCCGATCAGGCGCGAGGCCTCTTCCTGGGCCTGGAACTGCCCGCCCAGGGTGATGAAGTAGCCCGCCGGCAGCCTCAAGGTGGCCACTGCTGCGCGGATGTCGGCAATCACTTCCGACAGCGCGCGTCCCTGGGTGTTGGCCGACAGCACGATGCGGCGCTTGCCGTCGTCGCGGCTGATCTGGTTCGGGCCGTCGCCGTCTTCGATGTCGGCGACCTTGGCCAGCGGAATGCGTCCGCCCGGCGTTTCGATCAGGATGCGCCGCAGGCCCTCGATGGACCGCGCCGCTTCCGGCAAGCGCACGACGAGTGCGAAGCGCCGGCTGCCCTCGACGATCTGGGCGACCTTCTCGCCCTCGATCAGGCTTTGCAGCGTCGCCAGCAGTTGCGGCGTGGGCACGCCGTAACGCGCTGCGGCGGCGTAGTCCACGCGCACCTTGATCTGCGGCGCCAGCACCTGCTTCTCGATCTCGAGGTCGGCCACGCCGGGGATCGCCGCCAGCGTCGCGCGCAGCGCGTCGGCCTGGCCGCGCAGGGTGTCGAGGTCGTCGCCGAAGATCTTGATCGCGATCTGCGCACGCACGCCCGACAACATATGGTCGATGCGGTGCGAGATCGGCTGGCCGATGGCGATCGCCGCGGGCAGGTTGACCAGGCGCGAGCGGATGTCGGCATTGATCGCGTCCATCGATCGCTTCAGTTCCGCGGTGGGCAGCAGGCCGACGTCGAACTCGCTCGCGTGCACGCCCTCGGCGTGCTCGTCGAGCTCGGCGCGGCCGCTGCGCCGGCCGACATGGGTGACCTCGGGCACCTGCTTGATCAGCACTTCGGCTTGCCGCGCCAGCGCGGTCGTCTCGGTCAGCGTCACACCCGGATTCAGGCGCATGCCGATGACGAGCGTGCCTTCGTTGAACGGCGGCAGGAAGGTCGTCGCGAAGAAGGGCACGGCCGCCGCTGCGGCCAGCACCGCCACCCCCGCCGCCGCCAGCGCCGCTTTCGGCCGATGCAGCACGCCTTGCAGGGCGCTGCGGTAAATCGCCTTCAGCCAGGCCAGCAGCCTGGTATCGCCGTGTTCCATGGCCTTCATATTGGGCAGCAGATAGAAAGCCAGCACCGGCGTGACCGTCACCGACACCACCAGGGAGGCCAGGGTCGAGACGATGAAGGCGATGCCCAGGGGCACGAACAAACGCCCCTCCATGCCCGGCAGCGCGAACAGCGGGATGAATACCAGGACGATGATGACGGTGGCGTAGAGGATGGCCGAGCGCACCTCCATGGTCGCGCGTGCCACCACCTCGATCGGGTGCAGGCGGTGCTCGGGGTGCGCGCTGCGGTCTGCCTTGAGGCGCCGGATGACGTTCTCGACGCCGACCACGGCGTCGTCGACCAGGCCGCCGATGGCGATCGCCAGGCCGCCCAGGGTCATCGTGTTGATCGACATGCCGAAGTAGTCGAACACCAGTGCGGTGATGAAGATCGACACCGGAATCGCCGTCAGCGCGATGATCGTCGGGCGCAGCGTGCCCAGGAAGAAGAACAGGATCAGGGCGACGAAGACCGAGGCGCCGATCAGCTTGCCCTGCAGCGTGGTGATCGACGCTTCGATGAAGGTGGCCTGGCGAAAGGTGACCTTGGGCGGCTCCATGCCGGATGGCAGCGAAGCATTCAGCGCCGCCAGTGCGCCCTCGAGGCTGCGCGTGAGCGCGATGGTGTCGGCCGCGGGTTGCTTCTGCACGCTCAGGATCACCGCCGGTTTGCCCTCGAAACCCGCGTCGCCGCGCTTGATGGCTGCCGCGAAGGTCACGCCGGCGATCTGGCGCAGCAGGATCGGCTGGCCGTCCTTGGCGGCCAGCGCCAGGTTCTGCAAGTCGTCCAGGCGCGAGGTGCGACCGAGGTTGCGGATCAGGTACTCGCGCCCGTTCAGCTCGAGAAAGCCGCCCGAAGTGTTGGACGAATAGCCCTTCAGTGCGGCTTCGAGTTGCTCTTGCCCGATGCCGAGTTCGCCCATGCGCACGGTGTTGGGCTGGACCTGGAACTGGCGCACCTCGCCGCCGATCGGAATCACCTGGGCCACGCCCGGCACTGCGAGCAGGCGCGGGCGCAGCACCCAGTCGGCGTATTCGCGCACCGCCATCGCCGAGATCTTTTGCGGGTCCACCGGAATTGCGATCTGCATGATCTCGCCCATGATCGAGCTGATCGGGCCCATGCGCGGCACGACTCCCGCGGCCAGGCCTTCTTCCATCGACGACAGGCGCTCGGCGACGAGTTGCCGGGCACGGAAGATGTCGGTGCTCCAGTTGAAGGTGACGTAGAGGAAGGACAGGCCGGCCGAGGAAATCGAGCGCACCGTCTCCACGCCGGGCAGGCCGTTCATGGTGGCCTCGAGCGGGAAGGTGATGAGCTGCTCCACTTCCTCCGGGGCCATGCCGCCGGCCTCGGTGATGATGTTGACGGTGGGCTTGTTCAGATCGGGGAAGACGTCCACCGGCGTGCGCGACAGCGTGAAGGCGCCATAGCCCATCAGCACCAGGCTGGCCATGATCACCAGCAGCCGGTTCGCCAGGCTGTTTTCGAGGAGCCACTTGAACATTCAGGCCTCCCGCCGGGCCGCCCCAAGGGGGGCCTGCGCCCCCTCGGGGGGCAGCGAACGAAGTGAGCTTGGGGGTTTCATTTCGGCTCCCAGTCAGCGGATCTGGTTGATCAGGCTCGCGCCTTGCGTGGCCACCCGATCACCGGCTTTGAGGCCAGCCGTGACCGCGACGGTCGCGCCGTCCAGCGGCAGGGCAGTCACGACGCGCGGCTCGAAGTGTTCGGCTGCGGTCTTGACCCAGACGATGGTCTGGTTGGCGGGGTTCTTCATCAGCGACGCCGCGGGCACGGGCACGCCCGAGACCCGCGAGCGCGTCTGCACGACCACGCTGACCGGCTGCCCGACGGCGAGCCGGCTCAGCAGCGGGCCCGCAGCGCGAAAGATCAGGGGCAGGGCCTGTTCGCGCATGGCGGGCGACGCGCCGATGAACTTCAGCGCCAGCTTCTCGGCGCCCAGGGGCACAAAGGCCGCGGCGACGTCGGCGCCGATGCTCGCGTCGAAGGCCAGCGCCTCGATGAGCAGGCGCGCCGGGTCGATCACCTCGAACACCAGTTCGCGCGCGTCGACGACCTGCCCGGACACCGCATTGACCGATGCGACCACGCCCGAGACCGGCGCAACCAGGGTGTCGCGCGTGCTCAAGCCCTCACCGACGGCAGCGATGCGCCCGGCGAGGCTGGCCAGTTCGCTCTCGGCCGCCTCGATCTCCTTGCGCGGCACGGTGTCGGCCAGCTCGGTCAGTCGCGCGACGCGCTTTTCCGCCAGCGCCTTGCCGGCACGCAGCTCGGAGAGCTGGGCCACCTGGTTGGAGCGCTCGATGGCTCCGGCCGAGGGCAGCACATAGGCCAGCACTTCGCCTTTGCGCACCGACTGTCCGGGGCCCGGCAAACCCTTCGGGCCGGGCTCGAGCCGGCCGGCGAGCAATGCCTGGACCTTGCCGCCGGCGTTCGGATCCATCACCACCTTGCCCGACAGCTCGAGCGAGCGCGGCAGCTCCTTCATCTCCGCGACGATCGTGCGCACGCCGATCTGGCGCTGCGCCGGCTTGGGCAGGAAGACGCTGCCGTCGGGCTGGCGCTGCGGACCGCTGCCGCTGATCGCCGGCGCAGTGCTGCCATGGTCGTGGCCGGCGTCGGCGCTGGCCAGGGTCACCCCGGCGGCGAGCGTCAAGGCGAGGCAGCGTGCCAAGGTCATCATGGACCGCTTCATGCTGCACCTGCGCTGCGCACCGCACGCTGGCTGAACCGAACCTTGGCCCGATTACGCAGCCACGCCAGCGCGGCCAGGGCGAACAGGCCGGCAGCCGTCCAGCCGGCGACGCGCGGCCAATCGCGTGCCTGCGGCGCCTCGGCGCGCAGCTCCTGCGCGATGAGCACTTCGCCGGCCAGGAGGTCGGTGTCGCGTTCGGTCGCGATCGACGCCGTCACTGGAATAACGCCCGGTTTCAGCGGCTGTGCCAGGGTCGCCTCGAACTCGCCGTCGGCGCGCGGCTTGGCGTCGAGTTTGCTGGCGCCGATTTCGAGTTCGAGCTTGGCGCCTTTCACCGGGCTGTTGTCTGCGCTGTGGTCGAGGTAGAGCGTGAGCTGCCTGCCGTTCACGACGCCGACCAGTTCAAACAGATCGCTCGCGGCGGCAAAGCGCGGCAGGCCCTGACCGGCAGTGCTGGGCGCTGCTGCCCCGTGGTCGTGACCTGCATCGGCGCGCAGCTTCGGCGCGGCGAACACGCCCACCAGGGCCAGGAGGGCGAGGGCGAGCGTCAGGGGTCTGGGGAGTTCGAGGTGCATGGAGAAATCCTTGATGTTGGATGGGCGGCGGCTGCGGCGGGTCACTGCGGCAGCAGGCCCAGGGCTTGCTGCCAGTGCGACACGGCCTGGGCCATGTCGATGCGCGAGCGCTCGCGCTGCCGCTGCGCCTCGGCCGCCTCGAGTTCGACGCGCAGGCGTGTGGGCAGATCGGTCTCGCCGAGGCGGAATGACATTTCGAAGACGCGGCGCGTCTCCAAGGCGAGCGCCGCACGCTGGTCGGCGGCTTCGGCCATCAGGCGCGTCGCGGCGACACGCAGGTCCGCGGCTGCGATGTCGGTTTCGACGCGGCTGCGTTCCAGTTCCAATTGGCTTTCGGCTTCGGTCTGCTCGGCACCAGCCGCTGCCAGGCGCGCGCGCTGGCGGTCGTCCGAACCGAAGGGGATGCGAACGCCAACTGCCAGCGACTGCCCATAGGGGTCGCCGAAGGCGCCGCGCTCGCGCGTTGCCGAGACCGTCAGTTCGGGGTTGGCGCGCCTTTGCACCGACGCGAGTTCACTCGCGCGGCGCGCCAGTTCGGCACGCGCGGCGAGTTCGCGCAGCGCGGGGTGATCGGGGGCCACCTGCGCGGCGACGCCGGCGGGCGCTTCCGCAGTCGCCTGCAAGGTCTCGGCC
>JBAQUQ010000145.1:0-3532 GCA_049297615.1 Burkholderiaceae bacterium
GCCTGCACGGCCACGCCGGGGACGGCCCGGCCTTGGCCTGCTTCGGCCGGCAGCTCGCCGACGAACAGTCCGAAGCTGCCGTGCGGATGCTCGATCATGAAGGTCCACGCCGCATTGCCGGCGGACAGTTCGGGCCGGCCCGGCCAACGCAGCGACGCCAGCACCGGTTGCGGTATGCGATCGAGAGCGAGGCGCTGATTCGGATGCGCGAGCACGGCCGCCGGCGCGGCGGGCGGGTTGTCCGGCAGCACGCTGAGCACGGCGCCCAGCACTGCGTTCGGCCGGTAGGTCGCGAGCCCTTTCAAGCCCGATTGCCAGGCGCGCAGGTACAGGTCTTGAAACCGATCGTAGGGAGTGTTCTCGGGAACATTGACGGTTTTCGAGATCGCAGTGTCGATGTAGGGCGCGACCGCGGCGACCATCTCGAGATGCGCCTGCGCGCTCATCTCGAGGGCGCTGACGAAGGCATCGGTGAGCGGCGCGTCTTCGCCCTTGAGATGGCGGTACAGGCGCCAGGCGTGGTCCTGGACCGCCACCTGGGCGATGCTGCCGTCGCTCTGGCGCTTGCGGCGCGTATAGCTCCAGGCGAATGCCGGCTCGATGCCATTGCTGGCGTTGTCGGCGAATGCCAGGCTGATCGTGCCGGTGGGCGCGATCGACAGCAGGTGCGAGTTGCGCAGGCCGTGCGCGCGGATGCGCTCCTTCAGCTGCGGCGGCAGGCGCGAGGCGAAGCTGCCACGGCTGAGGAAGAGGTCGGCGTTGAACAGCGGGAACGCGCCCCGCTCGATCGCCAGGTCGCTCGAGGCGGCGTAGGCGGCGTCGCGCATGCACTGGGCAATGCGTTGCGCCATCGCGCGCGCCGCTGCCGTGTCATAACGCAGATTGAGCATCACCAGGGCGTCGCCCAGGCCGGTGAATCCCAGGCCGATGCGGCGCTTGCTGCGCGCCTCGGCCTGCTGGCGCTGCAGCGGCCAGAAGCTGATGTCGAGCACGTTGTCGAGCATGCGCACAGCGCTGCGCACGACCGCGGCGAAGGCCGCTTCGTCCAACTGCGCGTCGGCCTCGAACGCGCGGCTGACGAAGCGCGTCAGGTTGATCGAGCCGAGGCAGCAGCAGCCATAGGGCGGCAGCGGCTCTTCGGCGCACGGGTTGGTGGCGGCGATGGTCTCGCAATACGACAGGTTGTTGTCGGCATTGATGCGGTCCAGGAAGAGCACGCCCGGCTCGGCATGGTCATAGGTCGATCGCATGATCTGCTCCCACAACTCGCGCGCCGGCAAACGGCGGTACAGCCACAGCCCGTCGGGGCGGAGCTGCGCGCCCCCGGCCTTTTGCTTCGCGCCCGGCTCGCTGCGGTGCACCAGGTCCACGTCGGCGCCGGACTGAACCGCTTCGACAAAGGCGTCGGTCACGCCCACCGAGAGGTTGAAGTTGCGCAGATCGCCGCCGTCCTTGGCGTGGATGAATTCCTCGATATCGGGGTGGTCGCAACGCAGCACGCCCATCTGCGCACCGCGCCGAGCGCCGGCCGACTCGACCGTTTCGCAGGAGCGGTCGAACACGCGCAGGTACGACACCGGGCCCGAGGCATGGCTCTGCGTGCTGCCCACGGCCGCGCCGCGCGGACGAATGCGCGAGAAGTCGTAGCCGACACCGCCGCCGCGGCGCATCGTCTCGGCGGCCTCGGTCAGTGCGGTGTAGATGCCGGGGTGGCCGTCTTCCTCTTGCGAGATCGAATCGCCCACCGGCTGGACGAAGCAGTTGATCAGGGTCGCCTCGAGAGCGGTGCCGGCGGCCGAGTTGATGCGCCCGGCCGGCACGAAGCCTGCCTCCTGCGCCTGCAGGAAGACCGCCTCCCAATGGGCGCGCTGCTCAGGCGCTTCGGCCGCGGCGAGCGCGCGCGCGACGCGCAATCGCACATCGCCCACGCTGCGCTCCTCGCCCTTGGCGTACTTCTCGAGCAATACCTCCTCGCTGATGGGCTGCGCCGGCAGCGGCGCGAGCTGGGCGGGAAGGGGGCTTGCGAATCTCATGGATGCTCCCGATTGATGAAGTCGATGGGCGTTGGGATCGGCGTGCGCCGTCGTGCATCGCGTTCGCCTTCATGCGGTGTTGCGCGGCGCACTTCGGCCGCCAGCGCTGCTGGCCGGCGCGCGTCATGCGTTCGGCGGCGCCGCGCCCGACAGCAGCCGCTCGACGAGTTCGCGCACGCTGCGAATCTGGTCTCCGAAGGGCAAGGCGCCGACGCCGCGGAAGAACAAGCCCTTCCTCACGTCGCCGCGCAAGGCGGCGCCGAGCTGCTGGTCGATGCAGAACTGGCCCCAGCCGGCATTGCCGTCGCGCAGCCCGCACTGGGCCAGGCAGTCGAAGCCCATGGTGCAGCGCGCCTTGGGGTGGGCCACGGCCTGCAGCCTGGTCTGGGCCCTCAGATAGGCGGCGAGCCACGGCGTCAGCACGGCGCGCGCGGGCAGGCCGGCGCCGCTCACGAACTCGACCATATCTTCGTCGCGCGCCTGGGCCAATACGCGCTTGAATTCAGGATGCGCGTCGCCCTCGAGCGTCACCGCGAACGGCGTGCCGATCTGGGCTGCCGCCGCACCGAGGGCCTGCACGCGCGCGATGTCGTCGCGGCTGCGGATGCCGCCGGCGGCGATGAGGGGCACCTCGCGCTCGATACCGGCCGCTTGCAGGAAAGCCCGCGCCTGCGGCAGCACGTTCTCGAACTCAAAGCGCGAATCGTTCAAGTCCTCGATCTTGGCGGCGCCCAGGTGGCCGCCGGCCAGCTTCGGATGCTCGATCACGATCGCGTCGGGCAGGCGCTTCTTGCGCTCCCACTTCTTCACGACGAGTTGCACGCCGCGCGCGTCGGACAGGATGGGCACGAGCAGGGCGTCGGGGTGCTCGGCGGCGAGATCGGGCAGGTCCAGCGGCAGGCCGGCGCCGACGACGACGGCGTCGATGCCGCATTCGAGCGCGCGCTTCACGCTCGGCGCGTATTCGCCGACGGCGCGCATCACATTGATCGCCAGCAGGCCGCGCGCGCCGGCCAGTTCACGCGCCTGCGCGATTTCGCGCTGCAAGGCCTCGAGGTTGGCGGCGTCGATGGTTGCCTTGGCCTTGGGGCCGAAGCCGATGCCGCGCGTGCGCTCCATCAGGTCAGGGTGATGGCGGCGCAGGTCGACCGAACTGATCGTGCCCACGCCGCCGAGCGCCGCCACGCTGCCGGCCAGGCGGTGCGCCGACACGCCGATGCCCATGCCGCCCTGCACGATGGGCAGCAGGGTGCGAGCGCCGAGCACGAGCGGTGCAAGACCGCTGCGCTCGAGCAGCGGGGCGAGTTCGGGGTGGAGGTGCATCGGCTCGTGCGTCGAGGTCGCGAGCGTGCCGCATTCCATACGCTCGCCGATTGATTTGGAACAAGCCGCAGTGGTTTCACAGTCCTTTGCCGATTCAGCCCCCTGCTCGACTCTTCGGTTTCGAGGCTTTTGGCGCAGCGCAGCTCGGCTTGGTCATGCCGTCGTGCCTGGCGGCG
>JBAQUQ010000146.1:0-12531 GCA_049297615.1 Burkholderiaceae bacterium
GGCCCAGGGTGTTGCGCCTCGCGTCTTCGCCGCGCGAGCGCTCGCGCACCAGCAGCACCACGTCAGCGCCATGAGCGACAAAGCCCGCGGCGATGCCGCAGGCCATGATGCCGCCGCCGACGATCAGCACTCGGGGTTTGACTTTGTCCATATATTTGACGCCGCGAGGGAAGCACCGGAAGCGCCGCGCCCGCGCAATCGCTCCTGAATGCATCAGTGCAGCTCCCACTTGACAAGGGTCACAGCGACCGACCTAATATCCGTATATTTCGAACCGCTGTCAACTCCCAGGAATCCAGTGCCGAAAATCGCCAGCGTGAGCGTCGCGGTCGCGCGCGTGCCGCTCGATCGCCCGACCTCGTTCTCGACGCGAACCGTCACCGAACGCCACTTCTGTCTGGTCAAGCTGCGCAGCACCGAAGGTGTCGAAGGCATCGGCTTTTGTTATGCCGGGTCCAAGGGCGGGGACATCGCCAAGGTGGCGGTCGAGCAGTTGCTCGCGCCGGTCTTGATCGGCCAGGACAGCCATCGCAGCGAAGGGCTGTGGAACGAGATGTACCAGGAGGCGCTGTTGCAGGGGCGCTGCGGCGCGGTGATGCGCGGCATCTCGATCCTCGACACGGCGCTGTGGGACCTCAACGCGCGCAGCGTCGGCCTGCCCCTGCACGACTACCTGGGCTGCCTGAACCGCGAAAAAGTGATCGCCTATGCCAGCGGCGGCTACTACCTCGACGGCAAGACGCCGGCCGATCTGGGCCGCGAAATGGCCGGCTATGTCGACATGGGGTTCACCGCGGTCAAGATGAAAACCGGCCGCCTTTCACCCGCCGAAGAGGCCAAGCGCGTCGCCGCAGCGCGCGACGCCATCGGCCCTGACGTGGTGCTGATGCTCGACGTGAATAACGGCTGGTCCGACCTGCCCACGGCGCTCGAATACGCGCGCCGCTTCGAGCCCTACAACCCCTACTGGCTGGAAGAGCCCTTCCTGCCCGACGCGATCGACCTGCACGCGCGTCTGGCGCAACTCACCTCGATCACCATCGCCACCGGCGAGATCGAGGTCGGTCGCTGGCGCTTTCGCGAACTGATCGACGCCGGCGGCGCCGAGATCCTGCAGGCCGACGCCGCGGTGTGCGGCGGCATTTCGGAGTGGCGGCGCATCGCCGCGCACGCCGGCAGTTGCGGCGTGACGCTCAGCCCGCACTGGTTTCACGACCTGCACGCCCCGCTGGTCGCGGCAACGCCGAATGCGCGCTATGTCGAATACTTTCCCGACGATCAGGTGCTGAATTTCCGTCGCCTGATCGACCACCAGCTCGAACATCGAGACGGCTACCTGATGCTGCGCCAGGCGAGCGGCCTGGGTTTTGACTTCGACAAGGCGGCGCTGGAGCGTTACGGCGGCGGCGCTTCGGCCTGGACGACGATTTCACAAGCTCGCTGAGGTGCCGGCGCATGAGCGAAGAGCCACAAGCCCCGGTCCGCGCCGATACGCTGCGTGAGTTTCTCGCGCGCGCCCTCAACGCGGTGGATATGCCCGCCGCCGATGCGGCCAGCGTCGCCGAGCTGATGACGCAAGCCGAGCTGCAAGGCTCCGACGGGCACGGCGCGATTCGCCTCGCGCCCTATATCAAGCGCATCAAGGCGGGGGGCATCAAGCTGCGCCCGAACATCCGCATCATCGAAGAACGCGCCGCGACGGCCCTGGTCGACGGCGACAACGCCATGGGCCATCTGGTGATGTCGCGCTGCGCGCAGATCGCCGCTGCCAAGGCGCGCAGCGCCGGCATCGCCTGGGTCGGTTCGCGCTTCAGCAACCACGCCGGGCCGGCCTCGCTGTATGCGCGCATGGCGCTGGCGCACGACATGATCGGCTTGTACTTCGCCGTGGGCAACGCGAACCATTTGCCGCCCTGGGGCGGGCTCGAAATGCTGTTGTCGACGAATCCGATTGCGGTGGCGGTGCCGGCCGGTCATGAAACACCGGTGGTGCTCGACATGGCGACGACCGTGGCCGCCTACGGCAAGGTGAAAGCCAAGGCGCAGCGCGGCGAGATGATGCCCGAAGGCTGGATGATCGACCGCAGCGGCAAGCCCCTGCTCGACCCACGGCGTGCCGACGAGGGCTTTCTGCTGCCGATCGGCGGCTACAAGGGCTATGGCCTGGCCTTGATCGTCGGCCTGCTCGCCGGCACCCTGAACGGCGCCGCCGTGGGCCGCGACGTGCTCGACTTTAACCACGACTTCACGGGAACCACGAATACCGGCCAGGCGATCGCCATGATCGACATCAAGGCCTTTGGCGATGTGGCGGCGTTCAAGCAGCGCGTCGACGTCCTCGTTCGCGACCTGCGCGCGAGCCAGCGCATGCCCGGTGTCGAGCGCATCTGGATGCCCGGCGAACAAAGCCAGGCCAAGCGCATTGCCAATGTCCGCGACGGCATCACCTTGAGCCCGGCTTTGCGCAAAGCATTGGCCGAAGTGGCGGCCGAACTCGGCATCAGGCCGCTGGCCTGAGACGAATTCCCCGCACCCCAACCGTCTCCCCCAGCGAGGACATCATGATTCGGATTCGCCCCTTGGCAGGCGCCATCGCCGCAGCGCTGTTTTGTGCCGCGGCCGCAGCGCAAAACGCCTACCCCAGCAAACCGGTGCGCATGATCGTTCCGCTGGCTGCAGGCAGTGCCGTCGATGTGGCGGCGCGCATCGTGGCGCAGAAGATGTCGGCCTCGCTCGGGCAGTCCGTCGTCGTCGAAAACCTCCCCGGCGCGGCCGGGCTGACCGGGGCGGATCGGGTCGCGAAGGCCGCGCCCGACGGCTACACCATAGGCGGCTTCAACGACAGCATCATGACCATGGTGCCGGCGCTGAAGACGAATATGCCCTGGGACATCCTGCGCGACTTCACCCCCGTGTCCCTGGTGGCCACCGTCGAATGGGGCCTGGTGGCGAATTCCGCGGCGCCCTACAGCAGCGCGGCCGGAATGATCGCCGCCGCAGCGGCTGCGCCGGGCAAGATCGATTACGGTTCGGGCGGCATCGGCAGCCCGCAGCACATCGCGATGGCACTGCTGGCTTCGCAGGCTGGCGTCACGCTGAATCACGTGCCCTACAAGGGCGCGACACAGGCCGGCATCGGCGTGGCTGCGGGTGAAGTGGCGGTGGCGATGCAGGGGCTGGCCACCGTGAACGCCCTGATCAAGGCGAACAAGGTCAAGCTGCTCGCCGTGGCCACGCCGAACCGCATGCCGCAATACCCCGACGTGCCGACCCTGTCCGAGTCGGGCCAGCCGGGATTCACCTTCAACTCCTGGTTCGCCGTGCTCGCGCCGGCGGGAACGCCGGCCGAAATCGTCGCCAGGCTGAACGCCGAAATCGCCAAGGCGATCGCCGACCCCGGCGTTCGCGAACAGTTGATCGCACAAGGCTTGACGCCGCGCGGCACGAGCGCCGCTGAACTGGGCAGCGCGACCAAGGCCCAACTCGCAAAGTACGCGGCGCTGATCAAGCACGCCAACATCAAGGCCGACTGAGAGACTTCAAACGCAAGGCGCGCCGCATCGAGGAGAGCAAGGATGGCACTGCGCTTTCTGGAACACCTGCTGATCCTGACGCACGATCCCGACGCGACGCGCGACTGGTTCTGCGCCAACCTCGGCCTGCGCGAAGGCCATCACCCCACGTTCGGCTTCCCCGTGCACTGGCTCTACATCGGCGAGCGCGATGTGCTGCACATCGGCCAGGCGCGCCACTCCACGCATCAAGACAGCTACCTGCGCGCACCCGGCGACAAGGCCGGCCAAGACTATTCGGCGGCCGGCGCCTTGGGCTCGGGGCGCATCGACCACATCTGCTTCAACTGCGACGGCCTCGCCGAATTCATCGAGCGCCTCACCAAGAACGGCGTCGATTTCAGCGAACGCAAGGCGCACGACTCCGACCTGTACCAGCTCTTCATGCGCGAACCGGTGAATGGCATCAAGGTCGAGCTGAACTTCAGCGCCGAAGAGGCCGTGCGTGCCGGTCGCGTCGCGACCTGGACCGACGCCGGCCAGGCCGGCAACGGCCGCTGAACGCGTCACTGCCCCGACAAGCCGAGCCCCCATGCAAGCCACAGCGGTGCGCATCCATTCCCAAGGCGGACCCGAGGTCCTGCGGGTCGAATCGATCGACGTCACCGATCCCGGCCCGGGCGAGGTGCTGGTTCGCAATACCGCGATCGGCCTGAACTACCAGGACATCTACCACCGCTCGGGGCTGTATCCGCTGCCCATGCCGAGCGGCCTGGGAACTGAAGCCGCCGGAGTCGTCGAGCAGGTCGGCGCGGGTGTCACGGCGTTCCAGCCAGGAGCCCGCGTGTGCTACGCCGGCGGCGCGCCCGGCGCTTGCGCCACGTTTCGCGTCATGCCTGCCGCGCGCCTGATCGCGACGCCGCAGGGCATCAGCGACGAGCTCGCCGCGGCCGTGCTCTTGAAGGGCATGACGGTCGAGTACCTGCTGAACCGCTGCCGGCCCGTGGCGCGCGGCGAGTCGGTGCTGTTCTACGCGGCCGCGGGGGGTGTGGGCCTGCTCGCCGGGCAATGGGGCCGGCACCTGGGCGCACGCATGATCGGCGTCGCGTCGGGCCGGGCCAAGGTGGAACTGGCCCTGGCCAATGGCTATGCCGAGTGCATCGACCGCAGCAGCGAAGACCTTGCCGCGCGCCTCGCGGAACTCAGCGGCGGCGCAGGTTTCCCGGTGGTGTACGACTCGGTGGGCAAGGCCAGCTTCGAGCAGAGCCTGCATGCGCTGGCGCCGCGCGGCCACTTCGTCTCGTTCGGGACGACGACGGGCGCACCACCGCCGATCGAAGCGGCGACCTTGCAGAAGTTGGGGTCGCTCTACTTCACGCGCCCCACCCTCGTCACCTACACCGCCAAGGCGGAAGAACTCCAGGCTTCAGCGGCGGCGGTGTTCGGCCTGCTCGCGCAAGGCGTGTTGAAGGTGGAGATTCGCCGGCGCTACGTCCTGCCCGACATCGCGCAAGCGCATCGCGACCTCGAAGCGGCGCGCACGACGGGCTCGTCGATCATCGTTCCATAACTCATTTTTACAGGAGACCAACATGTTCAAACCCGCCCCCTCGATCCTTGCTTTCGCCCTGGCCCTGCTCGGCGGCGCCGGCGGAAGCGCCAAGGCCGAAGACATCAAGCTGCGCATCGCCTCGGGGCACGCGCCGGCGACGCCCTATGTGGGCCTGATGCAGAACTTCTTCGTCCCCGAGGTCACCAAGCGCGTCGCCGCGAAGACCGCGCACAAGGTCGATTTCATCGAAGGTTACGGCGGCTCGATGGTCAAGGTGGCCGACACGCTCGAGGGCGTGCAGTCGGGAATCATCGACATCGGCGGCTACAACTTCGGCTTCGAGCCCTCCAACCTGCCCCTGCACGCCTTCCAGGTCATGCTGCCCTTCGGCACCATGAGCCCGGTGCAGAGCGTGAAGATCGCGCGCGCGGTGTACGACAAGGTGCCCTACCTGAGCAGCGTATTGGAGGACAAGTTCAACCAGCGCCTGCTCGGCCTGATCGCCGACACCGGCTACAACATCGGCACGACCTTCGAATGGAACCAGGTCGCCGACCTGAAGGGCCGCAAGATCGCCGGCGCGGGCCTGAACCTGAAGTGGCTCGAATTCGCCGGTGCCACTCCCGTGCAGTCGTCGCTGCCCGAGGCGTATACGTCGATGCAGACCGGCGTCTACAACGGCTGGATCATGTTCCCGGCGGGCTGGGTCAATTTCAAGCTGAGCGAAGTGGCGAAGTACTACACCGAGGTCGGCTTCGGCTCCATCACCTGGCACGGCCTGACGATGAACAAGGCACGCTTCGCCAAATTGCCCAAGGAGGTGCAGGACATCATCAGCCAAGTCGGGCGCGAGTACGAAACCCTGACCGGAAGCGTCAATGAAGAGAACTACCCCAAGCAGATTGCCGAACTGAAAAGAGTCGGCGCTGTCGTCAAGGCCGTTCCCGATTCAGTGCGCCTGGATTGGGCCAGATCCTTGACGGAGTGGCCGCAGCAGCGCGCCACCGAACTCGACAAGCAAGGCCTGCCCGGGACCCAGGTGTTGAAGCTCACGTTGGAGGAAGCCGAGAAGCTGGGCTACAAGTGGCCGGTGCGTTTCCCGATCAAGTAGATCGGCCTCGAACCCCCACCCCCGCCCTCTCCCAGAGGGAGAGGGAGCAAGACGCAAACCTGCCTCGCCGTTGCCCCCTGTCCCGCTCGCGGGAGAGGGTCGGGGTGAGGGCCATCGATAAGGGACCCCGATGCTGACCCGCCTCAACGACGCCGTCACGCGCGCCTTTCTCTACCTGGCGGCTTTCCTCGCCTTCGCCCTGTGTTTTCTCGTCGTTGCCGACGTGCTCGGCCGCGTCGTCTTCAATTCCCCAGTGAAAGGCACGCCCGAGATCGTCTCGACCTCGATCGTGATGATCTGCTTTCTGCAAGCGGGTTACGCCGTCCGCTCGGGCGGCATGATCCATGTCGACGCCCTCCTCAAGCGCCTGCCGCCGCGCCTGCAATCGTGGATGGTGACGCTCGGCGCGCTGCTCGGCGCGGGCCTCTTCGCCTTCCTGTGCTGGGGCAGCGTCGAGCCGGCGATGCACGCCTGGACATCGAATGAATTCGAAGGCGAAGGCGCGTTGCGCGTGCCGGCCTGGCCGACACGCTTCATCCTGGTGCTGGGCACGGGGCTGGCCGCGACGAGTTATCTGCTGCTGGTGGCCGAGAACGCGCAGCGCGCGCTGGCCGGCAGGCCGCCGGTGGGCAGCGTCGGCTCGCATTGATCCGGGAAACCGACGCCCATGTTCAATGCCGGCGACATGCTCATCCTGGTGGGCGTCCTGCTCGCCCTGGTGTTCTGCGGCTTTCACATCGCCGTGTCGCTCGGCGTCACGAGCCTGCTGGGCATCTACCTCGTGAACGGCGACATGGACACGGTGCGGCGCTTCAGCGCGACCACGGCCTACGAGGCGCTGCGCGATTACATCTTCGCGGTGATCCCGCTGTTCATGCTGATGGGCGAGTTCCTCGCCAAATGCGGCGCCGCGCGCGACCTCTTCACCCTCATCAACCGGCTGACGAAATGGGTGCCGGGGCGCCTGGGCGTGGCGACCGTTCTCGCGAATGCGGTGTTCGCCTTCGTCACCGGCGTGTCGATCGCCGCGGCCGCGGCGTTTTCGAAAATCGCGCACCCGGAGATGCGCCGCTACGGCTACGAGCGCAGGTTCTCGCTCGGCTGCATCGCCGGCAGCGCCTGCCTGGGAATGCTGATCCCGCCCTCGGTGCTGATGATCGTCTGGGGCGTGCTCACCGAAATGGCGATCGGCAAGCTCTTCATCGCCGGCATCATCCCGGGCTTTCTGGTGGTCACGCTGTTCATCGGCTATATCGTCTGGGTCGCCAAGACGCAGCCGCAGCGCGTCGGCGAGGGCCCTGAGCTTCCCGCCCTCCAGGCGCAGGCGCGGCGCGACAACGCGGCGCAGCCGCAAGAGTCGCTGGCGGCGATCCTGTGGAGCACGCTGGGCATCATGATGCTCGTGGTCCTGGTGCTCGGCGGCATCTGGCTCGGCGCTTTCACGCCCACCGAAGGCGCGGGCGTCGGCGCCCTGCTGGCCCTGTTGCTGGCGACGCTGCGCGGCCTGCGCGTCCCACAAATCGTCGAAGTGATCCTGTCCGTCGGCAAGACCTCGGCGCCCCTGCTGCTGCTGCTCGTCACGGCTCAGTTGTACTCGCGCGTGCTGGCGATGACGGGGATCACCGGCGCGGCCAAGGCGTTCTTTGTCGGCTCGGGGCTGTCGCCCTATGTCATCCTGGCGCTGATGGTGCTGGTGTGGTTCATCCTGGGCTGCATCGTCGATTCGATTTCGATCATCCTGCTCACCGTTCCCGTGTTCGCGCCTGTGGCGGTGGCGGTCGGCTTCGACCCGATCGCCTTTGCCATCCTGGGCATCCTGGCCATCGAGACCGGCCTTCTGACACCGCCGTTCGGCCTGCTCGTGTTCACCGTCAAGGCGGCGGTGACCGACGAAAAGAACTTGTCCACCAGCGAGATTTTTTCCGGCTCGGTGGCGTATTGGTTCGCCCTGCTGGCGGCCATCATCGTGGTGGCGCTGTTCCCGCAACTGGCCACCTGGCTGCCCAACCTGGGCCACAAACTCGTCAACTGAGAGGACAGAACATGCCCGCTTACTGGATGGCGCGCGCGCGCATCGATGACCCGGTCGAATACAAGAAGTACGCCGACCGGGTGCCCAAGATCGTCGCCAGCTTCGGCGGCAAGATTCTGGCGCGCGGCGGCAAGTTTCAGATTCTCGAGGGCACGGACCGCTTTTCGCGCTTCGTCGTGATCGAGTTCGCGACGCTGGCGCAGGCGGTCGCCTGCCACGACTGCCCGGCCTACCAGGAGGCATCGGCTTTCCGCAAACGCGAGGGTGTCGGCGAGGTGGAAATCGCCATCGTCGAGGCGCTCGATTCTGCGGGCCTGCCGTGATCGCCCCAGTTCAGCGCACAAGGACTTTGCGCAAGAAACCGAGTGCCGCCTCGGCGGCTTTGTCGCGCGCGCCGCGATCGCCTTCCACGCTGGCGCCCAGCGCACGGCATGAGTTTTTCAGTGCGGCTTCGTAAGCGCCGCCTGACAAGCGCTGTCCGGTGAACCTGTCGTAGGCCGCCAGGGTGTCGATGTCGATCTCCACGGGGCAATCGGCCAGCGTTCGCTGGGCGCCGCGCACGTCGTAGCGCTTCGGATCGTCGCTGTCGAACTTGTGGCGCGCACCCTTGATCACGACGAATTCAACCGGCGTCCCGGCCTTGCCGATCCGCTGTGCATAGTCCTGGCAGGGGGCGATGGGCGTATAGTCGTCCGCGTCGCCATGGATCCAAAGCATCGGCGCCTTGGAAAATACACCTGGCTTGACGATCAAGCGGAACGCTCCCACGCAGCCCCCCGAGTACACCGGCAGATGCGCGGCGAAGCGCAGGCCATCGGGCAGTTTCTGCGCGGCGATCAACCGCTCGACCGCGGCGCGCCAAGTGGTGATCCCGCCGCGCGAAAAGCCCATGATGGCGATGCGCCCGGCGTCGATGCGCGGATGTGAGGCCAGCAGCTTCAGCGCCGCGAAGGCGTCGGCAACGTCGGCAGCAAAGGGCACCTGGGACTGATCCTCAGCGGTACTCTTCACGCCGCGTGGTCCGAACGAATCGACCGACAGGACGGCGTATCCCGCCGCGTTGAACTGCTTCGGCCAGTACTCGAGCATGGCGCTGTAAATGCCGCCGGAACCGTGCATCAGCACGACGGCGGCGGCCTTCTCGGTTCCCGATGGCAGGAACAGGTGGCCGACGATATTCACGCTCTCGGCCTGCGCCTCGCCCTTGAGCAGATCGGCCAGGGTCTTGGGCGTGCGGCTCGCAAACGAATACGGTCCGCTAGGCTGCCCCTCACTGAAATCGGCGACCAAGGCCTGCGCCTGCGCCGTCGCGATCATGCCTGCGCAACTCGTCGCGAGGGCGAAAGCGGCAAGTAGTCTGGCCCAGCAAGTGCTTGGCAGCGTCATTGCAACTCCAATCCTATTGAGAAAGACCAAGGTTCGACTTCAGCGACCGCCGCAGGCGTTGCGCTGGAGGTTCGAGGCTTCGCGTGCTGGCCGCACCTGACCCTCAGCCCCCCCAGGGCTCAGATGAGGAGACGTTGAACAGAATCGCCTCGGGCTGCGCGGCGAGGGAATCCGGGAGCAGCTTGAGCACGCTCGCAACCTCGGGCAGTGACTCCTGCCGATCGAGCGCGGCACGATCGACGAACACTTCAGTGGCGATGAAAGAGTCGGGGTCCGTGAGGTCGCGCCCAATATCGAAGTGAATCACACCCTCCAGACGACGGCTGGGGCCAACGACCGCCGCAAGCGCGGCGCGCACTTGCTCAGTCCGTTCAGTCTTGCATTTCATGCGAAAACGAACAACGATCATGATCTAACCTCCTGTTGCAGTTGGATAACGACTGAACTTCGTCCTGAAGCGAGGCGGCGTGCCGGCTCGCAGAGAACCCTGGCGGGCCGGCGCCACACGGCCCTTCGAAGATGTTCCGGACCGGGCCCCGCCCGCACAGGTATACGCGTCGCAGGCATGTTTGGTTTCAGCTCCAGCGGTGTTGCTGCAATGTGTGGCCGGCTTCAAGCTCGCAGCGCCTCTGAAAGTAGATTCGATTGCGCGTCAACGCGCGGGCCCTCGCGGAATCGAGTAGGTGCCCACGGCGTGGGCCACGGGCTCTTCGATGCCTTGCGAGTACAGATTGACCTCGCCCACGGCCAATGACTTGCCCAGCTTCATGAGCTTGCACACGCCGACGATGGCACGGTCAGCCGAGGGCTTTCTCAGGAAGTTGATGCTCAGGCTGGTCGTGACCGCCAGCGGAACGATGCCGATTTCACCCAGGATGGCGACGTACAGGGCCACGTCGGCGACGGCCATGAGGACGGGACCCGAAACAGTGCCGCCCGGGCGCAGCGCGCCTTTGCCGATTTCGAGTTTGACCGTCGCTGCCATGCCTCCGACTGCCTCGACCGTGCATCGGCTCTGCGGGAATTCCCGGGCGAGGAATTCGACGATCTCTGACTGGGTCGCCATACTTTCCTTGTGTGAGCTGGTATGCGCCGACTCCGGCAATCCACCAAGCCTGCCTGTCACACAGCCCTGGCCCTTCTTCAGTGGCGTCCATTCTCGCTCGCGTTCGCGCCTCGCCGCGAGCAGGGCCAGCCTTAAGAGTCTGTCATGTTTCGGGTCGGGCCCAAGGCGGTTTGCCCACAGCTCGTTGCCCCACAATGCACACTGCACCGGCGCGGCGACTTCGCCGGGACGACACCGATGAGCATGCCGACCCAGCCCGAACGCACCCTGATCCGCGGCGCCAGCATCGTCACGATGGACGCCCTGGGCGACTTGCCCCGGGGCGACATCCTCGTCACCGGCGATTCACTCACCGAGATCGCGCCGCGCATCGACGCCGACGACGCACAGCTTGTCGACGCCAGCGGCTGCATCGTCATCCCCGGCCTCGTCAATGCCCATATGCACACCTGGCAGACGGCGCTGCGCGGCGTCGCCGCCAACTGGTCGCTGCTCGAATACTTCCAGAAGATGCACGCAGGCCTGGCCACCCTGTTCGAACCCGACGACCTGTATATCGCGACGCTGGTCGGCGCGTGGAACCAGATCAACTGCGGCACGACGACGCTCGCCGACTGGTGCCACAACAACCGCACGCCGGCCCACAACGATGCAGCGCTCGCCGGACTGTTGGACGCGGGAATCCGCGCTGCCTTCTTCCACGGCACGCCCAAGCCCGACGCGCAACCCGGCACGACGCCATTCTGGGAGTTGCCGCATCCGCGCGCCGAGGTCGAGCGCTTGTTGAAGGCGCACCAGGGCCGGGCGCGCTTGAGCATCCACATGGCCGTGCTCGGCCCGCATTACTCGACGCTCGAAGTCGCCCTGCACGACTTTCGCATGGCGCGCGAGCTGAACCTGATCGCGTCGCTGCACCAGGGCGGTGGCCCGGCGCGAACTCCCGAGGGCTGGCACCAGCTCGAGGCCGCCGGGTTGCTCGGCGCGAACGTCAATATCGTGCACGGCCACGCCTTGAGCGACGCGCAACTGCAACGCTTCTGCGACCTGGGAATGAGCTTCTCGGCCACCGCCGAGTGCGAGATGTCTCAAGGCCACGGCCACCCGCTCACGGGTCGCTTGCGCCAGCTGGGTCACGCACCGTCGCTCGGCGTCGATCTGGAGAGCGTGATGAGCGGCGACATGCTGAGCCAGGCACGAATCGCGCTGGGCATGCAGCGCTCCTTGGACAACCTGGCCTACCGCGAGGCGCACGGGACGATCCCGCCGACCGCGACGATTCCGGTGCGCGAAGCGCTGGCCTGGGTCACGCTGGCGGGGGCGCGCATGCTGGGCCAGGAGAGTCGCATCGGCTCGCTCGCCAAGGGCAAGCAGGCCGACCTGCTGCTGATCCGCGCCAGCGACCTGAATATGCAGCCGGTCCACGACGCGGTGAGCAGTGTCGTGCTGCAGGCCTCGCTGGCCAATATCGACAGCGTGATGATTGCCGGGCAGTGGAAAAAGCGCGGCGGCCAACTGCTCGGCGTCGAGCTCGCGCCACTCTTGGCCAGGCTGCAGACCTCGGGGCGAAGAATCGCGGGCGCGTTGGGCCTGTCGAAACAGTAGTTGCGTCGCCCGCGGTGTCGAACGACGGGGTCGGCCCTCCAGCGCTCACCACAGCCACCACAGCAGCCAGATCAGCAGTCCGATCAGCAAGGCGCGCAGCGGGTTCGTCTCGAAGCGCGGCCAGTGTCCGGCGTCGCTGTCGACATCGCCACCGGCTTCGCGCGCTTGCGCCTCCATCTCCGCGGCCCAGGCGCGCCGGCGCGGGATGTCGGCACTCAGTGCGTCCAGGCGCCGCTTCACGACCTCGGGCGCAGGTCGCTGGGCGTGCGC
>JBAQUQ010000147.1:0-1573 GCA_049297615.1 Burkholderiaceae bacterium
GCCCGGAGCCGCCCGCGCGCTTCGAGCCGGGCTGGCTGGAGCGCTCGGGCCTGGCGCGCCGCCTGCCCTCATCGGCGCGCATGGTGCTGCGCAACGTTCAGCGCAAGCCGGTGCAGGCCCTGCTGTCGTCGTTGGGCGTGGCGTTCTCGGTGGCCATCCTGATCATCGGCCTGTCCATGTTCGACGGTGTCAAGTGGATGATGAACCTGCAGTTCCGCCTGATCCAGCGCGAGGACCTGTCGGTGTCGTTCGACGAGCCGCGCGCGGCCTCGGTCCACCACGAATTCCGCGCCCTGCCCGGCGTGACACGCGTAGAGACCTACCGCAGCTCGCCGGCGCGATTGCGTTGCGGCCAGTTCGAGCGGGAGATCGTCATCCAGGGGCTGGCCCCCGACGGTCGCTTGCGCAGCATCGTCAGCGCGAACGGCCGCGTCCAGGCGCTGCCGGCTGAAGGCCTTGTGCTGAGCGCCATCCTCGCCGAGAAGCTGCGGGTTGCGGTCGGTGACGCGGTCGACGTCCAGATCCTCGAAGGCCAGCGCCGCCAGGCACGGCTGCGCGTCGCCGGGATCGTCGACGACCTGCTCGGCGTTTCGGCGACCATGAACGGCGAGGCTCTGCAGCGCATCGTCGGCGGCCCCGAGTCGGTGTCCGGCGCGTATCTCTCGGTGGCCGCGGACGCGGCGCCTGCGCTCGAGCGAAAGCTCAAGACCCTGCCGGCGGTCGCCGGCGTGGCCTCACCCGGCACGATGCTGGCGTCGTTCGAGAAGCAGATGGCCGAGAGCCTGTACATCGGCGTGGGCTTCCTGCTCGCCTTCGCGGGCGTGATCGCCGTGGCCGTGATCTACAACGGCGCGCGCATTTCGCTGTCCGAGCGCGGGCGCGAGCTGGCCAGCCTGCGCGTGATGGGATTTCGTCGCAGCGAAGCCGCGCTGCTGCTGCTCGCAGAGCAGGCGCTCATTACCCTGATGGCGATCCCGATCGGCTGCCTGCTCGGATACGGGCTGTCCTACGCGGTGGTGACCGCGATGCAGAGCGATACCTATCGCATTCCGCTCATGGTCCACGCCCAGACTTACTTCCTGGCGGCGGCGATCGTGATCGCGGCAGCCACGGCGAGCGGGGCCCTGGTGCGCCGCCGGATCAACCGCCTCGACCTGATCGCCGTCCTCAAGACCCGCGAGTGAACCCACATGAACGACACGAGAACCGACCTGGCGCACGACAAACCGAACGGGGCGCACGTCGACAAGGCGACTCGCAAGCCCGGCACCGGCAAGACCGCCCCAGCCCGCGGCTTCAACTGGAAGAAGTGGTCGATCGTCGCGGCCGTCGGCGCCGCCGGCATCGCCAGCGTCGTTGCGATGTTGCAGCCGCAGGTGATCGAGGTGCAGCTCGCGGCGGCAAGGCATGGCCCCCTGGCGGTCGCCGTCGAGGCGCAAGGACGAACCCGCGCGAAGCTGCGCTATACGGTGGCGGCTCCGATCAGCGGCCGGCTGCTGCGCACCAGCTTCGGTGTCGGCGAGCGCGTCGAGCGCGGCGACGTTCTGGCCAGGATCGCCCCTCCGCCGACGGA
>JBAQUQ010000148.1:0-16590 GCA_049297615.1 Burkholderiaceae bacterium
ACCAAGGGCGATCCGCAGGCCGTCGTCAGCCTGTACAACTCCACCGACGTGCTGACGCAGAACCTGCTCCTGCTCGACAGCGGCGGCCATGGTTACTTCGAAGCGGCGCTGTATCACCCGAGCAATAAACGGGCCTCAAACAACATCCAGAACATCGGCGCGATCGTTCTCAACATTGCCGGCACGGCGGTCGGCTGGGACGATCGCGTCGCCTCTTCCGGCAACTTGCTCGAGGACAGCGTGCTTTGGAAAGCAAGGTCGGCCATCGCAATCAATGGCGCGGCTCATTCCGGCAGCTTGAATCGCCTGACCGTCGGCAAGATATCCAGCTCCGGGATCAACGACTGGAAAGCCGGTTATCTGTTCAGCATCAAGAATTCGCTGATCTGGGAAGTAAGTGCCAAGAGCCTGCGGTCCGTGGTTCACGAGAACAACGTCTGCTTCAACCCCGGATGCAGCGGTGAAGCCTCCATGAACCCGGCCACCTCGGGCCTGTTGTGGTTGCCCAGGATCGAAGCGAATTCTGCGCTGAGCCGCTCCGGCGCCGGCAAGACGCAGGTGGGCGCGACCGTGCTCAAGCGTCTCGGGGTATCGGGCACCCTGCACGGCGAGCCGGGCTACAACCAGGTCACCTCCCAGGACCTATGGCCATGGCAGAACGAAGCCGCCATCAAATACTCCATGTGCGACGAGGTGAACGTCGCCACCGGATTTTGCGCAGCTGCCTCGCTCACCAGCTACGTCTGGGAACAACTCGGCAAACCTGCTCCTGCATCGATCGCATCGCTGACACCGAAGCCCTGAACAGCTCGTAACACGCCTCTCCGCCGAGGACCGCAAGAATCGCTTCTCGGTCCCGAATCGGAGAATGACATGGGTGTGTCGGTGAACAAGCACTCGATCTGCGCTGCGCTGTTGACGCTGCTTGGCGCGTGCGGCGGCGCGGCAGATCCCGGACAGGTCAATTCGCCGGCGCCGACAATCGCGCCGATTCCGAATCCGACTCCGAATCCGACTCCGACTCCGCCACTCACCCAGCGCTACACGCTGACGATCGCCAAGACCGGTTCTGGGACGATCGCGTCGGCTCCCTCGGGAATCGACTGCGGGGCGAGCTGTAGCGCGTCGTTCTCGGTCGGAACCAGCTTGACGCTGACTGCGGCGGCTGCGGCCGGTGCCACCTTCGTCGGGTGGTCGGGCTCGGGCATCGCCTGCGCGGGGTCCGGCCCATGCACCTTGGCCCTGAACGCCTCGAACACGATCTCGGCCCTGTTCAGCACCCCGAGCCCGGGCAGCAGCAACTACAACTGCGCCGACGCGAAGGTTCGCTGCGTCGCGCAAACCGCGGGTGCAAGCCAGGAGTACGCCACCATTGCGCTCGCCGCAGCGGCGGCGAAACCCGGCGATATCGTCCTGGTTCACTCCGGCAACTACGCGGGCTTCACCGTCACGACTTCGGGGACCGCTGCCCAGCCCATCCAGTTCATCGCCAACAGCAACGATGTAATCATCGGCAAGGCTGGCAACACCGAGAGCGACGCCATCCATCTGAGAAACGTCAGCTACATCGGTATCGAAGGCTTCACGATTCGCAATGACGCCAGCAGCTCGCCGCGCATCCACCGGTGCATCGCCGCACGCGGCGCCACGCCGGGCCAACCCATGCGCGGCAACACCCTGCGCAACAACCGCTGCATCGCAGCCGAGGCAGAAGGCTTCTATCTCTCCCAATTCGCCGACAGCCTCGTCGAAACGAACACGATATCGGGCAGCGGTACCAGCGGCCAGACCCGGGCGCACGGCGTGTATCTTGCCAACGCCGGCAGCAACGGCACGACGATCCGCGGCAATACGATCTTCGGCAATGCGAACGGCGAGTCCAACGGCATTCACGCCAACGGCGACTTGTCCGTCGGCGGCAGCGGACTGATCAGAAATATCGTCGTTGAAGGCAATATCGTCTACGGCAACGGGCAGAGCGGCATCAACATGGACGGTGTGCAGGATTCGCTGTTCCAGAACAACCTGATCTACGGCAATGCGCGCCATGCCATTCGGGCCTACATGATCGACGGGGCGGCGGGGCCCGCGAATCTGCACTTCGTCAACAACTCCTTGGTGGCCAGCGGCGGTTGGGCCATCAAGCTCAGTGAAGACAGCGGTGGGCACGTCGTCTTCAACAACCTGCTGTTCGGCTCCACAGGCAGCTTGTGCGTCGGAGCGAACAGCCTGGCCTCGAACAACAACGTGGCCGGCGGTTCGTTCTCGAACGACACCGAGGCCAGCGTCATCACGATCGCGACCTGGCGCTCACGCACCGGGCAAGACGCCAATTCGCAGTCGAGCACCCAAGCCGCGGTGTTCAAGAACACGGCCGCCGCCGACTACTCGCTCAGCAACACATCGCCGGCGCGGGACAAGGGCGTGGCGACTTTCTCCAGCGTGGCGGCGCCGCAGAAAGACATACTGGGCGCGCCTCGCGCTCAGGGAATCGCCATCGACGCCGGTGCCTACGAACTGATGCCCTGAGGACGCACGCTGCCGCGCTGCGCCAACCGGTCCACCCGCTGCAGGGTGAGTCCTGCGGCATGCAGGGCGCGCAGAATCTTCGGCATCGCAGCCACGCTGTGGGCGTAGTCTTCATGGAACAGAACGATGTCGCCACGGCCGATTTTCAGCCCGACAACATGGGCCACCAGCGCGTCGGCATCTCGCTGTACCGAGTCGTCGCTGTCTTTCGTCCAGAACACGCATCGGTAGCCCCTGGACGCCAGCGTCAGAAATGTGCGGGCAGTGATGTCGCCATAGGGCGGACGATAGTCGCGCGCCAGCTCGGTGCCGAGGATGTCTTGCAGCAGGCCTTGCGTCTTCTCGACCTCTTGCACAAACTCCGCCGCCGACCGGTCGCTGGCGCGCATATGTGAGTAACTGTGGTTTGCCACTTGGTGACCCGCGCGGTGAATTTCACGCGCCCATTGCGGCCATTGCGCGGCGTGATCGCCCTGCAGGAAAAACGTGGCCAAGGCGCCTTGCCGGGACAGCGCTTCCAGCAACAGCGGTGTCTGCTCGGGGTGCGGGCCGTCGTCGAACGTGATCGCGACCGCCGCGCTGGCCGGGTCCCCACCCACCACCGCGCTGCGCGGCATCAAACGCGCCGTGCCCTGCTTCACGAGTTGCCCTAGTCCCACAAAAACCGCCGCTGCGTGACCGATTCCAGCTGGCTCAAAGAACTTGCGCGATGGCGGCCAGAGCGGGGGCGCTCATGTCGCATTGTTGTAAACCGCAGCGAGCAAGGGATAGATGCGCGGCCAACTGTATTCCTGCACCCGGCGCCGACCCTCCTCGGCCAGTGACCTCGCGAGCGCCGGATCGTCGAGCAAACGCAGCATGTGCGAACCCAGAGCAGCGTCGTCGCCGTCGGGCGCCAACAGCCCGTCTTGGCCGTGAGCCACCATATAGGGGATGCCCCCGACGGCCGTACTCACGACCGGCAGGCCACAAGCAAACGCCTCGAGAATCGACACCGGCTGGTTGTCCACTTGCGAGCTGTTGAGGTAGATGTGCGAAGCCTCGAACAAGGCACGCATGCGCTGATTGTCGATATTGCCGACGAATCGTACTTGGTCCGTGATGTCCAGATCGCGACACAGTTGCTCGAGCGGGTCGCGCTCCAAGCCGGCACCAGCGACGGTCAAGGTGGCGCCGGCATGTTGTTTCGCCACGCGGGCGAACGCACGGATGCCGCAAGCCACGTTGTAGGGCGGGCGCAGGTGGCGCGCGATGAGGACCCGCGCCGCCAGGGGTTCGCGCGGCGCGTAGCGAAACTTGTCGAGCGCCAGGGTGTTGACAATGGCTTGTGCCTCCAGTCCATAGCGCGCGAAGACATCCACCAGAAAACCCGAAGGCACGATGAGCGCATGGCCAGCGCGAAGCACCGGCAGGGCCAGCCATGACCAGCGCTGCAAGAACGTATCCGCATTGCCACCGTGATAGTGAATGACGACATAGCGGCCCAGCAGGCGGCCCAACAGAACGGGCGGTAGCGTAAAGAGAAAGAAACTCAGGTTCGAAGTACTGAAGACATGGACGACACGGCCTTTGGGCAAGTTCCAGCTCAGGCTGGCCAGGAACAGAACTGCGTTGACGATGCCTCGCAGGTACTTGATGCGGCGCAGCGCTGAGTCGTGCGGCAGGACATTGCTTCGCACGTTCACGACCTTGTGCCCCTCGGCGCGCAGGCTGTCGCCGAGCCGTTCAGCCTGCACCGCCATGCCGCCGGTCGGCGGGGGGAGTTCGGCGACGAGGCAGATGGATGGAAGGACCTTGGCCGACGCAGCTGGCTGGCCGACCGATTCGAGAATGTGGGCCGCGTTTTGCTGCCAGGTATGTTCGGCGACGAGCTTGGCGTACCCATTCTCCGCGAGGGTGCTGCGCAGTTCGGGCGACACCAGCAGGCGCTCGACGGCGGCCCCGCAAAGATTACGGTCCAAGGGATCGAAAAGCAGTGCGGTTTCGCCATCGCGCTGGACATCCAGGATTGGTTCCAGGCGCGGCGCAACGACGGGGATGCGCAGCCCCATGAACTCGAACATCACCACCGGCGAGCCGAAGTCGTTGGAGTGGGGCAGCACGGCGATGTCGAGCAGTGAGATGTAATCGAAGACCTGCTGGCGCGGGACCGCACCGGTAAAGATCACCTTGTCGAGTACATCGAGCTCCCGGGCTCGCTCGCGCAGTGACGGCGTCACCGGGCCGTCGCCGATCAGCAGGAGCCGCGCATCGGGGTGGCGCGGCAGCAGGTCGGCGTAGGCCTCGATCAGCAAATCCAGCCTGTCCCAATGATCGAACCAGCCCACGAAGCCGAACACCGTCTTGCCCGCCAGGGCGTACTGCTCCACCAGTTCCGGCTTGCGGGTGCGGCCCTTCACCTTGTTCACGTCGAAAGCGTTCGGAACCACCAGCACGCGCGCCGCGTCGACCTGCTGGCGCAGGATGCGCTTCTTCAGGTGTGAGGACACCGTGTGGATCGACGTGCAGCGTGCAAACAGGAAGCGCTCGAAGCGACTGCATAGCCCCGGGTAGGACTGGCGACGCGCCCGGTGCTCGATGCCGCTGACTTCGTTGGCTTCCAGCACAAATGGAATGCCGCGGCGGCTCGCCAGCACCGCGCCGGCCACCAGGTAGAACGCATATCGCTCATACACCAGGTCGAATTTCTCGCTCGCCAAGACGCGGCGCAGGCGCCAATACGCCGAGACGTTGTAGGCGATCTCGGCCAGCTCGAATAAGGCGTTGGGCAGGTGCCGGCTGACCCACTTCCACACCGACTGCAAACCGCCGGTCTGGACCTTCGCCTTGTCCACCGGCGTGCTGTTGGCGGGGTTCAGCGGGTCCACACCAGGCGGCGAAAGCACGGTGACACGGTGCCCCATGGCCCGCAACGCGTTCACGATGCTGGTGATGTGAACCCCCTCGGCGCCGCGCCCCTGGGTTCGATGGTGGTACAAAATGTGCAGTGACATGGCTGGCTCGGGTGGCTCAGACGGTGGTGTCGGGACTGGCATAGAGTGCGCTGTAGCGGGCCAGCATCGCGCCAAGAGAAAACTCCTGCTGTTGCAAGGCCTGGGCGGCGGCGCCGAATGCACGCCGTCGATCGGGGGCAGTGGCCAAGGTTCTCATCGCCTGGGCAAAGGCCTCTGTGTCGCCTGGCTCGACCAGCATGCCGGTGCGCTGCGCCAGCACTGTCTCGGGAACGCCGCCGACATTCGTCGCCACCGTCGGCAGGCCGGCGCGCATCGCCTCGAGGAGGGCGATCGAAATGCCCTCATAGCGGGACGACAGCAGGAACACGTCGGCGCGAGCCAACAACTCGGCAACGTCGGTGCGAAAGCCCAGCATCGCCACGCGCGAGCGCAGCCCGAGCTGCTCGATACGTGAATCGATGGCCTGGCGCCGCGGCCCATCGCCGACGATGGTCAGATGGGCCTGCGGCAAGGCCTTCGCCACACGTGCGAAGGCGTCGATCATCATTTCGTGATTCTTGATCGCGTCGAGTCGACCGACCGTGATGAAGCTCAGCGTGTCGGGGGTCCTCGGCGCGCTGACCGCCGCGCCGACGATTCCATTGCGTACCGTGCTGAGCTTGCCGGCACGGATACCGACCGTCTTGGGGATGTAGTCGCGAATCGAATCGGAAACCGCCACGACTCGCCGAAAGCCGCGCGCGACGAGTCGTTCCAAGCTGTGCCGAAGGAGCCGCTTCAGGCTTTGCACCCAGCCAGGCCCGTGCGGCGCGTAAGGGCCGTGCACGGTGTGGATGGCCACCGGCGTGCGTGCCAGCCAACTCGCGATTCCACCTTCCAGGAACACACCCCAGTTGTGCGTGTGCACCACGTCGTAGCGCGCCTGGCTGATGTGGCGCGCCAGCCGCCAGGGCAGCAGGTAGTCGTTGCCCGCACCGCGGCCCATGCAAATCACTTTGATACGCGGGTCGAGTTCGCTCGCCAGCGGCCCCGATCGGCTGATGCAGCAGATCGACACTTCGTGCTGCGACGCGAAACCGTTCGCCAGTGCCACCAGCACCTTTTCGGCACCGCCGAATTCGAGCGTGTCAATGACGTGCAGGATTCGCATCGCTCAGCCGGCTCGCGTCGCCGACCCGGCCGCGGCCAGTTCGTGAATCTTTTGCACCATTTGCCACGCGGTCACATAGTGCAGTTGGCAGCCGGGCCGGTCGCGGTACTGGCGCTCCAGCTCGCTCCACAGGCGGTGAAAGCCGCCTTGTTCGAACAGCATCTTCATCGAGCCCTCGGTGGCGCCATGCGTGTGCACCTTGATGAACACATGCTCTTCGGCGCCGCGCACGGCAATCCCGCAACGCCCCCACAATGCCACACGGTGCGCCGTGGGGGGCGCGTCGTAGGACAGCTCGGCGCTTTCGATGCGCGGCAGCAGGCCGAACTTGCCTTCGCGCCAGTTCAAGGTCAGCGGCCCCTGGATCATCAGCAGTTCACCCGGCCGGCCCCAGTCGCCGACGCTTACATCGCGTCCGCGGTCGTGCGACTTGCGGCAACCGGCATGTCCTCGCGCGAAGTAGAGCGAGTTGATCTTTCGTGTTTGCGTATCGCTGGGCGCCGAGGGCATGGTCATGTCGGCGTCGCAGCCCGTCTCGACCAGCACGTCGAGTTCGTTGTCCACGCCGCACCAGCGGCCGTCGGGTCGCGAATTGTCGAGCGCCCAGTTGCCATGGATAAAAACATACTGCAGCCGACCGCTGCGCGGGTCGCGCCGCAACAGGCCGTGACGCTCATGCAGAGTCCGCGTGAATTCGATGAGGGTGCGCCTGAGGTTGTCGGCACTGTCGTTGTCGTGGTGCAGGTGCACTTCCACGTCGCCGAAGCCGGCACGGCTCAGGCCGGCCAAGTGGTCGAGCAAAGCGGGGTCGTATTCCTCGGCCGGATAAAAGTAGCTGTGCTGGGGCGGCCTGCCCGAGCTGTCGCGGTGCTGGGCGGCGATCGCCGGGTACTGGTCGACCCACTGCTGGACGCGCCGCCGGGCGCGCTCGCTGTCTTGCGTTCCACCATAGGGTTCGTAGTGATCGGCGAAGCAAAAATAAACATGGCGCAGCGCCGGGCGTTTCGTCCCCAGGCGGGGAGCAGCCCTCAGGTGCGAGCCGATCCAGTACTGCATGTTGCGCATGCGCACGAGCTTGACCACCGCGCCGGCAAGAAGCAGGAGGGTAAACGGGACGACCAGCAAGGTGCTGTTCACCGCTCGGCCTTCTTCCACTGCGTCGACCGCGTCAGGTGCCGATACAGGCCGAACAGCGCAGCCGTGTTCATCGCACAGAAATAGAAAGGCACGTAGACCGCCATCGGCAGCGCGCCACGGGTGCGCATGCGCCAGCCCAAGCCGGCAAGCAGGTAGAAACCGACCTGGGCCAACAGCGCGACCAGGAAAAGCGGGTGGGCGGCCAGCAGGAGCGAACTGAGCAGCATCAGGATCAGGAATTCGGGCGCCAGCCAGCGCAACACCTTGTGCGAGAAGAAGGCGAGCGCGAACGCGTTGCGAGGCAGCAGCAGAAAACGCCAGTTGTGGGCGATCGTCTGGAACCCGCCGCTGACCATTCTCACCTTGACATTGAAATCGTCCTCGATCCGGATCGACGCGTGTTCATAGGAGCGCGCCCCGGATTCGTAGAGAACCCGATAGCCGTTTCGCACCAAGTCCAGCGTGATCGCAGCGTCGTCATTGATCAGCGTTTCGTCCAGGGTGCGGTAAAGAGAGCGGCGGATGGCGAAGATCTCGCCGTCGGCGGTCGTGATCGAACCCAGGTGGCTTTCGGCGCGTTTGATGGCCGCCTCATACTTCCAGTACAGGCCATCACCCACTGCGGACTCGCGATCCGCCCCGCTGTAGATCTGCTTCAAGCCGCACACGCCACCCACTCGAGGGTTCGCGAAATGCCGAACCAACTGGCGCAGGGCATCGGCATTGAAATTGTTGTTGGCGTCGGAGAAGACGACGATTTCGGAGCTGGCCGCTTCGACGGCACGGTTCAACGCGGCCGTTTTGCCGCGGCGTTGCGGGTCGTGCAATACCGTGACGCCACGGCTGGCGAAACCGCGCGCGATGTCCACCGTGGCATCGGAAGAGCCGTGGGCCGCGACGATCACGCGCAGACGCTCAGGCGGGTAGTCGAGCTCAAACGTGTTTTGGAGCTTGGCGGCAATGACGCGCTGCTCGTTATAGGCAGCGATGACGATCGTCACCGTGGGAAGAGCCGACTCTGCCAGGGCCGCCGGCGGGGACTCGGGTTTCAGGCGTCCCAGGACGATGACGAGTGCGGGATAGAGCACATAGTGGTACCCGACCAAGGCGGCACTGACGACGAAGATCGCTTCCAGGAGCGACGTGACCAGGATGGAATTTGGCATTGGAGCGATGCGCCCGTTGTCTTGCGCGATGAAGGGTCTGAGCTTGCCGCCCCGGCCCGTCACCGAGCGCGGCCATCAAAGATTCATGCGAACCGAAACCGGCTTCGGGCGCATCGCAGAAGATTACCCGCGTGCAGATATTCTGCGAGTGCGCCCCGGCCTCGCAGCCATGCGCCTGGGTGACTTATTGCTCAGCCATGGCCCGGATGCAGTGCGGCGGCGGCGTCGGTCGAGCCTGCCGCGACTCGACAATGTGGGTCCGCAAACTGATCGAGGCATCATGCTGAATGCGCTGACCGTCGACGTCGAAGACTATTTTCAAGTCTCGGCGATGGCTCCGCATATTTCTCGTGGCGACTGGGACTCGATTCCGTGCCGCGTTGAAATGAACGTCGACCGGCTCCTGGGACTGTTCGCCGACAGCAATACGCGCGCCACCTTCTTTACGCTCGGCTGGATTGCGAAACGTTACCCGAATCTGGTTCGCCGGATCGTCGAGGCCGGGCACGAACTGGCCAGCCATGGGTATGCCCATCTTCGAGCGACGGACCAGACCCAATCGGAGTTCCTGAACGACATCGACACGGCGAAGAGGCTTCTCGAAGACATCTCCGGTGCCGCAGTGGCTGGGTATCGAGCACCGAGCTTTTCGATCTGTTCCGTGAACCCCTGGGCTTTCGATTGCCTGGAATCCGCGGGCTATCGCTACAGCTCGAGCGTCTATCCAGTCGTACACGATCACTATGGAATTCCCGATGCGCCGCGCTTTCCCTATCGCGTGCGTACTGGCCTGCTGGAGATTCCCATCACCACCGTGCGCGTCTTCGGGCGGAATCTGCCCGCGGGCGGTGGCGGATATTTCCGCCTCGTGCCCTACAGGGTGTCGCGCTGGGCGATCCAGCGCTTCAACGCCGATGAGCAACGCCCGGCCATCTTCTACATGCATCCGTGGGAGATCGATCCTGACCAGCCGCACGTCCCCGGGACCAGCCTCAAAACCAGGTTTCGGCACTACGTCAATTTGCGCAAGACCCAGTCTCGACTGACGAGATTGTTGGCTGACTTTCGCTGGGGGCGGGTTGACGAGGCCTTCGATCTGAAGGCCTAGCTCGGCCTATAGTTGCAGGCTTTGGGGCGCATGCTGCTGGACAAGCCCACCGAGCATGGCTTTGGCACCGAACTGTGGACGCTCAAGCGCATTGGCGTGCTCATCAAGAAGCAGTACGGTGTCAAGTTCGGCCAGACCCAAATCTGGCGCATCCTTGGAGGGCTGGGTTTCTCGGCGCAAAAGCCCGAGCGACGCGCCATTGAACGCGACGAGGATGCCGTGCAGACCTGGAAGCGCAAGACTTGGCCAGGGCTCAAAAAAAAGCCCGCCGCCAGGGGCGACTGATCGTTTTCATCGACGAGTCGGGTCTGAGCGAGCGACCTACCCGAGTAAGCACCTGGGCGCCCAAGGGCAAGACGCCCGTCATCCAGTTCCACTTCAACTGGACCCACATCTCGGTCATCGCCGGGCTGACGCGCACGAACTGCATGTTCCGGCTGCACGAGGGCAGCATCAAGAAGGAGCAACATGTCGAGTTCCTCAAGGCGCTGCGTGCGCACCTCAAGCGTCCGCTGCTGATCATCTTGGACGGCCTGAAGGCGCACCGCAGCAAGTTGGTGCGCGAGTACCTGGACTCCACCGAAGGCGAACTCCAGATGGCGTTCTTGCCGCCGTACTCGCCCGACCTCAATCCGGTGGAGTACCTGTGGGCCTGGCTCAAACGACATGCCCTGGCGAACCTCTGCCCCGACGCCCTCACCGAACTGAACACCACCGCGCGAAGCAAGCTCAAGAGCGCTCAGCGGCGCCCTTCCATCATCGCCGCGTGCTGGGCTCAGGCTGAGCTCTGGTGATGTCGCCATTTACGGAAAGCTCAATAGTTCCGACCTGCCGTCAGCCGCAGCCAGCCGACCCAGATCACTGGCAACGCAGGGCCGACCCCAGGGCCGAACAGGCCCCTAAGGGCTGCGTGATGCGTCGTACCGCGGCACGACCCCATGCGGGGGCCGGGCCACTGGCCCCGGCACTGCCACGCCGGCTGGTCGCGGCGGCGCGGCCATTGGCAAGGCAAGTCGCGGGGGCGCGAGATCGAGCGGCGCGGTCGGAATCAGGGGCACAGGCGCGCCCAAAGAGGCCAAGGTCCCCGTGGCAGGCTGCGGCAGGGGTGGCACTTCCAGGTTGAGCGATGCACCACCTTCGGCCGGCCCGATCACTGCGCTACGCAGGCTGACGGACTGAAGCACCAGATTGTTGTCGACTCGCGCGCCGACGGCGTACGCCTTGGCCGGGCCGCCATCGATGGAAATCAATGCCACGCCTCGAGTGGAGGCTTGCCCGGAAGACTTGGGCGCGGGCTTGCGCTTGGGTGCCATGACGCCATACAGGCGGAAACGCGATGCCGCCTCAGGCGCCAGGCTCACAGCCGCGGACGCGACGGGTGAGGCACCCAGCAGGCGCGTCAAGTCGCCTTGCACCGCGGTGGCGCCGACCGCCGCCACCGAATGTGTCGGCGCGCCGGGTGAGCGTACCAGCAGTTTCAGCGACCAATAGACGACGCAAGCTGCCACCAGGGCCCAGACAATGAATGCTGCGAGTCGCGCCAACATGGTCCGATTATGGTTCAAGCACGCCACGAAGGTGCACCCGCCTTAGCCCTTGGGGAGAAGGCTCGCCGCACCGCGGCAGCTTCGGGGCGGTCACAATTTTTGCGTGCGCGCTGCCTGAGAAAGCGTCATCATTGCGCCGATGGAAACTCCTGCAAAACGTATCCGCGGGTTCACTTTGATCGAACTCATGGTGGTGCTCGTCATCATCGGGGTGCTCGCGGCGCTGATCGTTCCCAACGTGCTCGACCGCGCCGACGATGCGCGCGTCACGGCGGCGCACACTGACGTGAACAATCTGATGCAGGCGCTCAAGCTTTACAAGCTCGACAACCAGCGCTTCCCGAGCGCCGAACAGGGGCTGCAAGCTCTCGTGGCCAAGCCCACGGTGGGTGTCATACCGCCGCGCTGGAGGAACTATGTCGACAAGCTCCCCAATGATCCCTGGGGCCGCCCCTACCAATACGCAAATCCCGGCTTGAAGGGCGAGGTCGACGTCTACAGCCTGGGCGCGGACGGCGCGATCGGCGGTGAAGGCAAGGACGCCGAGGTTGGTTCCTGGCAATGAAACCAGGAGGCCAACAGGCTCCTGAAAATCGCGCGGCGCGGCGCGTGCGCGGCTTTACCTTGATCGAATTGCTGGTGGTCGTGGTCCTGGTCGCCATCGCCAGCGCTGTCGTGAGTCTGGCCCTGCGCGACCCGGCGGCGACGCAACTCGAGCATGAGGCGGCGCGCCTGGCAGCCTTGTTCGAGGCCGCCCGCGCTGAAGCACGCGCCTCCGGCCTGTTCGTCATCTGGGAGCCGCGCGCCGACCCTGCCGAGGTTTCGGGGTTCCGATTCGTCGGCCTGCCCGCCGCGAACGAACTGCCGACGCGCTGGCTGGGCGAGGGCGTATCGGCCGAGGTGATCGGCGCACGGGCGGTGGCGCTCGGCCCCGAACCCCTGATCGGCGCACAGCGTGTCGTGCTGCGCCTGGAGGCGCGCAGTCTGACTCTGGCCACTGATGGCCTGGGCCCATTCGTCGTCGCCGACAACCTTGAAGCCGCCCATTGATGAAACCCGGCGCGCGCGGCTTTACGCTGATCGAGGTATTGGTCGCGCTGACCATCATCGCGATCACGCTCGGTGCCGGAATCAAGGCGGCTGGCGCGCTGACGAACAACGCGCAGCGCCTGGCCGATGTCAGCGCCGCGCAATGGTGTGCCGACAACCAACTCATAGGTTTGAAACTGGGCAAGCAGTTTCCCGGCATCGGCGACGGTGATTTCGTTTGCGAGCAGCTCGGCCGAACCTACCGCGGCAAACTCGCGGTGCGCTCCACCCCGAACCCGAACTTCCGGCGCGTCGACGCGATCGTGCTGGACGAGGCGGAACAGACGATCCTGAGCGTGTCGACGATCCTCGGGCGCTATTGAAGGCGATGGTGATCGTGATGTCGCGGCGGCGCACCGGTTCGGCTGGCTTTACCTTGGTCGAGGTGCTGGTCTCCCTGATGGTGATGGCTCTTATGGCGAGCATGGCCTGGCAAGGCGTCGACGCCATCGTTCGCGCCCGCGATGCGAGCCAACAGCGCGTCGATTCGACGCTGCGGATCAACACCGTGCTCGCCCAATGGGAACACGACCTGGGCTCGTTGCAGGAGACGGCGAGCGTGCCGCCGCTCAGCTTCGACGGGGCGACACTGCGCTTGACGCGGCGTGCCATCGGCGGCATTCAGCTCGTGACCTGGGCCCTGCGTAGCGACGCAGGCGGGGGCAATCTGCAGCGCTGGGCCAGCCCCGCGTACACGACGCGCGCGGAGTTGCAGGACGCCTGGCTGAGCAGTCAGCAATTTCAGGGCAGCGAGCCCGGGCAACTGCGCGCGCTTTCCGGTCTGTCGCAATGGCAGGTTTATTTCTATCGCGGCAACGCCTGGAGCAATGCTCAATCGAGCGGCGATCTGGTCGCGCCGCGCGCCGCAGCGAGCGCTGCCGGCAGCGCTGCGAGCGCGCCCGAGGGCGCAGCGAGCGCACCCGGCATCGCTGCAGGCGCTCCCGCGCGCCAGGCCTTGCCGTCCGGCGTTCGCCTGGTCCTGGAGTTCGCTGACGGCGGGGACGGCCACGGCAGCTTGATCCGCGACACGCTGCTCGGGCCATGAAGCACACCCCTCGTCCCCCGCGCACGCGGCAGACCCAGCGCGGCGCAGCCTTGCTGATGGCGATGATCATCGTCACGCTCGTCGTCACTCTGGCTGCGGGTATGGTCTGGCAGCAGTGGCGTGCCGTGCAGGTCGAGGCGGCCGAACGCGCGCGCTCGCAGTCGGTCTGGATTCTCACCGGCGCACTCGATTGGGCGCGCCTGATTCTGCGCGAAGATGCACGCACTGGCGGCGCCGATCACTTGGGCGAACCCTGGGCCGTGCCCTTGGCCGAGGCGCGGCTCTCGACCTTTCTCGCAGCCGACAAGGACAATACCGACGACGCGCCCGACGCCTTCTTGTCGGGCAGCATCAGCGACGAACATTCGCGCTACAACCTGAGCAACCTGATCGGCGCGGGCAAGGTGATCCCCGAGGAACTCGCCGCCCTGGAACGCCTGTGTCAGGCCGTCGGCACGGCCACCGATGTGGCAACACGTATCGCTGAAGGCCTGCGCGACGCCTCGGCTCCCGCTGGATCAGCAGGCACGCCCGGCGCGGGCGGCGCGACCGCTCTGCTGCCACGCGACGTGAGCCAGCTCGCCTGGTTCGGGGTCAGCGCCGAAGCTTTGCATCGACTCGGACCTTATGTCACCTTGTTGCCCACACGGACCGTGGTGAATGCCAACACCGCGGGGCGCGAAGTCCTTGTCGCCACCTTGAAGGGCCTGGATCTGGCCAGCGCCGAACGCCTGCTTCAGGTGCGCCAGCGCAGCCATTTCAGGACGGTCGCCGACGTGCTGGCGCAGATTCCTGGCGTCGAATTGGACGCGAACCCGCCGATCGGGGTGGTGTCGAATTTTTTCGAGATCCGCGGCCGCCTGCGCGTGGGCGATCGCGTGCTCGAGCAACGCTCCCTGGTCGAGCGGCGCGGTCTGGAGGTCGTGTTGCTGCTGCGCGAACAGATCGCGAGCCGCGAATCGGCTGGCCCCTGAATCGACACCGCGACAGCGTGCCGCGCAAGCTTGACACTCGATCAATTGCGCAGACAACCCGCTGTCTACAATCGACCCGACCAGCTTTCCGCCCCGCATGTCGCTCCTCGTCGTTCAGCTCCCGCAGCGCCAGCGGCTGCATCCGCACAACCCGCCCGGTTCGGACCGCAGCGAGTCCGCAGGCGGCCGGGAGTACGAGTACGTGACCAGCCCGGACGGCCTGTCCGTGCAGCGCCAGGGGCGAAGTGCGGCGTCATTGCTGCCCGGCGCCACGCAGGTGGTCGCTGTCCTTGCCGATGTCGATGTCAGCTGGCATCGCATCACCCTGCCCAAGGCATCGGCTGCGCGCATGCGCGCAGCGCTGGAGGGCGTACTCGAGGAAAACCTGCTCGACGACGCCGATGCGATTCATCTGGCGCTCGCGCCCCAGGCCGTGCCCGGCCAGAAGACCTGGGTCGCCGCGGTGGATCGGCGCTGGTTGCGCGGCGAACTTGCCGCTCTGGAGAAGGCGAATGTCTTTGTGGATCGGGTTGTACCGATGTCGTGGCCCGACGAGCCGCCGATAGGGCATTTCAGCGAAGCGCTCAGCGACACCGCAGGGCCAAATCGAGGCGTCGTTCTGACCTGGGCGAACTCGCACGGCGTACTCAGCTTGCGCCTCGATGGGGGGTTGGCGCGCGCGATGCTGCCCGCGAGCTTGCCCGAATCGACTCGCTGGAGCACCAGCCCAGCGGCGGCCAGTGCGGCCGAGCAATGGCTCGGCACGAGGGTCAATGTCTTGCCTTCCAGTCACCGCGCCCTGCAGGCGGGGCGCAGCTTGTGGAATCTGCGCCAATTCGATCTGGTGCGGCGCACGCGCGGTGCGCGGGCACTGCGCGACGCACTGCGCCAATTGCTCAGCCCCGCGTGGCGTCCGGTACGCGCGGGGGTGGCCGCCCTGCTGGTTGCGCAGGTGGTCGGACTGAATCTGTGGGCGTGGCAACAGCGCACCACGTTGCAAGACAAACGCGCAGCCATCGCCAGCCTGATCAAGGCCACCTTCCCTGGCGTCAGTGAGTTCGACATCGCACGTGATGCGAACGCCGTGGTGCAGCGCGAAACAAGCGCCTTGCGAACCATGGCCGGCAGGCCGGGCGATGCCGATTTGGAACCTTTGCTTCAGGCCGCGGCGTCAGCCTGGCCGGCGGACCGACCGCCGGCCGAAAACCTTCGCTTCGAAGCGGGCAAATTGACCGTCGGGGCGAGCGGCTGGAGCGCCGCTCAAATCGAGCACTTCCGCAGCCTGCTTCGCCCCGCTGGCTGGGCCGTCGAAGCGACGCAGGGGCGGCTCACGATCGGGCGCACCCAGGGCACGGCAGCGTCATGAGCGCAGCGCCGCCGACACTTTCGCATGCACGCCAACAGGTGGCGCGACGCTGGGCCGCGCTGGCGTCGCGCGAGCGTTATGCGCTGGTCGTGGTTTTGCTTGTCCTGGGCCTGTTCATCGTTTGGAGTGTGCTGATTCAACCCGCCTGGCGCACGCTGCGCGACGCGCCGGCTGCGCACGACCGGTTCGACACTCAGTTGCAGGACATGCATCGCCTGGCCGCGGAGATTCGCGAATTGCGTGGCGCCACTGCGGTCTCAGCCACCCAGGCCGGCGATGCGCTGAAGGCGGCCACGGCGCGCCTGGGCGAGTCGGGGAAACTCGCGCCGCGTGGTGAGCGCGCCGTGCTGGCATTGAACAATGCCAGCCCCGAAGGCTTGCGCGCCTGGCTCATCGAGGCGCGCAGTGCGGCGCGGGCGCGGCCCGTCGAACTGCAATTGCAGCGCACGGGGCAGGGTTACAGCGGCAGCGTGACCGTCACTCTCCCGGGTGCCCCTTGAAGCGCACCAAGCGCAGGCTGTGGGT
>JBAQUQ010000149.1:0-6299 GCA_049297615.1 Burkholderiaceae bacterium
GTTGTTCCTCGACGAACCCACGGCGAGCCTGGACCCGTCGGCGAAGAAGGAAGTCGAGACCCTGCTCGCGGGCTTCGCCGGCGAAGGCATGACGCTCGTGATGAGCACGCACAACCTCGGTCAGGCGAAACGCCTCGCGAGCCGCGTCGTGTATCTGGAGCAGGGCGAGATCCACGTCGATCTGCCCGTCGATGAGTTTTTCAGCGACCGCCTCGGCGGTCAGGCCCTGTTGTTCGTCAAAGGAGAGATGGGATGGAAGCTGGACTGATGTTGAAGCGGCGCGCGCGCCGCGCTTTCGTGGTTGCGGCACTCGGCGCCTCGGCCGTATTCACCTCCGGCCTGGCGCCTGCCCAGGACAAGTTCATCGTCATGGCGTCGACGACGAGCACCGAGCAGTCGGGACTGTTCGCGCACCTGCTGCCGGCGTTCAAGAAGTCCTCGGGAGTCGACGTCCGAGTCGTCGCGCTCGGCACCGGCCAGGCGCTGGACATGGGCCGGCGCGGCGACGCCGACCTGCTCTTCGTGCACGACCAGGTGGCCGAGGAGAAGTTCGTCGCTGAGGGCTTCGGCTTGCCGCGCCGAGCAGTGATGTACAACGATTTCATCATCGTGGGCCCCAAGTCCGACCCGGCCTTCACCCGGGGCAAGGATGTGGTCGAGGGCTTGAAGAAACTCGCCGTGTCATCCGCCGCGTTCGTCTCGCGCGGTGACAAGAGCGGCACCCACGCCGCGGAGTTGCGCTACTGGAAGGCCGCGGGAATCGACACGCCGGTGGGCAAGTTCGCCGGCTACAAGGAATGCGGCTGCGGCATGGGCCCGGCGCTGAACATCGCCTCGAGCACGCTGGCCTATGCGCTGACCGACCGTGGCACCTGGTTGTCGTTCAAGAACCGCGGCGAGCTCACCATCCTCGTCGAGGGCGACAGGCGCCTGTTCAACCAGTACGGCGTGATCGTCGTGAATCCGGCGAAACACCCTCACGTGAAGACCGGGCCGGCGCAGCAATTCGCCGACTGGGTGGTGTCGGCCGACGGCCAGGCGACGATATCGAGCTACCGAATAGGCGGCGAGCAGTTGTTCTTTGCGAACGCGGACAAATAGGATGGGCCGGGTGGGCCTGGCGCAAGACCTGGGCCAAGCCATGGTGCGAGCCTGTGTGTACGATGGCGCGTCCGGCACGCTGCGAACAATGCGGCTTGATGGGGTTCGATGTGGTTCGATGCGGCTCGATGTAGCTCGGGGGACATGCATGTATACGTTTGACTACCAACGCCCCGCGAGCACGGCCGAGGCGGCGTCGGCGTTCCGCGGCGACTCGCGCTATCTGGCCGGGGGCCAAAGCCTGGTGCAGGCGATGAAACTGCGCCTGTCGTCGAGCGAGCGTCTCGTCGACCTGGGCGGCATCGCCGAGCTCAAAGGCATACGCATCGATGGCAGCCATGTCGTGATCGGCGCCATGACCACGCACACCGGCGTGGCGAACTCCGTCGAAGTGAGGCAGGCGATTCCGGCGCTGGCCGAACTTGCCGCCGGCATCGGCGACCCGATGGTGCGCAATATGGGCACGCTCGGCGGCTCGATCGCCAACGCCGACCCCGCCGCGTGCTACCCGGCGGCCGTGCTGGGCTTGGGCGCGACCGTGCACACGAACCGGCGCACGATTGCCGGTGACGGTTTCTTCACGGGTCTGTTTGAAACCGCGCTCGAGCCCGGCGAGCTGATCACGGCGGTGAGCTTTCCCACGGGGGCGAATGCGGCGTACGTCAAGTTCAAGCAGCCGGCGTCGCGCTTCGCCTTGGTGGGCGTATTCGTCAGCCAAGGCGCAGGCGGCGTGAGGGTGGCGGTGACGGGTGCGAAGAGCAGCGTGTTTCGCTGCCAGGAGATCGAAGAGGCGCTCACCAAGAGCTTTACGCCCGAGGCGGCGAAGGCGGTCAAGGTCGGCACGGAGGGAATCAATGGCGACCTGCACGGCACGCCGGTGTATCGCGCGGCGATGATCTCGGTGATGGCTTCGCGCGCAGTCGCGGCGGCGCTGGCGCGTTGAGCGGCGCGCGGCAGTCCCCTGCCATGACGGCCACGGCATTGAAGCTGCCCGGCTCTGTCGACGCCGTGATCTCGCTGCTCGCGGCGGAAAATTATGTCTGCGACCGGCGCCTGGCCACCGCGCTGTTCCTCAGCCTGAAGCTGCACCGGCCGCTCTTCCTCGAGGGCGAACCCGGCGTGGGCAAGACTGAACTTGCCAAGACGCTCGCCACCGGCCTGGGCACGGCCCTGCTGCGCGTGCAGTGCTATGAAGGCCTGGACATCGCGCAGACCGCCTACGAATGGAACGTCGCGCGTCAGATGGTCGAGATTCGCCTGGCCGAAGCGGCGCACACCGTGGCTGACGCCGCCGAGCGCGAACGCCTGACGCAGAGCCTGTATTCGCGCGCCATGCTGATCGAGCGGCCGCTTCTCAAAGCGCTGACGCAGGAACGCCCTCCGGTGCTGCTGATCGACGAACTCGACCGCGCCGACGAGCCCTTCGACGCCTTCCTGCTCGAAGTGTTGGCAGAGAACCAGATCACGATTCCCGAACTCGGCCCGATCAAGGCGAGTGCGCCGCCGATCACGGTCATCACGAGCAACCGCACGCGCGAGATCCACGATGCGCTGAAGCGCCGCTGCCTGTACCACTGGGTCGAATTCCCGGACGTCGAGCGCGAACTCGACATCGTGCGGCGCAAGGCGCCCGGCGCCAGCGAGCGGCTGTATCGGCAGGTGGTCGAGTTCGTGCAGCGCATGCGCACGCTCGATCTGTTCAAGGCGCCCGGCATCGCCGAGACGATCGACTGGACGAATGCACTGCTCGCACTCAACGCCATGCGGCTCGATCCGGCGACGGTACACGACACCCTGGGCGTGCTGCTCAAGTATCAAGACGACATCAGCAAGCTGCAAAGCGGCGATAGCGCCAGGCTGCTCGACGAATTGCGCGCGCGGGCGCTGCTCGATTGAGACAGCGGGCTGGTCGCGAACCCGCCGTGCTCGCCGACAACATCGTCCACTTCTCGCGCCTGCTGCGCCGTGCCGGCCTGGCGGTGGGGCCGGATCGTGTGCTCGCGGGAATCGCCGCGGTCGAAGCAGTGGGCTTGGATCGACGCGACGACGTGCGCGCCGCGCTCGGTGCCGTGATGCTCGACCGCCACGAGCAGCAAGTGTTGTTCGACGCCGCGTTCGACGCGTTCTGGCGCGAACCGAAGCTACTCGAGCAAATGCTGCGATCGCTGCCGCCCGAGATCGGTGGCCGCGGCGAGAAGATCAGCCCCAGCCCTGCGAACCGCTTGGCCGAGGCGCTGCGCGCCCCGGCCAGGACCGAGCCGCCGGCCGACAACACGGCGAAAGACGAAATCCGGTTCGAGCCGCAGTTCAGCCATTCGGGGCTTGAACGGCTCCAGCAGGCCGATTTCGAGACCATGACCACCGCCGAATACGAACTGGCCAAGAAGCTCGCCGAGCGCGTGCCGCTGCCGGTGCAGCCGGTACGCCGGCGCCGCTTTGAGCCAGCAGCGCGCGGCCAGCTCGACCTGCGCCGCAGCTTGCAGCGCATGGCGCGCCAGCCCGAGACCTTTGTTCCGGCCTATACCCGGTCGCGCACCGAGTTGCCGCCCCTGGTGGTGTTGCTCGATATCTCGGGCTCGATGCAGCGCTATTCGCGCCTGTTTCTGCACTACGTGCACGGCCTGACGCGGCGCTACCTGAAGGTCCACACCTTTACTTTCGGCACGCGTCTGAGCAACATCACGCGCTGCCTCAGATATCGCGACGCGGACGTCGCGCTGAAGCTGGCCGACGCCCAGGTACACGACTGGAGGGGCGGCACGCGCATCGCCAACTGCCTCACCGAGTTCAACCGGCGCTGGGCGCGGCGCGTCTTGGGCGCGAACGCCGCAGTGCTGCTCGTCACCGATGGTCTGGAGCGCGGCGACAGCGCCCTGCTCGCCGAGGCGGCTGCGCAACTGCAGCGCAGCGCCCACGAGCTGGTGTGGCTGAACCCGCTGCTGCGCTTTGACGGTTTCGAGCCACGCGCGGCCGGTGTGCGCGCGCTGCTAGCGCATGTCGACCGCTTCTTGCCGATGCACAACCTGGCCAGCCTGAACGACCTCGCAGGGGCATTGCGCAACGCATCCAGGCGCGGCGCGCCAGCAGGCACAATTCGGCGAACCACGACGGGGACCTTCGATGGACAGTCTTGACTTGCAGGTGTTGAACCAGGCGCGCGAGTGGCGTGCCAAGGGCCGCGGCGTTTGGCTCGTGACCGTGATCGAAACCTGGGGCTCGGCGCCGCGCCCGCCCGGCGCGCTGCTGGCGATGTGCGACGACGGCCAGGTGTCGGGTTCGGTGTCGGGCGGTTGCGTCGAAGACGACTTGATCGAACGCGTGCGCCACGGCGAGCGCGTCGCCAAGCCTTCATTGGTCGCCTATGGCGTGACGAAAGAAGAAGCGGCGCGCTTCGGCCTGCCCTGCGGCGGAACTTTGCGCCTCGTGCAGGAGCCGCTGCTTGAGGTGGCGTGGATCAGCGAGGTGCTGGAGCGAACCGCGCGCCATGAGCTCGTGGCACGACGCCTCGATCTCGAGACCGGCGCCGTGGCAATCGAGCCCGCTTCGCGCGGCGAAACCTTCAGCTTCGACGGCAAGACCTTGCGCGCGCTGTTCGGTCCGCGCTGGCGCCTGCTCATCATCGGCGCCGGACAACTGTCTCGTGCCGTCGCACAAATGGCGCTGGCGCTGGACTTTGAAGTGATTTGCTGCGATCCGCGCGAGGAGTACCACTTGACGTGGGACATTGCGAACACGATCTTCAGCAAGGCCATGCCCGACGACCTGGTGCTGGAACTGCAGCTCGACCCGCACAGCGCCGTGATCGCCGTGACACACGACTCCAAGCTCGACGACATGGTGCTGCTCGAGGCGCTCAAGTCACCGGCGTTCTACGTCGGCGCGCTCGGCTCGCGCAGCAATACCGCCAAGCGCAAGGAGCGTCTCGCGTTGTTCGACCTGTCAGAGGCCGAGATCGGCCGCCTGCACGGCCCCGTCGGCCTGGATCTGGGCAGCAAGACGCCGGCCGAGATTGCCGTGTCCATCGTCGCTGAGATCATCGCCGTGAAGAACGGCATCGTCTTGACGCAAAAGAAGGAGGGATCGGCGATGCCGCAGGCCCCGGGGGTTTGCGCGCGCGCTTGAGCCCGCAACCGCGCCTCAGTCCCAGTCGTAGCGCAAGCCCAGCCAGGCACCGCGCGGCGCACCCAGGCCGCGGAACGACTCGTTCGCCGGATTGGCCGGGTCGAAGCTGCGCCCGGGCCCGGTGAACACGTTCTGGCCGAGGATGCCGAAGTTCGCATAGCGGCGGTCGAACACGTTGTTGATGCGCGCGAACGCCTCGAAGTGTTTGCCGAGTCGATAGCGGCCGTCCAGGTTGAGCACGGCGTAACCCGGTACCGCACCGCTCAAGTCTTGATTGTTTTCGTCGCCGCGCGCGTGGCTCGAGCTGCTCGTGACGACGTTGGCGCCCAGCGACAGCGATTCGGTCGCGTCCAGGTCCAGGCGCAGGTGCAGGGATTGGCGCGGCACGCCCGGGACGCGGTGGCCGGCTTGAACTTGGATGTCGCCGTTGGCGTCGGCGCTCGAGTTCGACGGGCTGTTTTCGATGAAACCGGTACGGTAGGTTGCGTCGATGAAGCTGTAGCGCGCGACGACGCCCAATGGCCCCCAGCGGTTGCCCGCATTCAATTCCAGACCCTGACGTCGGGTCTTGCCGACATTCTGGAAGTAGCCTGCGTTGAGGGTGCCCTGGCTGCCGATGAACCGGATGTCGTCGGTCAGATCGGTGCGGTACAGCGCCGAGCCCCAAGTGAAGCGCTCGCTCTTGCCGCGTGCACCGAACTCCAGGGTATGCGCGACCACGGCCTTCAGCGGCGGGTCGGCCAGGAATGCATTGGGCAATTTGCAGGGTGTTGCCGGGTCGGCGCAGGTCAGCTCCATCGCGGTGGGCGCGCGCATGCCTTCGTTGTAGCTGGCGTACGCGGTCAGACTCGGCGTCGGGTTGAAGTTCAAACCGAGGGCGGGATTGAAGCGCTTGAACGTGTGGTCGCCGTCGAGCTGTGGGTCCTTGCCCGAGGAGTCGCGGATATGCACGCGTGCGGCGTCGTAGCGGCCGCTGGCCGTCAGCGTCCATTGCGGCGTCAGCGCCAGGCTGTCGAGCAGGTACAGCGCCAGGTTGCGATTGCCCGTTCGGGCATGCGTTGCCAGGGCGAAGTCGC
>JBAQUQ010000150.1:0-12176 GCA_049297615.1 Burkholderiaceae bacterium
CGAGCCTTCTGCCAGCTCACGGTAGCCGCCGCGCTGCGCCTGCCAGATCAGCAGCGCGCCGCACAGACCCAGCGCGCCCGACATGAACCACGGCAGCACCGCCGGGCCGACGCCGGAGTAACCCACCGCTGCCGGCAGCGCGCGCGCCCCCCAGGCCAGGAAGGCGCCGATCGCCAGCGCACCGACGCCAATCAGCGTCTGGTGCGTGGTGGAACGCGACGAGTGGCTCAAGTCGGGCCGATCAGATCATGCCGGCCTTGACCATGGTGGCGCGCAGGCTGGCGAACTCGTTGTCGACAAAGTCCTCGAACGGCTTGCCCGGCAGCAGCGCCGGCGTCCAGTTGTTCTTCTCCAGCGCCTCGGTCCAGGTCTTGGACTTGGTCGCACCGACCACCAGGTCGGTCAGCGCCTTGCGCTGCTCGGCCGTGATGCCCGGCGCCGCATAGACGCCGCGCCAGTTGCCGATGACGACATTGATGCCCTGCTCCTTCAGCGTCGCGATATTGATGCCCTTCAGCCGGGTTTCCGATGTGACACCGATCGGCTTCATCTTGCCGGCCTCGATGTACTGCTGGAACTCGCTGTAGCCACTGCCGCCGACCGTGACATTGCCGCCCAGGATGGCCGCCACTGCCTCGCCGCCGCCACGGAATGGCACGTAGTTGATCTTGGCCGCGTCCACGCCCACTTCGCGCGCGATCATCGCCGCGGCGATGTGCTCGGTGGAACCGCGCGAGCCACCGCCCCACTTGACGCTGGCGGGGTCCTTCTTCATCGCCTCGACCACGTCCTTCATGGTCTTGAACGGCGAGTTCTCCGGCAGCACGAAGACGTTGTATTCGCTCGTAAGGCGCGCGATCGGCGTGGCCTGCGTGATCGTCACCGGCGGCTTGCCGGTGATGATGCCGCCCAGCATCACCGCGCCCATCACCATCAGCGCGTTCGGGTCGCCCTTGCTGGCGTTGACGAACTGGGCCAGGCCAATCGCGCCGGCCGCACCGCCCTTGTTCTCGTAGGTGACTGAGGCTGCCAGCCCGGCATCCTGCAAGGCCTTGCCGATGGCGCGGCCAGTGGTGTCCCAGCCGCCTCCGGGGTTGGCCGGGATCATCATCTTCAGGTTGGCGGCTGCGCCTGCCGGAAGCGGCAGGGCCCCGGCTGCGGCAAGCGCAGTGAGAGTTTTGAGAAAGGTATCGCGACGCATAGCATCCTCCAGGTTGTTGATCGGCGCAGGTTCGGCGCACTCTTGGCGAACTTCCGGCGCAGCTCCAGCGCACAGCTGCGATGTTCGCCGCAATCGCCCTGCAACGCTTCCCGATCGCCCACCAATTGCACTAGGACAAATGCTAATGTCGGCCCCATGGAAATTGAAGCGTCCCGGGTCAGGCTCGACAAATGGTTGTGGGCTGCGCGTTTGTTCAAGACGCGCAGCCAGGCCGTCGAGCAGATCGTCAAAGGCCATGTGTGCGTCAATGCGCAGCCGGCCAAGGCCTCGCGCGAGGTGCGCGTGGGTGATCTGATCGCACTGATTCAAGGAAAGATGCCGCTGCAACTCGTCGTCAAGGGATTGAGCCAGAGTCGAGGCCCGGCGGCGGTGGTGCAAACCCTCTACGAACAAACGCCGCAAAGCTCGGCCGCGCGCGCCGCCTTGCTCGAGCAGCGGCGGGCCGGTGTTGAACCGGGGCAAACGCTGGAACAGGGTCGCCCGACCAAGCGCGACCGCCGCAAGCTCGCCCACTGGAACCGCTGGAGCGCTAGCGACGACTCCTTGTAGGCATCATGTATGCGCAGGTCGGGAAGGAATTCACACGCCGCGCGGCCGAATTCGCTGTTTTGCGCGATTCCCTCTTGAAACTACCGCCCTTGGCGCCACATCGGCGACTGTGCCAGCGAAGGTGATCATGCAAGAACCTCAAACCTCCTCCTCGAACGGCCAGGCCAGCGATGAAACAGACGATGCCGCAGCCCCCGCAGCGCCCAGTGCAGAACAACAGTTGACCGAACTCCAGGCACGCCACGCCGAAGTGTCCGACGCTTTTCTGCGCGCCAAGGCCGAAGCCGAGAACACGCGCCGGCGCGCCGAAGAAGAGCTGAGCAAGGCGCGCAAATTCGCGGTCGAGTCGTTTGCCGAAAGTCTGCTGCCGGTCAAGGACAGTCTCGAGGCGACGATCACCGTCAAAGGCTCAACCCCTGAGCAGCTGATCGAAGGTGTGAGCGCCACCTTGCGCCAGTTGGCCGCAGCGCTGGAGCGCAACAAGGTGACCGAGATCAACCCCCAAGTCGGTGCGCGCTTCGACCCGCACCAGCACCAGGCCATCAACGTCGTGCCAGCAGCACAGGAACCCAACACCGTCGTGGCCGTGCTGCAAAAAGGCTATTCGATCTCCGAGCGCGTGTTGCGCCCGGCCCTTGTCACCGTCGCCGCCGCTGCGAACTGAGGGCGCGCGCCGCTTGAAAAGCCCCGGCATACCCACAACTGCGACATATCGGCATTCCAGCATCCAGGAGCATTCGACATGGCAAAGATCATCGGCATCGACCTCGGCACCACCAACTCGTGCGTGGCGATCATGGAAGGCAACACGACCAAGGTGATCGAGAACAGCGAAGGCGCGCGCACCACGCCGTCGATCATTGCCTACCAGGAAGACGGCGAAATCCTGGTGGGCGCCTCGGCCAAGCGCCAGGCCGTGACGAATCCGCGCAACACGCTGTACGCCGTGAAGCGCCTGATCGGGCGCAAGTTCACCGAAAAGGAGGTGCAGAAGGACATCTCCCTGATGCCCTACAAGATCGCCGCCGCCGACAACGGCGACGCCTGGGTCGAGGTGCGCGGCAGCCGCCTGGCTCCTCCGCAAGTCAGCGCCGAAGTGCTGCGCAAGATGAAGAAGACCGCCGAAGACTACCTCGGCGAGGCCGTCACGGAAGCCGTCATCACGGTGCCTGCTTACTTCAACGACGCGCAGCGCCAGGCGACGAAAGACGCCGGCCGCATCGCCGGGCTGGACGTGAAGCGCATCATCAACGAGCCCACCGCCGCGGCACTGGCGTTCGGTCTGGACAAGAAGGAGAAGGGCGACCGCAAGATCGCGGTGTACGACCTGGGCGGTGGCACGTTCGACATCTCGATCATCGAAATCGCCGATGTCGACGGTGAAAAACAATTCGAAGTCCTCTCCACCAATGGCGACACCTTCCTCGGCGGTGAAGACTTCGACCAGCGCATCATCGACTACATCATCAGCGAGTTCAAGAAAGCGCAAGGTGTCGACCTGGGCAAGGACGTGCTCGCGCTGCAGCGCTTGAAGGAGGCCGCGGAGAAAGCGAAGATCGAACTTTCGAGCGGCGCGATGACCGACATCAATCTGCCGTACGTAACGGCCGATGCGTCGGGCCCGAAGCATCTCAATATCAAACTTTCGCGCGCCAAGCTCGAAGCCCTGGTCGATGACCTGATCGAGCGCACGATTGCACCGTGCCGCACAGCCATCAAGGATTCCGGCATCGCCGTGAGCGCGATCGACGATGTGATCCTGGTGGGCGGCATGACGCGCATGCCCAAGGTGCAGGACAAGGTCAAGGAGTTCTTCGGCCGCGAACCGCGCAAGGACGTGAACCCCGACGAAGCCGTCGCCGTGGGCGCCGCCATCCAGGGCCAAGTGCTCGCCGGCGACCGCAAAGACGTGCTCCTGCTCGACGTGACCCCGCTCAGCCTGGGCATCGAGACGCTCGGCGGCGTGATGACGAAGATGATCAAGAAGAACACGACGATTCCAACCAAGTTCGCGCAGACGTTTTCCACCGCCGACGACAACCAGCCTGCCGTGACGATCAAGGTGTTCCAGGGCGAACGCGACATGGCCAGCGGCAACAAGAGCCTGGGCGAGTTCAATCTCGAAGGCATCCCACCGTCGCCGCGCGGCATGCCGCAAATCGAAGTGACCTTCGACATCGACGCCAACGGCATCCTGCACGTCGGCGCGAAAGACAAGGCCACGGGCAAGGAAAACAAGATCACGATCAAGGCGAACTCGGGTCTGTCGGAAAGCGAGATCCAGGCAATGGTGAAGGACGCCGAGCTCAACGCCGCGGAGGACCGCAAGAAGCTCGAATTGATCCAGGCGCGCAACTCCGCCGACGCCATGGTGCACAGCGTGAAGAAGAGCTTGGCCGAACACGGCGGCAAGCTCGACGCGCCCGAGAAGGAAAAGATCGAAACCGCGCTGAAGGAGGCGCAAGAGGCGCTCAAGGGTGACGACAAGGCCGTGATCGAAGCCAAGACGGAGGCCCTGATGGCGGTCAGCCAGAAGCTCGGCGAGAAGGTCTACGCCGAGAGTCAGGCTGCTGCCGGTGCTGGAGCCGGGGCGGCGCCCGGCGCCGCCGAGGCCTCACAGGCGACAGGTGCGAAGGCGTCCGACGACAACGTGGTGGACGCCGATTTCACGGAAGTCAAAGACAAGAAGTAAGCAGTGTTGCCCACCGTGGTTTGAGCGGCCGGCCGCTCGCGCCGCGTTCCAAAGTGCCAGACAGGATCTGCACCGGGAACGCGGCGGTTCGTTTTGTGCGACATGATTTCAACCGGTTTGAACAGGTGAGCTGATGGCCAAGCGGGACTACTACGAAGTGCTCGGCGTCGCGAAAAACGCCAGCGACGAGGACATCAAGAAGGCCTACCGCAAGCTGGCCATGAAGCACCACCCGGACCGCAACCAGGGGGACGGCGCGAAGAAGTCGGAGGACAAGTTCAAGGAGGCCAAGGAAGCCTACGAGATGCTCTCCGAGCCGCAAAAGCGCGCCGCCTACGACCAATACGGCCACGCCGGCGTTGACCCCAATCTGGCGGGCGGCCGCCCCGGCCCGGGGCAGGAAGGATTCGGCGGCTTCGCCGAGGCCTTCGGCGATATCTTCGGCGATATCTTCGGCGCGGGGGGTGCGGGCGGCGCCGCCGGGCAGCGCCGTGGCGCCGGCGGCCAGCAAGTGTTTCGCGGCGCCGACCTGAACTACGCGATGGAGATCACGCTCGAAGAGGCGGCCAACGGCAAGGAATCGCAGATCAGGATCCCCTCGTACGAGAGCTGCGACACCTGCCATGGCAGCGGCGCAAAACCTGGAACGAGCCCGCGCGGCTGCAGCACTTGCGGTGGTGCCGGCACGGTGCACATGCGCCAGGGGTTCTTCAGCATCCAGCAGACCTGCCCGCATTGCCACGGCACCGGCAAGATCATTCCCGACCCCTGCACCACCTGCAATGGCCAGGGCAAGGTGAAGAAGACGAAGACGCTCGAGGTGAAGATTCCAGTGGGCATCAACGAAGGCATGCGCATTCGCTCCAGCGGCAATGGCGAGCCGGGAATGAACGGGGGCCCTTCGGGCGACCTGTACATCGAAATCCGCATCAAGCAGCACGACATCTTCGAACGCGACGGCGACGACTTGCACTGCACCGTGCCCGTGCCACTGACTGCGGCAGCGCTGGGCGGAAATATCGAGGTTCCCACGCTGGGCGGCAGCGCCGAGATCGATCTGCCCGAAGGCACGCAGCACGGCAAGACCTTCCGTTTGCGCGGCAAGGGCATACGCGGCGTGCGCTCCAGCTACCCGGGCGACCTGTACTGCCACGTCAGCGTCGAAACGCCGATCAAGTTGACGGAACATCAGCGCAAGCTCCTGAAGGAACTCGACGAGTCGTTTCGAAAAGGAGGTGAGCGCCACTCGCCCACCTCGAAGTCCTGGACCGATCGGGTCAAGGGCATCTTCAAGTAGCCGGCGCTCGAGCCCTCGCGGCCTGCGCGAAAATGGGCCATGCGAAAGCCCACTCCTTTGCCCTCGCTTTCCACCGCGCGACCTCCGGCTCGCGCGGTCAACCCGCTTGCGCTCGCGGCGGGCGCGAGCCTGTGGATCGCAAGCTTCGCGAACTGGCCGCTGTGGCAAGCCCTGTTGCGCCTGCCCGAAATGGCCTCGGTGCGCGGCGCGCTGTTCATCGCGGGTTTCGCGGCGATGCTGGCCCTGCTGCTGCTGGCTTTGCTGGCGCAGTTGGCGTTCGCGCGCAGCGTCAAACCTGCCATCGCCGTGTGTCTGATTTCGTCGGCGATCGGTGCCCACTTCATGGGCAGTTATGGCGTCGTCATCGACACGACGATGCTCACCAATGTGCTGCAGACCAATGTCGCCGAAGTGCGCGACTTGCTGAGCCTGGGCCTGCTCGCCAGCGTGCTGGTCCTGGCCGGATTGCCGCTCCTGGCAATGGCGTGGCTGCCCGTGAATCGACTCCAGTTCCACTCGCAACTGTGGCGCAACGCCTTGGCGATGGCGCTGTCGCTGCTGGCCATCGTATTGCTCGTACTGGCCTCGTTTGCGGATCTGGCGGCAACGATGCGCAACCACAAACAGATTCGCTTTCTGATCAATCCGCTGAACTCGTTTTATGCATTGGGTGTCCTGGGCTATCAGGCAAATGCGCGCCCTGCCGGTCCGCCGCTGCCCATTGGCCTGGATGCGCGCATCCTGCCGCGCAATGGGAGGCCGCCCCTGCTCGTCTTGGTGATCGGTGAAACGGCGCGCGCCGATCACTTCTCCTTGAACGGCTACGCACGCACGACCAATCCGGAGCTGGCGCGTCACGACGTGCTGAGCGCGCCCAACGTCACCTCATGCGGCACCAGCACGGCGGCGTCGCTGCCATGCATGTTGTCCCATCTCGGGCGTGACGCTTTCGAGTCTCGCGAGCATGAAAGCGAGAACTTGCTCGATGTGGTGCAACGAGCCGGTCTGGCCGTGCTGTGGCTGGACAACCAGGCCGGCTGCAAGGGCGTTTGCGCGCGCGTCCCGAATGCCTTCGCACATCAAGCCGCGCCCGGTGCAGCTGCGCTTCCGGCTGAGATGTGCAGCGACGGCGAGTGCCTTGACGAAGCCTTGTTGCACGGCCTGGACGCACGCCTGCTGGCCATGCCTGCCGAGCAACGCGAGCGTGGCGTGTTCCTGGTGCTGCACCAGATGGGCAGCCATGGCCCTGCCTACTCGAAACGCTCACCCGCCGCGCTCAAGACGTTCCAACCGGAGTGCACTACGGTCGTGCTCCAGCAGTGTTCGAGCGAATCGCTGGTCAATGCCTACGACAACTCGATCCTCTACACGGATCGAGTGCTCGCCGCGACCATCGTGTGGCTGCAGCAGCGCGTGACGGAGTTCGACGTTGCCATGATCTACGTCTCCGATCACGGAGAGTCGCTGGGCGAGAACAATCTTTATCTTCACGGACTGCCCTACGCTTTCGCGCCGCGCGAACAGACCCATGTGCCGTGGCTCACCTGGTTTGCGCCGAGTGCGCAGCAATCACTGGGCCTGAATTGGCAATGTTTGCGTGAACGGCTCACGCAGCCGCTGTCGCACGATCACTTGTTCCACAGCGTGATCGGGGCCCTGCAAATTCATGCCAGTGAATATCGACCAGCACTCGACGCCTTCGCCGCGTGCCGATCGCCGTGAGCTGAATCTTCACTCGAATTCACGCAAACAAATCGCCCTGCGGACTCGGCGCGCAAAGCTCAGGCTTTCGAAACTGCGACAAATCGAGCGGCACTCGCTCACGGTTCAGGCCCAGGCGTGTCACGGCCTTTTCGAAGCGCTGGCGCAACAGCTCTGCCCACACGCCCTGCCCTCGCATGCGTGAGCCGAAGCGAGCGTCGTAGTCACGCCCACCACGCATCTCGCGGATGCGTGCCATGACGCGCGCTGCACGCTGCGGAAAATGGGTATCGAGCCATTGCTGGAAGAGCGGGTTCACCTCCCAGGGAAGGCGCAATACGACGCTGAAGGCACGGCTCGCGCCGGCTGACGCGGCGGCTTGCAGAATCTGCTCGAGTTCGGGCTCGTTGATGAAGGGAATGACCGGCGAGACGCTCACGCCCACCGGCACTCCCGCCTTGACGAGGGTCGCGATGGTTTGCAGTCGCCGCTGCGGCGAAGCGGCGCGCGGCTCCATGATTCGCGCCAGATCGGCGTTCAGTGTCGTGATCGACACATAGGCCGCCACCAGGCCACGCGCCGCCATCGGCGCGATCAGATCGAGGTCGCGCTCAACGCCCGACGATTTGGTGACAACAGCAAACGCGTGGCTGCACTCCGACAACACCTCGATCACGCCGCGAGTGATGAGCAGTTTGCGTTCCACTGGCTGGTAGGCGTCTGTCGCGGAGCCGAGATTGAGCATCGCGGGCTCGTAGGCGCGACTCGCGAACGCCTCGCGCAGGCGTTGCGCGGCGTTCACCTTGGCGATGATGCGGGTTTCGAAATCCAGCCCCGGCGACAAATTGAGATAACTGTGCGTCGGCCGCGCAAAACAGTAGACGCAGCCGTGCTCGCAGCCCCGGTAGGGATTGACGGATAGGTCGAAAGCGATGTCGGGCGAGTCGTTGCTTGCCAGGATGGCTTTGGCGCGCTCTTCGATGATCTGGGTGCGAGGCGCCATGTGTTCTTCGTGGGCCTGTTGTTCGAGCGTGCCCCAACCGTCGTCGAAGGATTCGCTGGCTTGCGAGCCGAAGCGGTGCTCTATCGCCCAGACCGTGCCGCGCCCCTTCGACGAAGCCGGGCCTGGCCCGGCAGCACGGATGGGGAAGGTCTTCGGCGTTTGCATACTGTGAATATACACAGTCTTCGAGACCAAGCCAAGCCGCAGATCGCCTGATCTTCGCCCCCTGCCTGGCAGACTGTTCTAAGCGGTGGCCTTAGCCCTGGCGCGCCACGCCCCGAACATCACAAGCAGACCCGGGACGATGATCGCCGCCCAGATGATTTTTTCGAGGTTTTCCTTGACCCAGGGAATGTTGCCGAACACATAGCCGGCCAGGGTCACGCTGCCGACCCAGAATGCGCCGCCGCTCATGTTGTAGAGCGTGAACTTGCGCCGCGTCATTTCCGCAACGCCGGCAACGAAGGGCGCGAAGGTGCGCACGAAGGGCAGGAAGCGCGCAAGCACGATCGTGATGCCGCCGTATTTTTCGTAGAACGCATGCGCCTGGTCGAAAGCGTGCTTGTTGAACCAGCGCGAGTGCTCCCACTGGAACACCTTGGGCCCGAAGTAGCGGCCGATCGAATAGTTGACCTGGTCGCCCAGGATCGCCGCGGCCGTCAACAGGCCCATGGCCAGCGGCAGGTCCATCAGGCCGGCGCCGCACATCGTGCCGACCACGAACAACAGCGAATCGCCGGGCAGGAAAGGCATCACGACAAGGCCGGTCTCGACGAAGACGATGACGAACAGCAGCGCGTACACCCATTGACCATAGGTTTGCACGAAGGTGGCGAGGTGCACATCGACGTGCAAGACGAAGTCGAGCAGCAGGGTTACGAGTTCCATGCGAAACGATTATCCCAGCAGTCTGTCGGGCTTTGGATCGGGCCCGTGCTTTCTACAATACCGCCATGAACCGTGACCCGCAACCGCCGCCGCGCCGGCCGATCCGCGAACTCGACGACGAGTTGGTCAGCCAGATCGCGGCCGGCGAAGTGGTCGAGCGGCCGGCCTCGGTCGTGCGCGAGTTGATCGACAACGCACTGGATGCCGGTGCCGGAGAAATCAGCGTCAAGTTGAACGGCGGGGGCGTGCGTGCCACGGTCGTCGAGGACAACGGCGAGGGCATCGCGCGCGACGAACTGGCGCTGGCCCTGCGCCGTCACGCAACCAGCAAGATCGCCTCGCTCACCGATCTGGAATCGGTGCTGACGATGGGCTTTCGCGGCGAGGCGCTGGCCGCGATTTGTTCGGTGGCGGAGGTGCAGCTGACGAGCCGCACGGCGCAATCGCCATCTGCGCACGGCCACCGGCTCGACGCGCGCAGCGGCGAGTTGCACGCCGCGGCGCGCGCGCCGGGCACCACGGTCGAAGTGCGCGAGTTGTTCTTCAACACACCGGCGCGCCGCAAGTTCCTCAGGAGCGACGCGACCGAACTTGCGCATTGCCTCGAAGCGGTGCGGCGTCATGCGCTGGCGCGGCCCGACGTCGAGTTCGCAGCCTGGCACGACGGCAAAGCAGTGCTGCAGTGGCGTCGCGCGACGGCCGAGCAACGCGTGTTCGAGGTGCTGGGGGCCGACTTCATGGCGCAATCCGTCCCGATCTCGCTCGATGCAGGCCCCATCAGCGTGGGCGGCTATGCCGGCCTTCCCGAAGTGGCGCGTGCGCGCGCCGACCAGCAGTACGTCTATGTCAACGGCCGCAATGTGCGTGATCGGCTGATCGGGCACGCGGTGCGCTCGGCCTATGAAGACGTGTTGCACGGCGCACGCCAACCGGTCTATGTGCTGTTCATCGCCGTCGCGCCGGACCGCGTCGACGTGAATGTCCACCCGACCAAGGTGGAAGTGCGCTTTCGCGATTCCCGCGAAGTGCACCAAGCGGTGCGCAGTGCCGTGAACGCTGCACTCGCAGCGTCGCGTGCCGGCGGCTTGCACGGGCATCCCGGCGCGCACGCGATGTCGGCCGTCGCCGCCGAGCCGGGTGCGGGGGCGAGCGGCGCGTCGATCGGCTTGCGGTCCGCCTACCCTGTTCATACCGGGCCCTGGGGTGCGACGCCGGCGCAGGCTTCGCTCGCATTGCAGCAACTTTCACAGCTACGCGTTGCCGAACCGCCCGCACCCTGGCTGGCTGCGCGCACCGAGCCGGCACACGGCTTGACTGCTCACAGCGTGCTCATGGACGACAGCGCGCAGTCCTGGCCATTGGGCAGGGCCTTGGCACAAATCGCCGGCATCTATGTGCTGGCCGAAAACTCGATGGGCCTGGTGATCGTCGACATGCACGCGGCGCATGAACGCATCGTCTACGAGCGCCTCAAGGCCAGCAGTGCCGCGGCAAGCATCGAAGCCCAGCCCTTGCTGATTCCGGTGACGTTCGCCGCAACCGGGCAGGAGATCGCCACCGCGCAAGCGCAAGCCGACGAGTTGATCGAACTCGGCCTGGACATTGCACCCTTGAGCGCGGGCACGCTCGCGGTGCGTTCGCAGCCCAGTGCGCTCGCCGGGGGCGATGTGGTCGAACTCGCGCGCAGCGTGCTCGCCGAACTTGCCCAGTTCGACGCCAGCCATGTCGTGCGACACGCCCGCGACCGCATCCTGTCGACGATGGCCTGCCACGGCGCGGTTCGCGCCAATCGCAAGCTCACGCTGGAAGAGATGAACGCCCTGCTGCGCGACATGGAACGCACTGAACGCGCCGACCAATGCAACCACGGTCGGCCCACCTGGCGCCAGATCGGCATCAAGGAATTGGACCGTTTGTTCTGGCGTGGCCAGTGAGTGCGGCTGCCCGACTCGTGAAGCGAGATCCGCCATGAAACACACCCCATCGTGCGGTCGCCGCGTCTGGCCATGGCTGGCCTGGGCGCTCGCGCTGGCGGCGCTGCTGATGGGATGCCAAAGCATCGACGTTCAGCAGCGCAAATGGATCTTCATGCCTTCGCAATCCTCGCCCTGGTCGCAGGCGCAGGTCCATGGCATGGACGACGTCTGGATCGAACACGATTCGGTGCAAAGCGAGACCCGCATCAAGCTGCACGCCCTGTGGATGGTGGCCGAGGATTCACGCGCCCCGGTCCTGCTCTACCTGCACGGCGCGCGGCGCAACGTCGCCGGCAGCGCATTTCGCATCCGCCAGATGCAGCAACTGGGTTTCAGTGTGTTGGCGGTGGACTATCGCGGTTTCGGCAAGAGCAGCGACGAGCTGCCGTCCGAAGAACTCGTCTACGAAGACGCGCGCGCCGCCTGGGCCTGGCTCGCACGTGAGTATCCGGGGCACGACCGCTACATCTTCGGCCACTCGCTGGGCGGCGCCATCGCGGTTCAGCTGGCCACCGAGGTCGACGACTCGAAAGGCCTGATCGTCGAAGGCACCTTCACCTCGATCCCCGACGTGTTCGAATCGATGCGATGGGGTTGGCTGCCGATCACGCCACTGATCACGCAACGCTTCGACTCGGCGGGAAAGGTCGGCCGCGTACGCACGCCCGTGCTCGTGGTGCATGGGGCGAACGACTCGCTGATCCGCCCCGAACTCGGGCGTGCGCTTTACGAGCGCGCCGCGTCGCCCAAGCGCTTCGTGCTCGTCGAAGGCGGCACCCACTACAGCACCAATGGCCTGGGGCAGCAACACTACCGCGAAGCCTTGCGTGAGCTGTTCGGCTTGGGTG
>JBAQUQ010000151.1:0-3492 GCA_049297615.1 Burkholderiaceae bacterium
CACGGCGGCGGCTTCTACCATCACAACAAGTACCTGGTCGCGCCGCAGAACCTGCCCGACAAGTTGCATTGGTCGTACTGGGAGAGCTACTCGACCTGGCTGACCGGCTTTGCGCTATTGACCGTGCTCTACTTCTTCAACGCTTCGTCGTTCCTGGTCGACCGCAATATCTTCGACTGGTCGCCCGGCGCGGCGGTCGCCGGGGCGCTCGCTTATCTGGCGCTCGGCTGGATCGTCTACGACGTGATCTGCCGCGTGTTCGGCCGCGATGCCAAGGGCGACGTCGGCGGCGACCTCAAAGTCGGTGTCCTGGTGTTCATCTACAGCTGCGTGGCGACCTGGGTCGCGTGCCGTCTGTTTTCCGGGCGCGCCGCGTTCCTGCTCACCGGCGCGATGATCGCGACGATCATGAGCGCCAACGTGCTGATGGTCATCATCCCCGGCCAACGCAAAGTGGTCGCGGCGCTACGCGCCGGCCGACCTGTCGACCCGAACCACGGTCGGCGCGGCAAACAGCGCAGCGTGCACAACACCTACTTCACCCTGCCTGTGCTGGTGGCGATGTTGACGAACCATTACGCAATGACCTACCAGCACCCGCTCAATTGGCTCGTGCTGGTCCTGCTGATGTTGGCCGGCGCCTTGATCCGCCTGTTCTTCGTGTTGCGCCACAAAGGGCCGGCGCGCTGGGAGTTGATCGCCGCCGGCGTGGCCCTGATCGGCATCGTCGTGTGGCTGGTTGCGCCCGAGTTCGAGGCGGCCACCGCCGTGCCCGACAAGGTAGGATTCGCACAAGTGCAGCCCATCATCGAACAGCGCTGCGTACCCTGCCACAGCGCGGCGGTCATCAACAAAGGCGTTTCCCTTCACACCGCGCAGGCGATCGCCAAGCACGCACAGGCGCTGTTCCAGCAAACCGTCGTGCTCAAGACCATGCCGCTGGGCAATGCCACGCAGATGCTCGAGGTGGAGCGCGCCCTGCTCAAGCGCTGGTTCGAAGGCGGCGCGCCAGTTCAGTGAATCACGCCGCCGACATGGAGTTGCCTGCGGTATCGGACACCGAAACCAACCCGGGAGGACATCATGCCTTGTATTCGAGTGGAAATGTTTGCGGGCCGCACCGTCGAACAGAAGCGCTTGCTTGCCAGCGAGCTGACCGCGGCGACGGTGCGCGCGCTCGGCGTCGCGGCCGACAGCGTCGACGTGATGATGTTCGACATCGCGAGGCACGACTGGGCGACCGCCGGCACGCTGTGGAGCGAGCGCAAGCCTGCGGCGCCCACACCGTCGTGATCTCTAGGCGCCCTGCGCGCCTTGAGTGGGCTGTCCGATGAGAGCGTCATGGCCACGCTGCTGATCCGCAACGCGCGCCTGCTCGTGACCATGGACGCGCAACGGCGGGAAATCATGGACGGAGCTGTGCATGTGCGTGACCATGTCATCGAAGCGGTAGGCCCGAGCGCCGAGCTGCCCTCCAGCGCCGACGTGGTGATCGATGCGCGCGACCAGGTCGTCTTCCCCGGCCTGGTCAACACGCATCACCACATGGTCCAGACGCTGACGCGCGCGCTTCGGCCGGTGCAGGATAACGAGTTGTTCGAGTGGCTGCGCACACTCTATCCGGTCTGGGCCAGGCTCACCCCCGAGATGGTTCGGACCTCGACGAAAACCGCCATGGCCGAGTTGTTGCTGTCGGGCTGCACGACGAGCAGCGACCACCTTTACCTGTTCCCGAACGGTGTTCGCTTGGACGACGCCTTGGAGGCCGCACAAGAAGTCGGCATGCGCTTTCACGCGGCGCGCGGAGCGATGAGCGTCGGCAGGTCGGCCGGCGGCTTGCCGCCTGACGACGTGGTCGAGCCCGAAGAGGCCATCCTGCGCGACACCCAACGTGTCATCGAACGCTGGCACGATCCGCGGCGCTTCGCGATGCAACGCATCGTCGTCGCGCCGTGTTCGCCGTTTTCAGTCAGCCCCCACCTGATGCGCGACGCAGCGGCGCTGGCGCGCGCACACGGCGTGCGCCTGCACACGCATCTGGCCGAGAATGATTTCGACATCGCCTATACGCGCGAAAAGTTCAACTGCACGCCGGCGCAATACGCCGAGCAGACCGGCTGGTTGGGCCGCGACGTTTGGCACGCCCACTGCGTGAAACTCGACGAAGCGGGAATCGCTTTGTTCGCCCGCACCGGCACCGGTGTTGCGCACTGCCCGGGTTCGAACATGCGCCTCGCATCGGGCATCGCGCCGGTCCGCGCCATGTGCGACGCCGGAGTGCCGGTGTCGATCGCGGTGGACGGCTCGGCGTCGAACGACTCGAGCCACATGCTGGCCGAGGTGCGCCTTGCCATGCTGCTGCAGCGTGTGGCTCGGGGCAGCGCGCAGGGCCCGACCGCGATGACGGCGCGCGAGGCGCTTGAGATGGCGACGCTCGGCGGCGCGCGCGTCTTGGGGCGCGACGACATCGGTGCGCTCGCCCCCGGCATGGCGGCCGACATCGTGACGGTCGCGCTCGATCAAATCGGCCTGGCCGGCGCCGGCCACGACCCGCTCGCCGCGCTGCTGTTCTGTCATGTGCCGCGTGTGACGAACAGCATCGTGAACGGCAAGGTGCTGGTGCGAAACGGCGAGCTCACGATGCTGGAGCTGCCGCGCCTGATCGCGCAGCACAACCGGCTTGCGACACAATTGGTGGATTGAGTCGACTCGCGCGGGCGAGTGGCGCGGCGAGGAAAGCTCAGTCGAGCCAGGCTGTCCATTCCTGCGCCGATGGCCATCGAGGTTAATCTATGGCAAGCTTGTTCACTCCGGTTGAGCGTTCGAGGCAAACGCCGCTCATCCAGCCAACTTTGTTTTGCCGACGGAGACAAACATGAATACCGAGCTTTACTACCTGATCCTGGTCACCGCTTTCACAGGCCTGCTGTGGGTGCCCTACATCCTGGACCGCCTGGCAGTGCGTGGCATCAGCGATGCCGTGGGATATCCGGAAAATCCAAAGCCCCAGTCGCCATGGGCTCAGCGCCTCATGAAGGCGCACAACAATGCAGTCGAGAACCTGGTTGTGTTTGCCGCCCTGGTGCTCGCAGCCCATGCCGCGGGCGTCAGCAATTCCACGCTTGCGACTGCCTGTGTCGTGTACTTCTGGGCGCGCGTCGTACACGCCCTGGTCTACACATTTGCTGTCCCGCTGGCCCGCACGCTTGCGTTCGCTGTCGGCTTCTTCGCGCAAGCCGTCATCGCTTGGCAGATATTGGTGCATTGACTCCAAGACGGCCCAGCGCGCGCACTCCTCGAGGAGTCAACCTGGGACTTACCCGCAGTCGCTGAACGGGGTGCGAGTGCGTCGCACCCCATGAGATCTCAACGATCCTGCTCTTTCCCGGCGCTCGTCGAGGACGCGAGAATGTTTGCCAGCAGGCCTGCAACGCGGTCCTGGATCGCGGCCGGCATAACAATCGCCCGACCCCATCGGCGATCGGTTTCACC
>JBAQUQ010000152.1:0-3224 GCA_049297615.1 Burkholderiaceae bacterium
GGTGCCCCCGGGCGCAGGCCCCATTCGCGGTCGCCGCCCGAGCGCGCGGGGCACTGGCGGTGGTCACGCGGCTTGCCGTTATGGACCTCGAAGCTGCCCCGCGAGAGTGGGCCGGAGAACGGGGGCGCCGCCGCCGACCTGCCGCCACGGTGCCGGCCGGCTGAGATTGCGCGCACAGACGGCTTCGGACCGAAAGCGGGTCTTTGCGCTTCGTGTGTTTCAGGGCGCACGAACAGGCGTGCAGCGTTTGACATGAACTTCGACCTCAGCGACGACCAGCGCGCGATCCAGGAGTCGTTTGCGCGCTTCTGCGATCAGCGCGTCGCCCTGCAGGCCGCGGCGATCGACGAGGCGCGCGTCTTTCCGCGAGCCTTGTTCAGGGAACTGGGCGAGCTCGGATTGTTCGGCATGCGCTACCCCGAAGACGTGGGCGGCAGCGGCGCGGGGCTGCTCGAATTCACGCTCGCCCTGGCCGAGGTCGCGCGCGGTTCGATGTCGCTCGCCGGCGCGGCGGCGATGCAGTCCTTGATGGGGACGAAGTTCCTGCACATGCTCGGCAACGCCGACATCATCGAGCGCCTGTTCAAACCGGCGCTGCGCGGCGAGTTGATCGGCGCGATCTGCATGACCGAGCCGAACGCGGGATCCGATCTCGATTCGATCGCCACCCTGGCGCGCAAGGTCGACGGCGGCTACCTGATCAATGGCCAGAAGACCTGGGTGAGCTCGGCACCGGTGGCGGATTTCTTCACCGTCTTCGCCAAGGCCGGCGAAGAGCGCAGGCTCACCATCTTCCTCGTCGAAAGGCACTTCAAGGGCTTGATCGTCGGCCGCGAGATTCACAAGATGGGCGTGTGGGCGCTGCCGACTTCGGAAGTCGCCTTCGACGGCTGTTTCGTCCCGGACACGCACCGCCTCAGCGGCGAAGTCGGCGACGCCGAGGTGCAGCTGCGCAAGCTGCTTGCCGAAATCCGCATCGTCACCGGCGCGATGGCGCTGGGCGTGGCGCGCGCGGCACTCGCTGCAGCGCTGAGTTATGCCGCGCAGCGCAAGCAGTTCGGCAAGACCATCGATCGCTTCCAGGCGATCCAGTTCAAGTTGGCCGAGATGGCCACCGAGCTCGAAGCCGCCGTGCACCTGGTGCACTGCGCGGCCTGGCTGCACGGTGCAGGACGTCCGCACCACAAGGAGGCGGCGATGGCCAAGCTCAATGCCTCGGAGGCCGCGGCGCGCATTTGCGACCAGGCAGCGCGCGTGCTCGCGAGCTACGGCTATGCGATGGAGTACCCGGTGCAGCGCTATCTGCGCGACGTGCGTTTCACCCTGATCGGCGGTGGCACGAGCGAAATCCTCAAGCTGGTCATCGCCAAAGAGGTGACATCTTGAATGACACCAAGACCATCAAGGTCGTGCTCGCCAAGCCCGGCCTGGACGGCCACGACCAGGGTGCCAAGGTCGTCGTGCGCGCCATGCTCGACGCCGGCTTCGACGTGCACTACACCGGCCTGCGCCAGACGCCGCAGCAGGTGGTGGAGGCCGCGCTGCGCGAGGACGCCGACGTCATCGCGCTGTCGAGCATGGCGGGTTCGCACCTGCCGTTCTGCACCAAGCTCAAGCCCCTGCTCGAGGCCGCCGGCCTGGGCGGGCGGCTCTGGGTGATCGGCGGCAACCTGCCCAAGCAGGACCACGCGAGCCTGCACGCGCTCGGCTTCAAGGGCGTGTTCCAGAGCGGCTCGAGGCTGGATGCGATCTGCGACTTCATCAAGGCGAACCGACCATGAAACGCGACGACCACGGGTCCCAGGTGCGGCAAGTGCGCAATGAATCCGGCATCGACATCGAGCCGCTCTACACGGCGGCCGACGTCGAAGCGAGCGGCGGCCTGGCGATGCTCGGCGAGCCCGGCGCCTACCCGTTCACGCGCGGCATCCATGCGCTGATGTACCGCAAGCAGCCGTTCACGATGCGCCAGTACACGGGCTTCGGCAATGCCGCCGACACGAATCGGCGCTTCAAGTTCCTCATCGAGAACGGCCAGACCGGCCTGAACGTCGCCTTCGACCTGCCCACCCAATGCGGCCTCGATTCCGACAACCCTCTGGCCGACGGCGAGGTCGGGCGCGTGGGCATGGCGGTGGACACGCTGCGCGACTTCGAGATCGCCTTCGACGGCATCGACCTCGACCGGATCACGGTCTCGTTGACGATCAACGGCGCAGCGCCGACCCTGATCGCGATGTACTTGGCGCTGGCCCAGAAGCGCGGATTCGACCTGAAGCGCCTGCGCGGCACGGCGCAGAACGACATCCTGAAGGAGTACATCGGCCGCGGCACCTGGGTGTTCCCGGTGCGGCCGTCGATCCGCCTGGTCGGCGACACGATCGAGTACTGCGCCGAACACGCGCCGAAGTACAGCCCGGTGTCGGTGTGCGGCTACCACATCCGCGAATCGGGCGCGACGCCGACGCAGGAGATGGCGTGGGCCTTCTGCATCGCGCGCGCCTACGCCGACGAGGTCATCAAACGTGGCGTTGCAGTGGACGAATTCGCCGGGCGGCTCTCGTACAACTTCAACATCTTCGGCACGCTGTTCGAGCAGGTCGCCAAGTTCCGCGCCGGCCGGGGCCTGTGGGCGAAGATCATGAAGGAGCAGTACCACGCCCGGCGGCCGGAATCGATGTGGCTGCGCATGATCGCCGGCGGCGGCGGCGGCGGCCTGACGCTCGAACAGCCCGAGAACAATATCGTTCGCGGCGCCTACTACGCCCTGATCGCCGCGCTGTCGGGCGCGCAGACGATGGCGCTGTGCTGCTATGACGAGGCCTACACGATCCCGAGCGAACACGCGCAGCGCCTGTCGCTGCGCACGATGCAGTTGCTGCTCGAAGAGATGGGCCTGGCCGACACGGTCGATCCGCTGGGCGGCTCGTACTACGTCGAGACGCTGACGAACCGGATGCGCGCCGAGATGGAACGCATCATCGAGCAGACCGACGCCGCCGGGGGCATCGTCAAGCTCATCGCCGAGGGCGCGATCCAGTCGCGTGTGTCGGCGCAGGCGTATCGCATGCAGCGCGCCATCGAATCGGGAGCGTTTCCCAAGGTCGGCGTGAACCGCTACCGCAGCGAGGGCGAAGCCGACCCGGATGTCGAGATGCACCCCTACCGGGCCGACGACGCGCGCGCGCAGATCGCGTCGCTGCAGCAGCTGCGCAGCGCACGCG
>JBAQUQ010000153.1:0-4787 GCA_049297615.1 Burkholderiaceae bacterium
CGCCGCCTTCGAAGCCCTGCGCGCCCAGGGCCGGATTCGCCACTGGGGAGTGAGCAACTTCGACTGCGACGCGATGGCCGGGCTGTGGGCCGTGCCCGAGGGCAGGCACTGCGTCGCGAACCAGGTCTACTACTCGCTGGCGCATCGAGGCATCGAGTTCGACCTGCTGCCCTGGCAGCGCCAGCACGGGGTCGCGGCGATGGCGTATTGCCCGATCGATCAGGGCACTCTGGCCGCATCGGCGGCGCTGCGGGGGGTCGCCCAGCAGCTCGGCGCAACGCCCGCGCAAGTGGCCCTGGCCTGGCTGGTTTCTCAAGGCGACACGGTGGCGATCCCGAAAGCGGTGCAGGAGCGGCATTTGCGGGAGAACTTCGCCGCGGCGGATTTGCAACTCGACGCACAGACGCTCGAGGCGATCGACAAGCTGTTCGTACCGCCGCGGCGCAAGCAGGCCTTGCACACGAGTTGATGGGCACAGGCATGAACACCCCCCAAGCCGCGCCGCTGCGCATCGGCATTCTCGGTTGCGCGCATATCGCCAGGCAGTTCGTGCGCGATGTGGCGCCGAGCCCGGCGCTGCGCATCGCTGCCGTGGCGAGCCGCAACGCGGACATCGCGCAGAGCTTCGCCGCGGCCCACAACATCGCGCGCCACCACGGCAGCTATGAGGCCTTGCTCGCCGACGCCGGCGTCGACGCCGTCTACCTGCCCCTGCCCAACAGTCTGCACGCGCAGTGGGCGATCAAGGCGGCTGAAAGCGGCAAACACGTGCTGTGCGAAAAGCCCTTGGCACTGGGCCTGGGCGAAGCGCGCGCCATGTTCGACGCGGCGAAAGCGCACCAACGCATCCTGCTCGAGGCCTACCCGTACTGGTTTCAACCCCAGACCGGCGCCATGCTGGCGCTGTTGCGCGAGGGCGCCATCGGCAGCGTGCGCCTGGTGCTGGCGAGCTTCGGTTTCAGCCTGGTGAACCGACAGAACAATATCCGCATGAAACCCGAGTTAGGCGGCGGCGCCCTGCTCGACGCCGGCAGCTACCCGCTGAGCCTGATCCGTCTGGTGATGGGCGGCGCGCCGCAAACGGTCCAGGCCCACGCCATTTGGGCCGACACCGGCGTCGACATCGGCATGCTGGCGAGCCTGCACTGGGCCGACGGCCGGCGCGCGCAACTGGCCTGCGCCATGGACACGGCGAACCATCGCCGCGCCACCATCGTCGGCACGCAAGGAACGATAGAAACCGAATACCTGAACCATACGAGCACCCAGCGCAGTGGCCACCCTCACGGCTACTTGCCCAGCCAGCTGCGCGTGCGCCGTGGAACGGCCAACACCATTGCCTTCGAGGATGTGGTCTCGGACGTCGGCAGCGGTTTTCGCTTCGCCGCCGAGGCCTTCGCCAAGCTCGTCGCCGAGCAGGACTTCGAGGCCATGGCGCGCGCCGCCCAGGCCAGCCTGGACATCGCGGCGACGCTCGAAGCGCTGGCGCGCAGTGCACGCCTGGCGCGCGCCGTGGACGTGCCGCTGCGAGACGGGTGAGGGCTGCGCCCTCGCGGCCGCAGGTCCGGCTTGTGGGTCGCGCCGACCCTTGCAAGGTCCGGCTCAGGCATATTTCAACTCGCCCGTCTTGCCGCGAAACACCCAGTAGGAAAAAATCGTATACCCCGCGATCGCCGGCACCGAGATCAGCACGCCGATCAAGATGACTTTGAGCGAAGCCGCGCTGCTCGCGGCCTGCCAGATCGTCAGGCGGTCGATCACGACGAAGGGGTAGAGGCTGTACGCCAGGCCGAGAAAACCCAGCACAAACACCAGGATCAACAGCACGAAAGGCAACCAGCTCAGCGGCCCACGCACGATTCGCGTGTCCAGGAGCTTGCGCACCGTCAGCAGTGCCAGCGCCGTCATCAATGGGATGGCCATCAGGGCGATCACGGCGGGCAGGGTGAACCAGCGTTCGCGCACGGTGGCGCTGATCCACGGCGTGGCCATCGAGATCAGGACCAGGCCGGCGACCATCGGCGCCCAGGCGATGCGCGCCCAGTGGATCGCCTTGAGTTGCAGCTCGCCCTCGGTCTTCATGATGAGCCAGGCCGCGCCGAGCAGCACATAGGCCATCGGCAGGGCGGCGCCGATCGCGGCGGCGAAAACGGGATAGTTCCAGCCCTGCCCGAAGCCGCTGACATAGCGCCCGAGCATCCAGCCCTGCGACACCGCGGCCAGCAGCGAGCCGGCGAAGAAGAGCCAGTCCCACATCGCCTTGTGATGGGCCATGGCTTTGACGCGAAAGTCGAAGGCCACGCCGCGCAGCGTCAGGCCGATCAGCATCAATGCCACCGGCAGGTACAGAGCGCTGAGTACGACGCCGTGCGCCTTTGGGAAGGCGACGAGCAGGATGCCGATGCCCAGCACGAGCCAGGTTTCGTTGGCGTCCCAGAACGGGCCGATCGAAGCGATGAGCACGTCTTTCTCTTCGGCGCTGGCGCGCGGCAGCAGCATGCCCACGCCGAGGTCGTAGCCGTCGCTCACGACATAGATCAGCATGGCCAGGCCCATCAGGGCCATGAAGATGACGGGCAGCATCTGCTCGAAATCCATCCAGATCATGACGAGGCTCCTTGCGGCGCAGGCCCGGTGGTCAAGCCAGCCTGGCTTGGGTCCGGCGTTTCCTTCTGCGCCATATAGGCGAGCACGCTTACATAGGCGATGATGAGCGCGACGTACAGCGCCAGGTACATCGCCAGGGTGAAGGCGATCGTCGGCGCGGGCACGCTGGAGGCGACCTCGGCGGTGCGCAGCAGGCCGTAGACGATGAAGGGCTGGCGCCCGATTTCAGTGACATACCAGCCCGCCAGCGTGGCCACCCAGCCGGAGTAGGTCATTCCCGCCAGCGCCCACAACAGCCAGCGCGGCAGCAGGGCAGGCTGCCAGGCGCAGCGCCGGTACAGCCACCAGCCGAGCCAGCTGCAGGCCAGCATCAGGATGCCCACGCCGACCATGGCGCGGAAGGCGAAGAACAGCGGCGCCACAGGGGGATGCTGGCCGCGGAAATCGTCCAGACCGCGGATTTCGCCTTCGGCCTCGTGCGTCAGGATCAGGCTCGCGAGTCGGGGAACGGCGACTTCGAAGTGGTTGCGCCGCGCCGCTTCGTCGGGCCAGGCGAAGAGCAGCAGGGGCACGCCGCGCTGCGTGGCCCACACGCCTTCCATCGCGGCGATCTTCTGCGGCTGGTGTTCCAAGGTGTTCAGGCCATGCAAGTCGCCGACGAAGATCTGCAGCGGAATCAGCGTGGCAGCCAGGGCAAGGCCGACGCGCAGTACCTTGCCCGTCGCCGCATTGAACGCGCCGCGCAGCACCTGCCACGCGCTGATGCCCGCGAGCAGGAATGCCACGGTCAAGGCCGATGCCAGCAGCACGTGGGTGAATCGATACGGGAACGAGGGGTTGAAGATCACTTCGAGCCAACTGTGCACGTGGAACTCGCCGTGCACCATTTCATGGCCGGTGGGCGTTTGCATCCAGGAATTCAGCGCGAGGATCCAGAACGCGCTGAGCGTCGTGCCGAAGGCGACGAAGAAGGTCGCCACCAGGTGCACACGCTCGCCGACGCGGCCATGGCCGAACAGCATGATTCCGAGAAAACCCGCTTCGAGAAAAAACGCCGTCAGTACCTCGAAGGCGAGCAAGGGCCCGGCGACATTGCCCACACGTTCCATGAAGCCCGGCCAGTTGGTGCCGAACTGGAAACTCATCGTGATGCCCGAGACGACGCCCAGGGCGAAGGTGAGCGCGAACACCTTGGTCCAGAAGCGGTAGGCGCTCAGCCAGGCGTCGTCGCGCGTGCTGAGCCAGCGCCAGCGAAAGAACAGCAGGGTCCAGCCCAGGGCGATGCTGATCGTGGGGAACAGGATGTGGAAGCTGATATTGGCGGCAAACTGCATGCGCGCCAGAAGAAGGGCATCCATGCGCCGGGCTCCGAAGCGGGGTCGACAGCGGGTCGAGGTCAGACGGTGGCGCCGCGCCGCCGTAGCGGCGTAGCGCCCAGGGCAAGCGCAGCAGCCCTCAGTGGGCCGGCGCCTTGCGAGCTTCCTTGCGAGGTTTCTTGGCCACCCCTGCCGGAGCCGCTGCCGGTGTCGGCTCCGCCGCCGGCGCTGCCGGCGATTGCAGGCCTTCGGACATGCCGATCAGGACGCCGCTGACGAGAGCGGCGTAGCTGTCCAGCATGGCCTGAGCCTGGCGCAAGCCGCTGCTGCGGCCTTCGCGCAGGGCGGTCTGCGCCTGGGCCATCAATTGCTCGACGCTCGTCGCGGCCTGCGCGCCGGTGGCCGTGCCATTGAGCTTCATGCTGTCCAGCACATGTTGCCATGGCGTTTGCAGCGAACCCGTGGCGTCCTTGACGGCCTTGCCGACGCTGCTGAAAAACACGTCTTCCATTTGCTCGAGGTTGGCCAGCGCGCTTTTCATCGACTTGTCCTGCAAGGTCACGCCCTGATCGACGAATTGCTGCAAGGCCTTGCGGTGCGCCTGAACCGCCTGCAGCAGGGCTGCGTCCATGCCGGCGCAGGCCTTGCCGAGCAAGGCCTCCAGGTCGACGGCGGGCAGGGGGTTCTGCGCCGCACCGGTCGAAGTGGCCTGGGTCACCGACTTCAACACCTTGCGCACGTTCTCCAGCGTCAGCTCGCGGCCCTGCAAGGCCTTCAGCGTCGCCTCGCTCACCGCTTTGCGCAGCGTCTCGCCTTGTTTGGCGGTGGCGTCGGTGAACATCTTGACCAGGGCTTCCTGGTCGA
>JBAQUQ010000154.1:0-4588 GCA_049297615.1 Burkholderiaceae bacterium
AGATGTACGAGCAGAACAACTGCGTCTACCACCACGAGTTGCCGCGCAGCTTTCACTACATGCGCAACTGGAACCAGGGTTACCTCGAGTGGTCGCGCGCGAACCGCATCACGCGATACGCCGAGCCGATCCTGATTCACCTGTACTCCGAGGTGCTGCAGCACTTTCGCAGCGCGGCGCTGGGCAAGGGCGTGACGCGCAAGCCGCCGGAGCACCTGAAAGCCCGGATCGCCACTTACTTCGATCCGCTGCCGTTCTACTACGAGCCGCTCGAATCGCATGTCACCGACAAGCACAAATATCCGCTCGCCGCAGTGACACAACGGCCGATGGCGATGTACCACTCGTGGGATTCGCAAAACGCCTGGCTGCGCCAGATCCACACGCACAACCTGCTGACGATCAATACCCAGACCGCGCGCAGCGCCGGCATCGCCCAGGGCGACTGGATCTGGGTTGAATCGCAATGGGGCAAGCTGCGCTGCATGGCCGGCCTGTCCGAAGCCGTCGAGCCCGGCACGGTGTGGACCTGGAACGCCATCGGCAAGGCTGCGGGGGCATGGGCTCTCGCGGCCGATGCCGACGAGTCGCGCCTGGGCTTCGTGCCGAACCACTTGATTTCGGAAGAGCTGCCCGGCGACCATGGCAGCGTGTCGAACTCGGATCCGGTCACGGGCCAGGCCGGCTGGTACGACGTGCGCGTGCGCATCTTCAAGTGCGCCGACCAGGCGGCGCAGCGCAGCCAGCCGCAGTTCGAGGCCCTGCGGCTCTATCCGGGCATGGAACGGCAAGCCGGCCTGCTTGGCGCCCTGGGCCGCGGCGCGGCGCGCATCGCCAAGGGGGCCGGATGAGCGCCGTGCAACTCGCCCTGGTGATCGACCTGAACGTGTGCGTCGGCTGCCACGCCTGCGTGACGAGCTGCAAGGAGTGGAACACGGCCGGCGCGGCGGGGCCGCTGTTCGATTCCGACCCCTATGGCGCCGCCCCCAGCGGCACCTTCTTCAACCGCGTCCAGACCTTCGAGGTCGGGGAGTATCCGCACACCGAGACCGTGCATTTCCCGAAATCGTGCCTGCACTGCGAAGACCCGCCATGCGTGCCGGTGTGCCCGACGGGCGCGTCGTACAAGCGCGCCAGCGACGGCATCGTGCTCGTCGACTACGACAAGTGCATAGGCTGCAAGTACTGCGCCTGGGCCTGCCCCTACGGCGCGCGCGAGTTCGACGCGCACGACAAGGTGATGAAGAAATGCACCTTGTGCGTCGACCGCATTTATGACAGGACGATCCCCGAAGGCGAGCGCAAACCGGCCTGCGTGATGGCCTGCCCGACCTCGGCGCGCATCTTCGGCGACATCCACGATCCGCATTCCGATGCGTCGCGCGCGATCCGCGAGAACGGTGGCTACGCCCTGATGCCCGAATGGGGCACCCAGCCTGCAAACCACTATCTGCCGCGGCGCACGACGCGCATCCGCATCCACCAGGACGAGCTCGTGCGTGCCGACAACCCGCTGCGCGTCGAGGGCCATCTGCCCAAGCCGGCCGAGGGCGCGTCGACACTCGACGACGCGAGCGCCTGGTAAGCCCAGCCCTACGCAGCCGCCATGCGCCCTGCCCCTTCCGTCATCCTGCTGACCACCCTGATCGGCGTCGGCCAGGGCTTGTTCCTCGCCCTGTTCAGCGCGCAGACCTATGCCCTGGTCGGCCTGTTGCCACGCACCGACAGCCGTGTCTTCTACGCGCAGGGCAGCGCGGTCGCGTTGGCCTTCCTCAGCGCAGGATTGATCGCATCGTTCTTCCACCTCGGGCGGCCCGAACGCGCCTGGCGCACTGCGACGCAATGGCGCAGCTCGTGGTTGTCGCGCGAAGTCATCGCCCTGCCGGCGTTCATGCTGGCGGTCGTGCTGTACGGCGCGGCGCATGCCTTGTCCTGGAATCCCGTGATCGCGACCCTGCCCCAAGGCTTGGCCATCGACGCCGCCGTCGCGCTCGGCCTGGCAGGCAGCGTGCTGGCGTTCGCGCTGTTCGTTTGCACGGCGATGATTTACGCCTGCCTGCCCTTCCTGGCCGAGTGGCACACACCGCTGACCCTGGTCAACTACACCCTGCTCGGCGCCGCATCGGGATTCACACTGGCAGCCGCGCTGGCCGCGAGCCTGGCCGCAGGCTTGTCGAGCCCGGTTGCGCCGCACCTGGTGCCGTTCTTCGCGGGCTGGGCCATCGTCCTCACCGTGTTTGCCGCGCTTGGCCGCATCGCCGCGCTGCGGCGCAACGCGCGGCTCGCGCCGAAGTCGACCTCGCAGTCGGCAATCGGCGTCAAGCATCCGACGGTCGTGCAGAAATCGCAGGGCTTCATGGGCGGCTCGTTCAACACGCGCGAGTTCTTCCACGGCCGCGGCGCGCAGGCCCTTCGCAACGTGAAATGGGCATTCCTGCTGCTGACCTTCGTGCTGCCCCTGCCTGGCCTCGCACTGGGCCTGGCACTTGACCCGTACCGCGGCGCGGCGCTGTGGCTCGCCCTGGCCTTCGCCGTGCAGTACCTGGGCCTGCTGGCTGAGCGCTGGTTCTTCTTCGCGCAGGCGAACCATCCGCAGAATCTGTACTACCAGGCGGTGGCATGAAGCGCGCAGTGGCCGGCACGCTCTTGTTCATGCTTGCGCAGACCGCGCAAGCCGGGCCGGTCGCTGCAGCCGCCGTGCCCTGGTGGGTCTGGCCGTTCGGCCTGTTCGTCGTCTGCTTCTTGATGGGCATCATCGCCGTGCCCGCGGGAATCGGCGGCGGGACGCTGTTCGTTCCGATCATCGGCAGCTTCTTTCCCTTCCACCTCGACTTCGTTCGCGGCGCCGGCCTCCTGGTGGCACTGGCCAGTGCCCTGGCCGCCGGGCCGTTGCTGCTGCGTGGCGGGCTGGCTAGCCTGCGCCTCGCCCTGCCCCTCGCCCTGCTCGCCTCGGCCAGTTCGATCGGCGGGGCCATGCTCGGCCTTGCCTTGCCCGACCACCTGGTGCAGGTCGCGCTGGGCGCGCTCGTGCTGGCCATCGTCGCCTTGATGCTGATCTCCAGGAAGTCGGAGTTCCCCCAGGTGGCGCGGCCGGACCGCCTCGCGAGCGCGCTCGAGCTGCACGGCGTATTCGTCGACCGCGCGTCGGGCCGGGTCGTCGACTGGCGCGTGCACCGCACGATTCCCGGCCTGCTCACCTTCCTGGGCATCGGCGTGCTGGCGGGAATGTTCGGCATCGGTGCGGGCTGGGCCAATGTGCCCGCGCTCAACCTGTTGATGGGCGCGCCGCTGAAGATCGCCGCCGGCACCTCGGGCCTGGTCCTTTCGCTGGTCGATTCGTCCGCGGCCTGGGTCTACATCAACCAGGGTGCGGTGCTGCCGATGATCGCCGTGCCGTCGGTCGTGGGCATGATGCTGGGCGCGCGCATCGGCGCGCGCCTGCTCAATGTGCTGCGCGGCTCGGTGGTGCGCCGTCTTGTCATCGTTGTGCTGCTGTTCGCCGGCGTGCGCGCCCTGCTCAAGGGTCTGGAGTCGTGGCCATGAGCCGCCGCACCGGGTTTGGCCGATGAGTGAGCAGCCCCCACCGACCCCGGCAGCGGCCGCGATCGACGCGACCCAGTTGCGCTACGCGCGCCTGCTCGATTGGGGCACTCGCATCGGTCTGGCACTGCTGGTGCTGAGCTTTCTCGCCTATGTCTCGGGCGCCTTGCCACCCCAGGTGCCGGTGGAGCAGTTGCCCGAGTTGTGGAATCAGCCGGTGCAGCGTTATCTCGAGCTCTCCGGCGCTCCCACCGGGTGGCAATGGGTGGCAAGCCTGCAGCATGGCGACATGCTGGCCCTGACCGGCATTGCCCTGCTGGCGGCCTGCTCGGGGGTGTGCGTGGCGTCCCTGGTGCCGCTGTACCGCGCCCGCGGCGACCGCGCTTACTTGTACTTGTGCCTGGCCCAGGTGGCCGTGCTGCTGCTGGCCGCGTCGGGCCTGATTGTTGTCGGGTAGCGCGTCGTGGCAAGCCGCCAAGCCCGGTTCAAGCGGCCACTGCTGGCCACCGAGCATTCGGAGTTCGATGTCGGCGCCGAGCGCGTCGCATTCGCTCTCGCGCAGCGCTGCGGCATTGCCCTGGCCGTGGTCCTGCCCATCGTGAGCAATGCCGAATTCGACGCCATTGCGCCCGAGTTGGCGACCCGCGCCGATGAAGCCGCGGCCGTCAAGCTCGACGCGCTGCGCGCGACTGCCCAGGCGCAGGGCCTGAGCCTGTCGGTCCAGGTGCGCCGCGGACCGGAGCCCTATCGCGAGATCGTCGACGAGGCGGCAGCCCAGCACGCTGACCTGATCATCATTCGGCGCCGCGGCCGCAGCGGCCTGCTGGCGAATCTGCTGCTCGGCGAAATGGTCAGCAAGGTGGTTGCGCATGCGCCGTGCAGCGTGCTCGTGAATGCGCGCGCCGCCCAGCTCTGGACACGCCGGATCGTCGCCGCGGTCGACCCCGAGGCGCCCGGCCAAGCCCTGCTGGCGCAGGCGGCGCTGCTTGCGGTCGAATCCGACCTGCCGCTCACATTGATCGCTGTCAGCGACTCGGCCGGCGACGGA
>JBAQUQ010000155.1:0-2120 GCA_049297615.1 Burkholderiaceae bacterium
TTGTCCGACCCAGCGGCGCCTGGCGGCGAGCCTCGCGCTGTGCGCGGCCAGTGCGAGCACGCTCGCGCAGACGCCCGACGACGAGCGCGGCTTCTCCTACTTCATGGGCCTGGGCGCGCAAAGCACGACCTACCGCGAAACCCCGAGCACCTTCCCGGCGAAGAGCCACGCGCGCGTCACCAACCCCTTGCTCATCACCGGCGCGGTGTACGCCATTGACACCGACCTGCTGCTCTCGCTGGACGGTGAATCGACCTTCGCGCCGGGCACCACCACCGAACGCTGGACGGCCACCGTGCCCGTCATCAATGGCGTGACGCTCGCCGACTCCTTGCTTCAAACGAATAGCTTCACCCTGCAGGAGACGACGACGCGGCTGCTGCTGCACTACCGTGTTCGTGACCAGTTGTTCGCCGTGGGCGGGCCGAGTTTTCACTCGCAGTCGTTCAAGCGCTACGCCTTTACCGTCCTGGCCCCTTCCACCGTGATTGCGCCGCCCACGGACACGGTCGTGGAAGAGTCGGCGAGCGAAGTCATGGTCCACGGCGGCCTGGCGCTCGAGTCCGAGCGCGTGCGCAACAGCCGCAATCACTACAACCTGCGCGCCACCGTGGGCGTGCCGATGTGGCGCCGCGTCGAAAACACCCAATACCCCGGCAGAACTTTCAGCAAGATCGGCGGCTACGAGCTCGGCCTGGCGGGCCGCTACAGCTATGCCGTCACGCCCAGGCTGCACGTCGGCCTGTGGGGGCAGATGCTGTACTCGCAGCGCCAGCGCCAGGTGAACGGCAACCTGGAGCTGCCCGAGTCGACGCTCAGCAGCGTTGGCGCCGGCCTGGAGCTGCTCTGGAAGTTGTAGCTTCCCGGGCGGGGGCGAAAAGCCGCCTGCGCAGCGCAGGTCGTCTCAGGGTTTGGGGCCGTGTTCATGGCTGCCCGAGTCGTGCGCGCCCGAGTAGCCGCGCAGCTTCACATAGTGAGCCACTTGCGCGGGTTCGAGGATCGTGGTTTGCGCGAGATGCGCCTCCAGATGCACGCCTCGAAGCATGGCCTGCAGGTGCCCGACTTTTTCGAGGTGCGCGGCCAGGGCCTGCGGCGTCGCACGGCGCGTGGCGAACAGGACGTCGAGCTCGCGTTCAGCGTCGACCAGGGCCGCTCCCGCAGCAATCGCGTTCGCCTGCATCGCGTCGAACAGGGCCTGGGTGCGTTCACGCTGCCGCGCCGTGAGGCGCAATTCGCCGGCCAGCTCGAGCACATGCAAAGGCCCGGGGTAGCCATTGAGCTCAGCCGCCTTGGCCAGGCCCATGCCCTTGCCTGAGGCGAGGTCTTGCACCTCTTGCGGCGACAGCGCTTTGATGTCCCGGTCTTGCTGGCTTGCGTAGCCGGGTGCGCCGGAGTTCGCGCACGCTGAGAGGGCCATCGCAATGAAGGCCGAGGCGGGGCAAATGTCGCGGAACTTCATGGCTTGCAGGGTGCTTCAGGGGCGACCATTCTGGCACGGGCCCTCGGGCCGCTCGATAGCGCCCCCAGGCCGCCGCCGCGCGGTGGCCGCCCCCCGAGGGGGTCGAGGAAACTTCGGGCGGCCGTGCGTTTCCTCGAGAGCGTGCGACACTGCGCTGCAGTCAACCCGCCCTTCCTGGGTCTTGCGGCCCGCAGAAAGTTGCCGATGTGGATCCTGGTGCGCGTGGTCAAGGGAAGCAAATACTTCGAGGCCGAGACCAAGGTCGAGAACCACGTGCTGGTGTGCGACAGCAGCGACCTCGTGATCTCGGCGCGCTCGACGGGCGACGGGGCGTATCGCTTCGAAGCGCGCAAAGGCACCGAGAACTTCATCGTCGCCGAATTCACCGGAGCGCAAGCCGCTGGCCCGCTGACGGCCCAATTCTTCGACCTGGCAGCCAAGCTCGGCGCGGTATCGGTCGCCGCGGCACCTGCGCGCTAACGTGGGCCAGCGGTCGGACTGAGAGACTCTCAGGCTCTGAGGCATGAAACAACTCGAGGTCTTCATCACGCACAGCCCCGAGGCGCTGGCCAACTACTACGGGCCGCGCGCGCTCGCGGCCCTGGAGTCGGTGGCCAAGGTGCGCCGCGGCGACGCCGACGCGGCGTGGACGGTCGAGACG
>JBAQUQ010000156.1:0-41805 GCA_049297615.1 Burkholderiaceae bacterium
GGCTTCAAGGGCTTGGCCCGGCCCGACGCCTTGGGGCGGACGGCGCTCGGCGCCGGCGGGCTCAGCAGCGGGCCGACGATGACGAATTCACTGGAAGCCACCGCGGCACGCTCATGGGCAAATCCAAGCGCCACGAGGCGGGCTTCTTCGAGCGGCGCGTTGCTCAACACGGCGTCGAGTTCACCTCGCTCCAAGGCCTGCAGCACGCTCAATGCAGGCCCGGGAACCAACTTGACGGCAATGCCGGTGTCACGACCGAAGCCGATCTGCAGCGCCTGCGCAAAGCCCGATTCGTGCAAGGCCGAGTCAACGCCCAATCGCATCGGGTCGGCCAGGGAGCGGCGCTGTTGCGCCGGCGCGTGCAAGGGCCAGGCGCACAATCCGGCAAGAACCAAGCTGCGGCGGGTCCACATGGTGCGCGCCATCGTATCGGTGCAGCGCGCGCCGGGCAACGCTGAACCTGGCCACACACGGCAGGGGTGCCACGTTCGAGCATGACTTAATTCCGCGTTTTCCTCGCCTCTCCCCGCAAAGGGGTGAATGGCGCAAAATTGCACTGCATCGAGAATGCTGGCAGACGCAACTGAACTGGCGATACGCTGCCGGCGCCATCGGCGGGTGCCGCATGCATTGATTCTTCAACGATTGGAACTGCGATGACCTCACCCGCGATCGAAGGCTTGCGCCAGAACGCCCCACGCCATGTACGCCATGCCCGGCTCATCGACTGGGTCGGCAAGATGGCGGCGTTGACGCAAGCCCGCGACGTCCACTGGTGCGACGGCAGCGACGCCGAGTACGACCGGCTCTGCGCCCAGTTGGTCGCCGCAGGCACATTCAAGCGGCTCAATGTCGCCCTGCGGCCGAACAGCTACCTGGCGCGCAGCAGCGCGAGCGACGTGGCGCGCGTCGAAGACAGAACCTTCATTTGCAGCGCCCGCAAAGAAGACGCCGGCCCGACCAACAACTGGATGGCCCCGGCGCAGATGCGCGAGCTGTTGCAGACCGGCGATCAGGCCCTCTTCAAAGGCAGCATGCGCGGCCGCACCCTGTATGTGGTGCCCTTCAGCATGGGGCCGCTGGGTTCGCCGATCGCGCACATCGGCGTCGAGCTGTCCGACAGCCCTTACGTCGCGGTGAGCATGAAGATCATGACGCGCATGGGGCGGGCCGTGCTCGAGTTGCTTGGCTCGGACGGCCATTTCGTCCCCTGCATGCACACGGTGGGCGCGCCCCTGCTGCCGGGCCAACAAGACGTGAGCTGGCCGTGCAATGACACCAAGTACATCGTCCACTACCCCGAGACGCAGGAGATCTGGAGCTACGGCAGCGGCTATGGGGGCAATGCCCTGCTGGGCAAGAAATGTTTCGCGCTGCGTATCGCCAGCACGATGGGGCGCGAGCAGGGCTGGCTGGCCGAGCACATGCTCGTGCTCGGCGTGACCTCGCCTGATGGCAAGAAACACCATGTCGCAGCGGCTTTCCCCAGCGCCTGCGGCAAGACCAATTTCGCGATGCTGGTTCCGCCCGCCGCCCTGGAAGGCTGGAAAGTCACGACCATCGGTGACGACATCGCCTGGATCAAACCCGGCAAGGACGGACGCCTCTACGCCATCAACCCCGAGGCGGGTTATTTCGGGGTGGCGCCGGGAACCAATGTGCACACCAATCCGAACTGCATGGCCAGCCTGCGCCGCGATGTGATCTTCACCAATGTCGCGCTCACCGACGAGGGCGACGTTTGGTGGGAGGGCATGACCGATACCCCGCCCGCGCACCTGATCGACTGGCAAGGCAATGACTGGACTGCCGAGATCGCCCGCGAAACCCGCGCCAAGGCGGCGCACCCGAATTCGCGCTTCACCGTCGCTGCGCTGCGCAACCCGGTGCTCGACGCCGAGTGGGACAACCCGGCCGGCGTGCCGATCGACGCCTTCGTGTTCGGCGGCCGGCGTTCGACGACGGTGCCGCTCGTGACGGAAGCGCGCAACTGGGTCGAAGGCGTCTACATGGCCGCGACGATGGGCTCGGAGACGACGGCCGCCGCCAGCGGCGCGCAGGGCGTGGTGCGGCGCGATCCATTCGCGATGCTGCCCTTCGTCGGCTACAACATGAGCGACTACTTCCAGCATTGGCTGGATCTGGGCGCAAAGCATCAGGCCAAGGGCCTCGCATTGCCGCGCATCTATTGCGTCAACTGGTTCCGCAAAGGCGCCGACGGCAAGTTCGTCTGGCCCGGCTATGGCGAAAACATGCGTGTCCTGCAGTGGATCATCGAGCGCATCCAGGGCCGATCGGACGGCGAAGAACATCTGATGGGCCTGACCCCGCGCTACGCCGACCTGAACTGGAAGGGGCTGAATTTCAGCCAGGCCCAGTACCAGCAAGTGACGGCTATCGATCCGGTGGCGTGGCAACGCGAACTCGGCTTGCACAGCGAATTGTTCGAGCAACTCGCCCATCACTTGCCCCCAGCCCTGCTCGCCACGAAGGCTGCCATCGAAAAGCGTCTGACCTGAATCCGCCTGCCCCGACTGCAGCACTGACTCGCCCAACGATTAACCGTCGAAGCGACCCTTGGCCCTGACGATCGATCTGTTGATCCGCAATGTGCGCGTCGTGACCTGCGTCGACGACGCCTGCAGCGTGTCGCCGCCGGCCTTTGTCACGGTGTCCAAGGGCTTCATCGTCGGCATGGGACCAATCGGCATGCTCGACCCGAGCATTCGCGTGCACGACGAGCTCGACGGCGAAGGTGCACTGCTGACGCCCGGCTTCATCGACTGCCACACGCACCTGGTCTACGCCGGCGATCGCGCGCAGGAGTTCGAGATGCGCCAGCGTGGCGTGAGTTACGAAGAAATTGCGCGCGCGGGGGGCGGCATTTTGTCCACCGTCGACCACACGCGCGAAGCCAATCCGGTGGACCTGCTCAAGCAGTCGGCGCGGCGCCTGAACGCGATGCTCGAACACGGCGTCACCACGGTTGAGATCAAAAGCGGCTACGGCTTGTCGATGAAGTCCGAACTGAAATCGCTGCGTGTCGCGCGCCAGCTCGGCACCACCTACCCTGTCCATGTGTGCACGACCCTGCTCGCGGCGCACGCCGTGCCTCCCGAGTTCGCCGGCCACGCCGACGATTACGTCAGCCACATCGTGGAGCACATCATCCCCGAAGCGGCGCGCCTGACCCTGGCCGACGCGGTGGACGTGTTCTGCGAGAACATCGCCTTCACGCCGGCCCAGACGCGTCGCGTGTTCGAAGCCGCGCGGGCCTTCGATCTGCCGGTCAAGCTGCACGCCGACCAGCTTTCGAACCAGGGCGGCGCCGCGCTCGCCGCCGAATTCGGAGCCTTGTCGGCAGACCACCTGGAGCACGCCGACGAAGCCGGCGTCGCAGCGCTGGCGCGCGCCGGGACTGTGGCCGTCATGTTGCCCGGAGCCTATTACTTCTTGCGCGATACCCATTTGCCGCCGATTGCCTGGCTGCGGCGCCACGGCGTGCCCATGGCGGTGGCGACCGACTGCAACCCGGGCACGTGCCCGACGACGAACTTGCCATTGATGATGAACATGGCCTGCGTATTGTTTGGCATGACGACCCATGAAGCCCTGCTCGGCGTCACCCGCCACGCCGCGCAGGCCTTGGGCCTGGCCGAGACGCGCGGCACGATCGAGGTGGGCAAGCACGCTGACCTGTGCCTGTGGGATGTCGACCACAGCGCCGAACTCTCGCACGCCATCGGCTCGAACCCGTTGCGCGTGCGCCTGCGCCGTGGCGTCACGCAGGAACGGCGCGAAGCGCAGGCGTGACGGGCCGCCCTGGCCGCAACGTCGCACGTCGGCCCGCCTGAGGCCCGAGCATCCCGTCGATGCGAGTGCAACTGCTGTCTGACCTGCATCTGGAGTCGGAAGAATTCGATCCCGAGCCTGCCCCGGGTGCGGAACTGCTCGTGCTCGGCGGCGATATCGACAGCTCCTGGGCCGGCTTCGAGCGCTTCCGCGGCTGGCCGGTGCCGGTATTGCTGGTCGCCGGTAACCACGAATTCGACGGGCGCGAACTCGACCAGGCCTGGCCGGCCCTGGCCGATCATTGCGCGCGACTGGGCGTGCGACTGCTGGAACGCGAAAGTCTGGTGCTGAACGACTCGGCCGGGCGCCGCATCCGATTCGTCGCGACGATTCGCTGGGCCGATTTCGACGTCTTCGGTCCTGCACAGCGCGACCGCGCGATGCGCGCGGCAAGCTACTTCCAGCGCGTGATGCGCGCCACGCGTCGCGGCGAGCCCTTCGATGCCGCCGCCGTGCGAACGGAAGCGCTGGCGTGTCGCCGCTGGCTGCAGGCCGAATTGACGCAGGCGCCGCGCAGCGCGCAGGCCTGCGACGCCACCGTGGTGCTCACGCATTTCGCGCCGAGCCTGCGCAGCGCCGATCTGCGCTACGGCGCTCAGCCGACGACGGCGAGTTTTTGCAATGCCGACGACGATCTGTTGCCTTATGCCGACTTGTGGCTGCACGGCCATGTGCACTGCCGGCATGACTATTCAGTCGACAACGCGCGCGGCCGCACCCGGGTCGTCTGCAACTCGCGCGGCTTGTCCGCGCGCGGCGAATCGCAAGCGCATGACGCGGCACTGATCGTCGAGATTTGACGCGCGGCACTCGCCTGGCAACGCAGCACGATGCCGCGCCGCGAGCTTCGCGCGCCGGCCGGTCAGGCCGTGGCCACACCCGGCCGGCCGCTCTCGACGACAAAGCGCGCTTGCGTGCCGAGCCGCGCCTGAGCTCTGGCCGGAAACGGCGTCGCGCGGAATTCGCAACTCGCCGCGCCGGGCGTGACCTCGATCAAGGCGTAGCCGCGCTCGTCGCTGCGGCCGTGCACGATGTCGGGGTTGCTCGCGCGCATCAGTTCCATCACGGCTTCGGACACGCCGTGCGTCGTCACCGAACTGCACACGAATTCGCCGGCGACGATGGGCGACTGGCGGTCATTGGCGCGCGCGCGCAGTTGCGCGGCCAGGTGGCGGTGCACGTCGCCGCTCAAGCACACCACATTGCCATGACGCGCCTGGCCCAGGGCCTGCATGAGGCGTTCGCGGGCAGGCGGATAACCATCCCAGCCGTCGGAATAGATGCGCCGGCCCAGCGGCGAATCGATGCCGCCAGGGCAGATCTGACTGCCCTGGCCGACCAGCTTCCAGCGCCGTTCGGTCTCGGCCAAGCCGCGCGCGAGCCAAAGTTCCTGCTCGGTGCCGAGCAGGCTGCGCGACTCGATGTCGAGATCGCTGCACCCGGCCAGCACCCGCCCACCGGCGCGGCCCGGTTGGTTGCACGCCTGCACGCTGCGGAACTGGCGGCTGTCCAGCGTCCACAACTCGGCCAGGGCGCCCCAGGTGTAGCGCTCGTGCACGCGCATGGCCGCGCCTTGCGGGGCCCTGCCCGGCGCCACCGGCATGTGCTCGAAATAGGCCTTGTAGGCCGCCGCGCGGCGCGCCAGGAATTGCTCGGCCGATGTGCCCGAAGCGCTGTACGCGCCGGCGTAGTCGTTTTCCACCTCGTGGTCGTCCCAGGTCAGCAACCAGGGGTGTGCCGCGTGGGCGGCGCGCAGGTCAGCGTCGAGCTTGTAGGTGGCGTGGCGCGCACGGTAGGCCTCGAGAGTCTTGGGCGGCGGGCCCTCGTGGGCACGCAGGCGATAGCGCGGATTGCTCGACTCGTAGATGTAGTCGCCGACGAACAGCACCACGTCGACGTCGTGCTCGGCGATGTCGCGGTGCGCGGCGAACGCACCCTGCTCGTAGTGCTGGCACGAGGCCAGGGCGATACGCCAGCGCGCCACGGCGGCGTCTGCGGCGGGGGCTGTGCGAGTGCGGCCGGTGGGACTGACCGCATCGCCCACGATGAAACGATAAAACAGCACGGTGGCGCCAGGCAGGTCCGCCACCTGAACGTGCACGCTGTGTGCATGTTCGGGTTGGGCCGTGAAGCTGCCGCTGCGAAGGCCCAGCGAGAAGTTTTCGTCGAGCGCCAATTCCCAGCGCACTTCGATGGGCGCGTCGGGGGCTCCGCCCAGGGGCGCATGCGGGCGCGGTGCCAGGCGCGTCCAGAGCACTACCGAATCGGGCCGCGGCATGCCGCTGGCCACGCCCAGTGTGAAGGGGTACTCGCCGCGTGGCAGTTCGGTGGCGCCGCGTGCCGGTGGCGTTGCTGCGCCGAACAAACTGCCCCAGGCCAATGCGGCGGCGCCGCGGGCGAGCTGTGCCATCGTCAGGCGGCGGTTCATGATGGGCGGGTGCGACGCGCGATGGTGCCCGGGGCCTGGCTCGGCCCGAACCGGGTTTGCCGTGACGCCCAAGAAAGCGCCGGTGCGTACGCGATTCGCAATCGGGGCCCTACGGCGCCGCGACGTACTTGTTGCCCGCCGCCTTGAAACGCGCCACGGCTTTTTTCAGATCGCTGTACTCCTCGCAGGGCAGGAAGCAGGCCTTGTCGAGCGCCCCCAGGCGCTGCTCGGCCCTGGGCAGATCGCCCAGCATCAAATACAACTCGCCCGAATACTCGAGCGCCCCGCGGTGCTTGGGACTGATGCGCAGGGCTTCGTTGTAGAACTTCTCGGCCGCGCCGTAGTCGGGTGGATTCGCCTTGCGCAGGCTGTAGCCCATCAGGTTGTTCCAGTCGGCATTGCCTGGGGCGCTGGCGCGTTTGAGCTCGTCGATGGCACCGGCCCAGTTCTTCGCCGCGATCTGCGCGCGCGCCGGGGTCAGGGCGTCGGTCGCGGGGGCGACTTCCGGGGTATCGGCCGCCGCTGCGGGGCCGCAAAGTGCCATCGATAAAACGGCTGAAAGCACACGCCCGGTGCGATGCTGCATGGCTGGATTCCCCTGAAAAGTCGGTCAAGGACGAAGCTGACGATACAACAAGAATATCGCCAAGAAAGGGGCCCCTGCAGCCTGCGGGCCCCTGCATCCCGAAGGGATTTGCATGGGCTGCGGCGGGTTTGCAAGCGCGCGCCTGGGCATTCTCAGGCGAGTACCTTGGCGAATGCCACCGCCGTGGCCTCGACGTTATTCGAGTTCAAGCCCGCCACGCACATGCGCCCCGAGCGCACCAGGTACACGCCGTGCTTGTCGCGCAATGTGTCCACCTGCTCGCTCGACAGGCCGGTGTAGCTGAACATGCCGCGCTGGGTGAGGAAGTAGTCGAAATTGCGCCCCGGCATCTTGGCCGTCAACACGGCGTGAACACGCTGTCGCATCGCCAGGATTCGCTCGCGCATCGCCGCCACTTCCTGCTCCCACAGGGGGCGCAATTCGGGGTCTGAGAGCACGGTTGCGACGATCTGACCGCCGTGGATGGGCGGGCTCGAGTAATTGCGCCGCACCGTGAACTTGAGCTGGCCGAGCACATTGGCCGCCTGCGCCGAGTCAGCGCAGACGACGCTCAGCGCACCGCAGCGCTCGCCGTAGACGCTCATGCTCTTGGAGAACGAGTTGGTCACGAAAAAGCTCAGCCCCGCGCCGGCGAGCGCACGCACTGCGTAGGCGTCTTGCTCGATGCTGTCGCCAAAGCCCTGGTAGGCCAGATCCAGATAGGGCAGCAGCTCGCGATCACGAAGCACCGGGATCAAGCGGTCCCACTGCGCAGCGCTCAAGTCCACGCCGGTGGGATTGTGGCAACACGCGTGCAAGAGCACGACGCTGCGTGGCGCAAGGCCGCCGAGGGCCTCGAGCATGGCTTGGAAATTCAAGCCGCCGCTTGCCGCGTCGTAGTACGCATAGGTGTGAACCGCCAGGCCCGCGCCTTCGAACATCGAGCGGTGGTTGTCCCAGGTCGGGTCGCTGACCCAGACCTGGCTGCCGGGAAAATGGCGCGCCAGAAAATCGGCACCGACTTTGAGCCCGCCGCTCGAACCCACCGATTGGATCGTGGCGACGCGTCCGCTGTCGAGGGCTTCGTGACCGGCGCCGAACAGCAAGCGCGCCACTGCCGCGCGGAAGTTTGCCGCGCCTTCGATCGGCAGATAGGGCTTGGGCCCGCCCCTGGCGAGTACGAGGCTTTCGGCGCGCCGCACCGAATCGAGAACCGGGATGCGCCCGGCGTCGTCGAAATAAATGCCGATGCTCAAGTTGATCTTGTTCGGCCGCGGGTCTTTCTGGAAGTCTTCATTGAGACTCAGGATCGGGTCGCCGGCAAAAGGAGGGATGTGCTGGAACATGGTGCGTGTTTCAGAGCGACCGGCAAGTGGCCGGCGCGGCTTGGATGGACTCGGACTCGCCGATGGTAGCTCGCACGCCGTCCTCAGGACGACGCCGCAGGCTCGAGCGTCGAGAGCAGGGCAGCAAGCACGATCATCGCGCCTCCCAGCACCAGCTTCCATGTCAGGGTGCCGCCGCCCCAGGCCAGGGCCGAAGCCGACGCGAAAATCACTTCGGTGAGCATGACCACGGCCGTCACGTTGGCCGGCAACCTGGCGGCGCCGTATTGCAAGGCCAGGTTGCCGAGCAGGAACAACCCTGCCAGGCCCAGCGTCCATGGCACCAACGACCCGTCCAACCCCGCCGGCCAGGCAATCAAGCCCTGCTGCGCCAGCAGGGCGCCCAGCACGCCTGAAACCAAGGCGCCGCCCATGAACATCGCCAGCGCACGCCCTTCTGCGGGCTGGTGCGAAATCCGCCTGAGCATGACGTTGTTCAACGCAAACGCGAACCCGCCGAGCACGCCCAGCCAATCGGCGAGCGTGTATGGCCAGGGCCAGCCCCATCCCGAAGCGGCCGGCGCGAGCCCGACGGCCGCTTCAGGCCACAATACGACGCCCGCTCCGGCCAGCGCCAAAACGGCGCGCGCCGCCGCGACACGCGTCAGCCGCTCGTTCAGCAGCAAGCGCGCCAGCAGCACGGCCCACAGCGGCATCAGGTAGAACAACAGCACGACGCGCACCACGTCGCCGATCACGACGGCCCAGTTGAACGCTGCATTGGTGGTACCGGCAGCAACCAAGAGCACCCACAGCGCGGGTGTGCGCAGCAGTTGTTGGATCGAGGCCGGACGAAGCGCCACGATGACGAGCACGCTCAGGGCGTAAACGAAGAGCGTGGTCCACAGGGGATGCAAGCCGCGCGCCTCGATCTGGCGAAACGGCCACCAACTCGTGCCCCACACCAGGGCGTTGAACGCCAGGGCGAGGACGGGCAGGAGCGGGGTGAGGCGCAATCCGCGTTCAGTGTCTGTCGCTGCGCGCGATGGCAAGGAGTCGCTCGATCTCGTCGCGATGGCGCACGCAGTTGCGCGCATGCCAGCGGCGGATCAGTTCCATCGTGCCGGCCACGACCAGGCCGAACACGGCGATGGCCGTGAACGCCGACAGGCCCAGGCGCGTCATGCCGGTGTAGAAAGCGCCCAGGCCGAGGATGCAGGCCTGCTCGTTGAAGTTCTGCACCGCGATGGAGCGGCCCGCGCCCATCAGGTTGTGGCCGCGGTGTTGCAGCAGCGCGTTCATCGGCACGACCAGATAACCCCCGGCCAGGCCGAGCAGCATCAGAAAGGGCACGGCGACCCAGATGTCGCGGATCGCGTTCAGGCCGATCACGAGCACGCCCATCACAATTCCCAGCGGGATCACACTGGTGGCGCGCTCCAGCCGCATGCGCAGCGAGGCGAGCACGGCGCCAGCGGCGACACCGATCGACACCACGCCGGCCAGCGACGAGGCCTGCGTCGTCGTGTAGCCCAGGGCCACGGCGGCCCAGGGGAAGACGATGATGCGCAGATTGCCTCCGACACCCCAGAACATCGTCGTCGTCGCCAGCGAAATCTGGCCCAGCTTGTCGTCCCACAGGCGCGCGTTGCAGCTCGAAAAATCGCGGATCAGATAGATCGCGTTGCGCGACAGGGGCTGCAGCGGCGCTTCGGTGCGCGGGATGTAGAGATTGAAAATCGCCGCCAGCACATAGACCGAGATCAGCGAGGCGATCGCCACCTCAGGCGTCGTGTCGACGCTCGTCTCGATGAACGGGATGTCGATGCCCAGCAGAAACGGCGCGATGCGCGGGCCGACGAGCTGGCCGCCGAGCAGGATGCCCAGGATGATCGAGGCGATCGTCAGTCCCTCGATCCAGCCATTGGCCTTGACGAGCTGCGAGGGCGGCAGCAGTTCGGTGAGGATGCCGTACTTGGCCGGCGAATAAGCCGCCGCTCCCAGGCCAACCACGGCGTAGGCGAACAGCGGGTGGCCGCCGAACAGCATCATCACGCAGCCGACCACCTTGATGCTGTTCGAGTAGAACATCACCTTGCCCTTGGGGACGGCGTCGGCGAAGGCCCCGACAAAGGGCGCGAGCAGCACGTAGAACAGCGCGAACATCGGCGTCAGCGCCGGGATATGCCACACCGGTGCGCCGCTTGTCTTGAGCAGTTCGATCGCCGCAACGAGCAAGGCGTTGTCGGCCAGCGAGCTGCAAAACTGCGCCGACATGATCGTGTAGAAGCCCTTTTTCATTCGCTCGTCGCTGCGCTCCGGGCTTCCGATGGTGGTGGGCAGGCCTTGCCTGCGGGCGGGGTTATAGCACGCGACCCGCAGGAGAAAGCCCAGTGCCGACCCATAGTTCACCGGGGTGGCTGGCAGAATCGACGCATGCCGCGCCCGATCGAAGCCGTGATCCACACCGATGCGCTGGAGCACAACCTGGCGCGTACGCGCAGGAGCGCGCCCGGCGCCAAGGTTTGGGCGGTGATCAAGGCCAACGCCTACGGCCACGGCATCGAGCGTGTCTACGCAGGCTTGCGCGGCGCTGACGGCTTCGCCCTGCTCGATCTGGCGGAGGCGCAGCGCGTGCGCGCCCTCGGCTGGCGCGGACCCGTCCTGCTGCTCGAAGGCTGTTTCGAGCCGCGCGACCTCGACGCCTGTTCACAACTGCAACTGTGGCACACCGTGCACTGTCAGGCCCAGATCGACTGGCTGGCGGGGCACAACGCGAATCCTGCGCACCACGTCTTGCTCAAGTTGGACAGCGGCATGAACCGGCTCGGCTTCAGCGCCGGCGCGTTTCGCGACGCCTGGCAATGCTTGAGCGGGCTCGCCCAAGTCGCCTCGATCGGCTTGATGACGCATTTCTCCGATGCCGACGGCGCGCCGGGTGTGACGCGGCAATTGAACAGCTTCGAAGCCGCGACGCGCGAGCTGCCCGGCGAGCGCAGCCTGTGCAACAGCGCAGCGATATTGCGTTTCGCCGCCGCTTCGGCGGGCCTGCGCGGCGATTGGGTGCGCCCCGGCGTCATGCTCTATGGCGCGTCGCCCGACCATGGGGCCCACGACGCCGCGCACTGGGACTTGAAGGCAGCGATGACCCTGCGTGCCAAGCTCATCGCCACGCGCGAGCTGGAGGCCGGCGACAGCGTCGGCTACGGCAGCAGTTTCACCGCACCGGGACCGATGCGCGTCGGCGTCGCAGCTTGCGGTTATGGCGACGGCTACCCGCGCGTCGCGCCGACCGGCACACCGGTGCTGGTGGACGGCGTGCGCACGCGGCTGATCGGGCGCGTCTCGATGGACATGATCACGCTCGATCTGACTGGCGTGCCCGATGCGGGCGTGGGCAGCGAGGTCACGCTCTGGGGCCAGGGACCGCGCGGCAGCGTCTTGGGCATCGACGCCGTCGCGCACGCCGCTGGAACGCTGGGTTATGAGTTGATGTGCGCGTTGGCGCCGCGGGTGCCGGTGCGTGTGGAGCACCCCCAGGACTCGCCAGGGCCAGTCCGCCCCGAGGGCCACGAAGGGGCCCCTTCGTGGCCCTCGGGGACGAGGAAGCTCGGGAGCGGCCCTTCGCTTCCTCGAGACTGATGCGCATCCCCTTCGTCCTCGTGCCCACCGAAGTCGACATCAGCGCCATACGCGCGCAAGGCGCGGGCGGGCAGAACGTGAACAAGGTGTCGAGCGCCGTGCATCTGCGCTTCGATGTCCAGGCCTCGTCCCTGCCCGAGCTGCTGAAGACGCGGCTGCTGGGGCTGGCCGATTCACGCGTCTCTGGCGACGGCGTCGTGATCATCAAGGCCCAGCAACACCGCAGTCAGGAGAAGAACCGAGCCGACGCCTTGGCGCGCCTGCAGGAAATGCTCGAGGTCGCGGCCGAGGTGCCGCGGGTGCGCAGACCCACGAAGCCGACGCGTGCGTCGCGCGAGCGCCGGCTCGAAGCAAAGGCCGTGCGCAGCCAGGTCAAGGCGGGACGCGGCAAGACGGCGCACGACTGAGAGGCTGAGACCTCGCAGGACGAGGTCGCGCGCAGCGCCCGCTACAGTCCTCGTGTGAACAAGGCCAGATCGCTCTACACCTGCAACGAATGCGGCGCCACCAGCCCGAAGTGGCTGGGCAAGTGCCCGGGCTGCGATGCCTGGAACACGCTCGTCGAAGGCGTGGCTGAGGCGCCCGGCAAGCACCGCTACCGGCCCCTCGTCGCGGCCCAGCCCGTGGCCACCTTGTCCGACATCGAAGCCACCGAGGTCGAGCGCCAAGCCACGGGCATCGAAGAACTGGATCGGGTGCTGGGCGGGGGCATCGTCGCCGGCGGCGTGGTGCTGATCGGCGGCGATCCGGGCATCGGCAAGTCGACGCTGTTGCTGCAAGCGCTCGATGCGCTGTCGCGCAGCCAACCGACCCTGTACGTGACCGGTGAGGAATCGGGCGCGCAAGTCGCCTTGCGCTCGCGCCGCCTCGGTCTCGAGGGTTCGCAGGTGCGTGTGTTCGCGGAAATCCAGCTCGAGAAGATCGCCGCGACGATTCAAGCCGAGCAGCCCGGCGTGTGCGTGATCGACAGCATCCAGACCGTCTACAGCGAACAACTGACCTCCTCGCCCGGGTCGGTGGCGCAAGTGCGTGAATGCGCCGCCCAGTTGACGCGACTCGCCAAGAGCAGCGGTGTCTCGATGGTCTTGGTGGGTCATGTGACGAAAGACGGGGCGCTGGCCGGGCCGCGTGTGCTCGAACACATCGTCGATACCGTGCTTTATTTCGAAGGCGATACGCACAGCAGCTTTCGCCTCGTGCGCGCGATGAAGAACCGCTTCGGTGCCATCCATGAAATCGGCGTGTTCGCGATGACGGAGCGCGGCCTGAAGGGAGTGGCGAACCCGAGTGCGATCTTTCTGTCCACGCATGGCGAGCCGGTGGCGGGCTCGTGCGTGCTCGTCACCATCGAAGGCACGCGGCCGCTGCTGGTGGAGGTGCAGGCGTTGGTGGACCACGGGGGTGCGAGCCCGCGGCGCCTGAGCGTCGGCCTGGATCGGGACCGCCTGGCGATGATGCTCGCGGTGCTGCACCGGCACGCCGGCATCGATTCACTGGACCAAGACGTGTTCGTCAATGCGGTGGGCGGCGTGCGCATCAGCGAACCCGCTGCCGATCTGGCCGTGATGCTGGCGATTCAAAGCAGCCTGCGCGGCCGGCCGCTGCCGCGCGGATTTTTTGCATTCGGCGAGGTCGGCTTGGCCGGTGAAGTGCGGCCGGCTCCACGCGGCCAGGAGCGACTCAAAGAGGCCGCGAAACTGGGCTTCAGCGTCGCCTTCGTTCCAAAAGCGAATGCACCGCGCCGGCCGATCGAGGGCTTGACCGTGCACGCAGTGGAGCGCATCGAACAGGCGATCCATCTGGTGCGCGGCTTGTGAGCACGTCACGCGCATGAATCCGCTCGTCGGTTGGGCCCTGGCCGGCGCCGCGCTGCTCGTCGGCTGGCATGGCTACGGCTGGCACGGCCTGGTGCTGGCGGCAACCTTGATCGCGTTCTGGCTGGTGCTGCAATTCAATCGTGCCCTGCGCGTCATGAAAAACGCCACCAGCGCACCGGTCGGGCACGTGAAAAGCGCCGTGATGCTGCATACCAAACTGCAGCCGCGCATGACCCTGATGCAGGTCGTCACGCTGACGCGCAGCCTGGGGCGCAAGCAGGCAGCGCAGCCTGAAACCTGGGAGTGGAGCGACGCAGGTGGTGCGACACTCACCCTGGTGTTTGCCCGGGGAAAGCTGGTCGACTGGTCGCTCAGTCGCGGCGCATCCCAGGCCGACCCGGCGCCTTGAGCCCGATCAAGGTCGGCGCCGACGGCGCCATGCAGCAGCGGCGACGGCGACAAGGCCGACGAGCATCAGTGCGTAGGTTTGCGGCTCGGGAATCGCGAAGTCATCCACCAACTCGACCACGACGGCGGGTTCTGCCTGCCGCGGCGGCTCATAGAGGCGACGCAGGTCGCCAATTGCGCAGTCTCCTGAGGCCAGGGCACTCCAGCTCGGCTGGGCACACGTGGCGGTGCCAGTCATTTCCGCGGCCGCTGGCAAAGCAGCCGCAACAGCCACGATCAGCACAGCGATGGGCCGAGTCATCCGCTTCATGGTGTTTCCTTTTCTCCAGACGCTGCTGTCCGACCCATTATTCGGACTATTCGGCGCTAGTCTACCGGGCGTAAACCCAGGGTTGAGCAGCGCCCTGCGAAATCCGGCCCGTCGCGAGCCCGCCCCAAAGCCCAAAGGCTCCTCGCGGCACGAGTGGCGCTGCGCCTGTCGCGCCACGCCAGGTCCGTAGAATGCGCCTCGAGTATTTGCTACAGGAGCCGGGTCATGTCGATGGAAGACCGCGACGGAAAGATATGGATGGATGGGCAATTGGTGAACTGGCGCGACGCCAAGATTCACGTGCTCAGCCACACCCTTCACTACGGCTGTGGCGCATTCGAAGGCGTGCGCGCCTACAACACGCTGCGCGGCACGGCGATCTTTCGCTTGCGCGAGCATACCGAGCGGCTCTTCAACAGCGCGAAGATCTTGCGCATGAAGATCCCATTCAGCTTCGAAACGGTGTGCGAGGCGCAGCGCAGCGTCGTGCGCGAGAACAAACTCGAGTCGTGTTATCTGCGACCGCTGACCTGGATCGGTTCGGAAAAGCTCGGCGTCTCGCCCAAGGGCAACACGATTCACCTGATGGTCGCGGCCTGGCCCTGGGGCGCGTATCTCGGTGACGACGGCCTGAAGCGCGGCATCCGCGTCAAGATCTCGAGCTATACGCGCCACCACGTCAACATCACGATGACGCAGGCCAAGGCGGTGAGCAACTACACCAACTCCATCCTCGCCAATATGGAGGCGCTGGACGACGGTTACGACGAAGCCATGCTGCTCGACGCGTCGGGTTTCGTCAGCGAAGGTGCCGGCGAGAACCTGTTTGTCATCAAGAACGGCGTGGTCTACACGCCCGATCTGTCCGCAGGGGCGCTGAACGGCATCACGCGCAATACCGTGTTCGCGATATGCGACGACCTCGGGCTCAAACTGGTCGAGAAGCGCATCACGCGCGACGAGGTCTACATCTGCGACGAGGCGTTTTTCACCGGCACGGCTGCCGAGGTGACGCCGATCCGCGAACTCGACCGCATCGAGATCGGCGCCGGCTCGCGTGGGCCCGTCACCGAGAAAATCCAGAGTGCGTTCTTCGACATCGTGAATGCTCGCAACCCCAAGTACGCCGAATGGTTGACTCTCGTATGAGCGGCAGCGCCATCGAAGTCTCGGCGCGCGATTTGCAGGGGCCTGGCGTCGTGTTCTGCCCGAACCCCAAGATGGCGCTGTGGAGCAACCATCCCAAGGTCTTCATCGACGTGGTCACCACGGGCCAGGGCAAGTGCCCGTACTGCGGCACGGCGTACCGGCTCAAGCCGGGTGAAAAGGTGCACGGGCACTGAGTGCATGGCGCTGCGCACCCTGGTGGTCGCGCCGCAGTGGATCGGCGACGCGGTGCTGAGCGAGCCGCTGCTGGCCGCGCTGGCGGCGCGCGGCGAACAGCTGACGGTGGCGGCATTGCCCTGGGTGGCCCCGGTGTATCGCGCGATGCCGCAGGTCGGTGGTGTGCTCGAATGGCCCTTTGCCCATGGCCGGCTCGACTGGGCTGCGCGCCGGGGCATCGCAGCCGGATTGCGCGGCCAGTTCGACGCGGCCTATGTGCTGCCCAATTCCCTCAAGGCGGCGTTGATTCCGTTCCTGGCGCGAATTCCGCAACGCTGCGGCTACGTCGGTGAAGGGCGAGTCCTGCTGCTGAACCGGCGCCTGCCCAATCCTGCGGGGCGCACGCCGATGGCGCAGTTCTACCTCGCGCTGGCCGGCGCACACGACGCACCGGTACCCTCGCCGCGCCTGAGTCTGGGTGCGCAATCCAAAGCCGCTGCGCGTGCGCAAGTGGGCGCAAGCGCTTACTGGGTCTTCGCCCCGGGTGCCGAGTATGGAGCGGCCAAGTGCTGGCCGGCCGAGCATTTCGCGGCGCTCGCGCGGGCCCTGTTTGAGCGCGACGCCACGCCGGTCCTGCTGCTCGGTTCACCCAAGGAGGCAGCGCTATGTGAGGCGATTGCCGGCAGCGCCGCGCCGGCTTGCCGTGTGCTGGCCGGCAAGACCACATTGCTGGAGGCGATGGCCCTGATCGCAGCGGCGCGCGGCGTCGTCAGCAATGACTCCGGCCTGATGCATATCGCCGCAGCCTTGGGTGTGCCCCAAGTGGCAATATTCGGCTCGACCAGCCCCTTGCACACGCCGCCACTGAACCCGCGCGCCCAGGTGCTGTGGCTCAAGGACGAACTCGGGCTCGATTGCGCGCCGTGTTTCGAGCGCACTTGCCGGTTCGGCCATACGCGATGTCTGGTTGAACTCGTTCCGCAACGTGTCGAAGCGGCGCTCCTGCAGGCGCTGCAGGCCGGCGTTGCCGGCGCGCCGCTTCGTACAATCGCGCGCTGACCAAGCACAGCACCCGCCAGGGCCAAGCATGACCCCCACCCGCGAGTTCGTCCTGACCTTGTCGTGCCGCGACAAGGAGGGCATCGTCTACGCGGTGTCCGGCTTGCTCTACCAGGCCGGCTGCAACATCATCGATTCGCAACAGTTCGGCGACGTGGGCCACGCCGACAGCACGGGCCTGTTCTTCATGCGCGTGCATTTCGGCGCGCCCGAACACCTGGATTACGCGGCGACGCTGGAGCGCATGTTCACCAATGTGCGCCAGCAGTTCGGCATGCGGGCGAACATCCACTCGCTGGCGCGCAAGCCACGCCTGCTGCTCATGGTGAGCCGTCACGGCCACTGTTTGAACGACTTGCTGTACCGCTGGCAGTCGGGGCAACTGGGCGTCGAGATCGGTGCCGTCGTGTCGAATCACCCCGACTTCGCAGAACTTGCCTTGCGTTACGGCGTTGCGTTTCACCACTTTGCATTGGCCGCGGGGTCGGGCAGCGAGGCCAAACGAGCGCAGGAGCGCGCCATCGAGGCCCTGGTCGGGAAACTGGGCATCGACCTCGTCGTCCTGGCGCGCTACATGCAAATCCTGAGCCCCGAGTTCTGTGCCTTTCTCGAGGGCCGGGCGATCAATATCCACCACAGCTTTTTGCCCAGCTTCAAAGGCGCCAAGCCCTACTATCAAGCCCACGATCGCGGCGTCAAATTGATCGGTGCGACGGCGCATTACGTGACGGCCGAGCTCGACGAGGGGCCCATCATCGAACAAGACGTTGCGCGGGTCGATCATTCGCTCAGTCCGGAGGACCTGAGCGCCGTGGGCCGCGACGTCGAATCCGTGGTCCTGGCGCGAGCCGTGCGCTGGCATGTCGAACATCGCGTGCTGAGCAACGGCCACAAGACGGTTGTCTTCAAGTAAGCCGTGGCGATGACGCGCGTCAAACCACTGCCGATCCCCCTGCTTGGCCTGGGCTGCGCCGCCGAGGTCGAGCAACAGTTTTATGCGGCGCTGCGACGCGCCGATCTCGAAGCCCTGATGGCCCTGTGGGCCGACGATGACGACGTCGTCTGTGTCCATCCCGGCGGGACACGCGTCATCGGTCCGGCGGCGGTGCGCGCGAGTTTCGAAGCGCTTTTCGCCAGTGGGGCCATCGATATCCACCCGGAAAAGCTGCGCTGCCTGGAAGCCCCGGCATTCGCCGTGCACAGCGTCGTGGAGCGGGTGCAGGTGCGCGGCGCGCCCGGCCAGACGGCGGGCTGGGTCATCGCCACCAATGCCTACGTCGAAACACCGCTGGGATGGCGCATCGTCGCGCACCACGCCAGCCCCGGCGTACGCAGCGAACCGCAGGACGGCGCCGACCCCGCAGCAGTGCTGCATTGATGCAGCGCTACCAGGCACCGAGGTGGCTGCCCGGCGGCCACGCCCAGACGATTTGGCCGGCCCTGGTCGCGAGGCCTTTGTTGGGCGCGCTGCCGCGCTACCGCCGCGAGCGCTGGCCGACGCCCGATGGCGATTTCATCGACCTCGACTGGTTGGGCGAGGCTGACGACACGCCCCTGCTGGTGCTGTTTCACGGCCTGGAGGGTTCGTCGCTCAGCCACTATTGCCTCGCGTTCGGCGACTGGGCGAAACGCAACGCCTGGCGTTTCGTCGTGCCGCATTTCCGCGGCTGCTCGGGCGAGCTCAATCTCGCGCCGCGTGCCTACCACTCGGGCGACCATGAAGAGATCGGCTGGATCTTGGCTCGCCTGCGCCGCGCGCACCGCGGCAAGATGTTCGCGGTGGGCGTCTCCCTGGGTGGGAATGCCCTGTTGCGCTGGGCGCAGGAGGCTGGCGAAACGGCATCGGCAAGTGTGCAAGCCGTCGCGGCTGTTTGCGCGCCCGTCGACCTGACCGCGAGTGGGCATGCAATCGGGCGCGGCTTCAACGCCCTGGTCTACACGCCCATGTTCTTGCGCAGCATGAAGCCCAAAGCGCTCGCGAAGTTGGCCCAGCACCCCGGGCTCTTCGATCGCGAAGCGATGCTGGCAGCGCGCAATATCTACGAGTTCGACAACGTCGTCACCGCGCCGCTGCACGGCTTTCGCGACGCCGACGACTATTGGCTGCGCGCCTCGGCCAAGCCGCACTTGCAGCGCATGCGCATTCCGGCGCTGGTCCTGAACGCCCTGAACGACCCCTTCGTTCCCGCGGCAAGCCTGCCGCGCGCCGACGCGCTGGGGGTGCCTGTCGGGCCGCGTGCCATGCCGTATGTGACCTTGTGCCAGCCCGCGCACGGCGGCCACGTCGGTTTTCCTGGAGGGCCGGGGCCGGGTCGCGCGCTGCCAGAACTCGTCATGGCCTGGATCGGCGGCGCTGGTTCAACTCCCGGGTTTGCGCGAACATCGCAGCATGGATGCGATCGTTGAAGCAGCACTGTGCAAGTGGCCGAATGTGCCGCATTGCTACGCTTGGCTCGGTCTGGATGGGCGCGGCGACTGGTACTTGCGTGACGAGCGCGCCCAGGCTGCAGGGGGGTTCCCGCAATCCAAGGGCAGCCGCATCGAACACGCCGGACTGCGCGAATTCATTCAACGCAACTACGCACACGACGCGGCCGGCTGCTGGTATTTTCAGAACGGGCCGCAGCGCGTCTATGTCGAGCTCGAATGTGCGCCCTGGGTCTGGCACTTGGCCGAATCGAGCACGGGGCTGGCGGTCGAGGCGCACACCGGACGGGCGGCGCAGTTCGAGTCGGCCTGCCTCGATGAATCAGGCCGACTGTTTCTCGCCACCGATCTCGGCCTGGGCCTGGTGCACAGCCTCGACATGGAACGCGCCAGCCGCGCTGTCGAACGTGGCCAGTGGCGCGTCACCGAATGCGGCTTCGATTCGCTGGCCGCGAGATTTCATTATGTGTTGAGCCCGTCGGCGTGGCGCGCTGCGGCGCGGCCCTAGTTCACCCTAGTTCGGCGCAGCGGCGGCTGCTTTCGGTTCCTCGAACTTTCCGCCCGACTTGTTGGCCATATAGACCACGGCACGGCCGATCTCCAGGTCGCTGAAGTCGCCACCACCTTGCGGCGCCATCGCGCCCTTGCCCTTCAGTGCCGCATTCAGCAGGGCCGGATAACCCGTTGCCAAGCGTGGGCCCCAAGCCGACGCGTCACCGAGCTTGGGCGCATTGGCCACGCCGGGCGTGTGGCAAGCCGTGCACACGGCAGCGAACACTTGTTCTCCGCTTTTCAATTCGGCCGGGTTCGCCGAGTCCTTGATCTCGACCTTGCCCACCGGCGCTATGCGTGCCGCCACGGCCTGCGGGCTCAAGCCGTCGGTGCCGGCAGGCGGGGCCAGACCCACCGTCACGTAGCCCACCAGCATGATGATCACAACGATGGGCACGACGAACGACAAGACGATCGTGACGATCAACTGCTGCGGTGTCTTGATGGGACTTTCGTGCGAGTCGTCGTCATGGTTCTGCGCTGTGCTCATGGGGCTCCTTCGACGCGGCAATGCTGGGGTGGGCGGCGCTGCGCATGGGGTGGCGCTGGCCCACTCAAAAGCGCGGGATTATAGGGTCCGGTGCCTGTGCGGCCATGCAGTTCAATCGCTGCGACACGGGCCCACTGATAGAATCGCGCGCCTGCGTCCGTAGCTCAATGGATAGAGTACTGCCCTCCGAAGGCAGGGGTTGCTGGTTCGATCCCAGCCGGGCGCGCCAGTGAGCCGGGTGCATCGTTCGAATGCTGCCGGCTCGACAACCCGCCCCCGGCGAATGAGCGACCCATTGGCGCCCCTGCCTGGCCATCCATATGCCCATCGCACTGAGCCGCGCAGCACGAGTTCGTTGCGCGCCGTTTGTCTTGTTCATTGCCTTGCTGGCCCTGCGTGGCGCTGCACCGGCCGATGGCTCCTGGGGATTCGACCCGCGCTGGATTTACGGCCTCGCCGTGCTCCTGGTGGGCACCCTGCTGTGGGTCTGGCGGCGCGAGTACGGCGAACTCTTCGCCCAGACCCGCCCGCAGCTGCGCGAAGCGATGCTCGCGGTGCTTGTCGGGATTGGGGTCTTCGGCCTCTGGATCAGCCTCGACGCGCCATGGATGCGCCTGGGCGAAGCGACCGCCGGCTTTCGACCGGTCGACTCGCAGGGCCACATGATCTGGCCGCTGGTGGCAGTGCGATGGGCCGGCACGGCCCTCATGGTGCCCGTGATGGAAGAGCTGTTCTGGCGCTCATTCCTGATGCGCTGGATCGAAGCAGCGCAGTTCGAAGCGGTCGATCCGGGCCGGGTCGGCTTGCGCGCCGTGCTGCTTTCGACCTTTGCTTTCATGCTTGCGCACACGCTATGGCTCGCGGCGATCCTCGCCGGCTTGGCTTACGCCTGGCTCTACATTCGCAGCGGCAGACTCTGGTCGGCGGTGATCGCGCATGCCGTCACGAACGGCCTGCTCGGCGTCTGGGTCGTGCTGAGCGGCAATTGGGGCTTTTGGTAGTTTGTGCGGCAGCGGTTGCACCTCTGGTCGGCCATGCGGCCTCACCTCATCCCGGCAAGCAGCTGCTGCGATCCCGCTGCGAGCAGGCGCGCATCCGAGCCCAGGGTGACGAAGCGAAAGCCCTTCGCGATGCGCGCCAGCGCCACGTCGGGGACGCCGTTGTGCACGCCCGCCACGACCCCGTGCGCCTTGGCGCGAGCGACGATGTGGTCGATCGCTCGAGCCACGGGCGGGTCGACGTCGTCGAACACCGGCCGGCAACCCAGGGACAGCGACAAATCCGACGGGCCGATGTAAATCGCATCGAGCCCTTCCACCGACAGGATGTCGTCGAGCTTGTCCAGCGCCTGTGCGGTCTCGATCATGGCGAACCTGACGATGGTGGCGTTGGCGTGTGACGCATAGTCCGCGCCGCCGTACAGCGTGGCGCGAATCGGCCCGTAACTGCGCGCGCCGCGCGGTGCGTAGTTCGTGTAAGCGACGAAGCGCTGTGCCTCCTCGCGCGAATTGATCATCGGGCAGATCACGCCATAAGCGCCGGCGTCGAGCGCCTTCATCACGATGCCCGGCTCCAGCCAGGGCACGCGAACCACCGGAACCGTGGCCGTGGTCGATATCGCCTGGAGCATCGTCAGCATCGCGGCGTCGTCGATCAGGCCGTGCTGCATGTCGATCGTCAGCGAGTCCCAGCCTTGCTGGGCCATGAGCTCGGCGGAAAAACTGTTCGGGATGGCGAGCCAGCCGTTGATCGCGGCAGTGTCGGCCTTCCACAGCGTACGCAAGCGATTCTCTCTCATGCGGTTGACTCCTCGAGGGTGGACGCGAGGCCGGCTCAGGCGGCGATGGCGCTGACCAGGCGGCCGCTGGCGAAAAACTCGCGCAGATTGTCGAATACGCGTTGCGCCATCGCGGCGCGTGTCTCGTGCGTGGCGCTGGCCACATGGGGCAGCAGGACCACACTGTCGAGCTGGATCAACTCCGGCGGCACATGCGGCTCGTTCTCGAACACGTCCAGGGCGGCGCCGGCGATGCGTTTGTCCTGAAGGGCGCGCACCAGGGCCGCTTCGTCGACGACGCTGCCGCGCGCCACGTTGATCAGGAATCCCTCGGGCCCGAGAGCGTCGAGAACGGCCGCGTCGATGAGATGGCGTGTCGCCGCGCCACCGGGGACGATGACGACGAGGAAGTCCGACCAGCGCGCCAGCCCGACGAGGGACGCTTCATAGGGGATCTTCGTGTCGGCAATCGCCCGGCGGTTGTGATAGCGCAGCTCCATGCCGAAGGCCGCAGCGCGGTGTGCAATCGCCTTGCCGATGCGCCCCAGTCCGACGATGCCCATTCGCTTGCCGCTGACGCGCCGTTGCAGCGGATAGTTCGACTTCGGCCAGTCGCCGCGCCGCAGATGGCGCTGGGATGCGCTCATGCCGCGCGCGACGTCGATCACCAGGCCGATCGCCAGGTCGGCCACGCAATCATTCAGCACGTCGGGCGTATTGCCCACCAAAATGCCGCGCCGGCCCGCGGCAAGCAAATCGATCTTGTCCACGCCGACGCCAAAACTGGAAATGACTTTCAGCGCGGGCAGGGCTGCGATCAGTTGCGCGTCGGCGAAACCACCGGTGGCAAGACCGACGAATTCAGCACCGCGCGCCGCAAGAAATGCCTTCGGGTCTGCCTCGTCGGCCAGGCGATGCACGTCGAAGGCTTCGGCGAGCTGCTTCTCCAACGCCGGCATCAGGCGACCGTACTGCAGGACCTTGGGTCTCATCGAATTTCTCCTTGTGGTGGTGGGCGCTTAACGAGCGGGGGTCGGGCCGGGGTGCGCAGGGATTGCGGGCAGCCATCATGCCGTACGCCGGCAGGGCCAGCTTCCGTTGTCCAAACGGCGCTGCCCAAGCGTAGCCCAAGTTTGCTCGCCTGCGCGTATGGCGCTGCGGCCACACGCGGCCGGGCGGCAGGCGCCAGGTCGATTGCGGCTAGAGACGCGCTGTCGCGCCCAGGAGTCCGTCGACCCCGGCGTCGATGCGTTGTTGCAGATCGATCATGGCGCCGGTTGCGCGAATTCGCTCGGGCAGCGCGTCCCACGACGCGCGTGCCGATTCGAAGGTGGCCAGGGCATCGACGTGGCGACCCGCGAGCGCCAGGATCTCGGCGCGCCGGGTCAGCGCCATTTCCTTGCGCGGGGTGCTGCTCAGCGTTCGATCCAGGCCCGCCAGGGCCTCGTCCCAGCGGCGCATGCGCACGAGGTGCTCGATGCTCCATTGTTCCAACACCGGCAGCGGCCCCAGTCGCGCGGAGCCGCCTTCGACGGCCTCCAGCGCCGCCTCGTCTTGTCCGGCACGGCTCAAAGCCTGGGCCTGGCCCAGATAGTATTCGGCGCGCGGCTCGGCAGATGCGGCGATGGCGTTCGCGTAATCCGCGGCCGCCGCCGGGTACTGGCCCATTCGGTCGCGCAGGTCTGCGCGCAGTGCCCACGCGACCTCGGAATTCGGGCGCGCTGCGAGGTAGCGGCCCAATCCGGCCTCGGACTGCGCCAGCAGTCCCCGGTCGGCTGCGAGCCGCGAAGCTGCCAGCTCCACGTCCACGGCGCCGGGATCGAGCCGGCGCACAGCGTCGAAATCAGCCTGCGCCGCCTGCCACTCGCGGTGCTGACGATGCAACTCGCCGCGCTTGAGGTACAGCCGAGCATTGCCCGGTTCGCGGCTGATCGACCGAGTCAACTCGGCGACCTGCGCGTGCAGCGAGCCGTGGGCCAGGGCATTGCCGGCCGCCAGCGCCATGATCAAGAGCGCGCGGCAGATCATGGCTGGCCGATGAGCTCGAGGTCGAAACTCAGATCGGAGCTGTCGCCAAGATACTGGTGCACCTCGACCGCGATGACGTTCACGCCGGTCAGCAGCACCGTTATAGCGACGGTGTAAGCGTGGTACGTGGCTTCCGCGGAATCGGGAATGGCCGTCGAGGCGCGCGTGCTCGACGTAATCGTGCCCCCGGGCATATTGCTGCGCGCAATCTCCGTGCCGTTCAGGTAGACCACGGCACCGTCGTCGCGCATCAGATTGAGTAGCAGCGACTTGAATTGAGTCGGGTTGGAGACATTGAAGGTCTGGCGGAAATAGGTGGTGATGTACTTGGAGCTCGCGCTCGGCCCGTAACCGACGACGGTGCCCTCGTCGCCGTCGCCGTAGCCGAGTTGAGCCGCTCCGCTGGCCCAGGCCGTGTCGTTGAAACTCGTGGCGCGCCAAGAGGTGCCCTGGCTGGAACCGTTGTCGAGGTATTTCCACACCGAGCGCTTGCCGATGAGGGCACCTGAGGGAGGCGGGGCCGGGTTCACGGTGATGTTGACGACCGCCGAGGTCGTTGCCGCGCCCAGGTTGTCGTAGGCGCGTGCGCTCAGCGAGTAGCTGCCCGCGGCAACGCCGGCCCAGCTGAACGAGTACGGCGCGCTCGTGTCGGTGGCCAGCAGGGTGCTGCCCTGGTAGAACTCGACGCGCTGGATGCTGCCATCAGTGTCCGACGCGTTCGCCGCCAGGCCGATGGTGGCGGGCGCCGTGGCAGTCGTACCCCCAGCCGGCGCAGTCAATGCGACGGCGGGAGGCTGGTTCGCCGGCGCCGGGTTGACGGTGATGTTGACGGCCGCTGAGGTTGTAGTCGCCCCCAGGTTGTCGTAGGCGCGTGCGGTCAGCGTGTAGCTGCCTGCGCCAACGCCGGCCCAGCTGAACGAGTACGGCGCGCTCGTGTCGGTGGCCAGCAGGGTGCTGCCCTGGTAGAACTCGACGCGCTGGATGCTGCCGTCCGGGTCCGAAGCATTTGCCGCCAAGCCGATGGTGGCCGGCGCAGTGGCGGTCGCACCCGAGACCGGCGCGGTCAAGGCGACGGTGGGGAGTTGATTCGACGGCGCGCTCACCGTGATGTTCACAGCCGCGGAAGTCGTCACTGCGTTCTGGTTGTCGTAGGCGCGCGCGGTCAGCGAGTAGCTGCCTGCGGCAACGCCGCTCCAGCTGAAGGTATACGGCGCCGTGGTGTCCGTGCCCAGCAAGGTGCTGCCGCGATAGAACTCGACGCGGGCGATGGTGCCGTCGGCGTCTGACGCGTTGGCCGCGAGGTTGATCGTGGCCGGCGCGATGGCGGTCGCACCCCCGGCGGGCGCGGTCAAAGCGACGCTGGGTGGTTGGTTCGGCGCCGGGCCCTTGCTGATCGTGAAGCTGTCACGCACGACTCCTGCGTCGGTCAGGAAGGTGGCGTCGAGCCGGTTCCCGTTCACGTCCAGGACCATCGAACCGAGCTGGAACAGCGAGATGAACATCGCCGGATGGTTGAGCGCGCCGGCGACGATGATGCTTCCGGACGTGCCTGCCACGGTATAGACGGTGCCCTGACGTGAGCTCGGCCCCAAGGTGGGTTTGGCGTAGGCGCCGGTTTCCGAGATGCGCCCGCTGCCGGCGTTCTTCTTCATGGCGGCGCTGAAGGTCGAAGACGAACCGTAGTGCCCGTCGATCAGGTAGGAGCGCTGGTAGTCGTGGCTGTGTCCGTTCAATACCAGATCGACACCGAAACTCTCCAGGATCGGCAGCGCGTTCTGCCGCATCTCGACGGATTGCACCGAGGTGTCGGAATCGATGACTCCTTTGGAGTAGGGCGGGTGGTGCCAGAAGGCGATCGTCCAGTCCTTGGTGTTGGCGGCCAGGTCGGCTTGCAGCCAGTTGAGCATCGCGCTGCCCGCGGCTCTTGACGAGGCCATCGAGTCGAGGTTGATGAAATGGATATTGCCGTAATCGAACGAGTAGTAGTTCCTGCTGCCCGAGGCCACGCCGCCGGCCTGCCCGGCCGTCGGGAAGCTGAACATCTGGAAGTAAGGCAGGGCCGCGGGGGGCGAAGCCGAGTCCGCCGTGTCGTGATTGCCGATGGTGGGCCAGGTGACGCTCTTGCGCAGCATGTCGGGGTAGACGTCGAACAATTTCACCTGGTACTCCGAGTCGGTGCCGTATTCGTAGGCGTTGTCGCCGAGCTGCAGCCACAGGTCGGTGTGGGTCGTGCCGGTGAAGTTGTAGTAGGCGTCGCGAACGCGGGCTTGATCGTCGGTGCCGGTTCCGGCGTCGCCCAGTACCCAGATGCGCGTTGCGCGTGGACTGCCTGCCGCCGGCGCGGTGACGAAGTAGTGATTTGCATCGCCTCCGGCGAGTGTCTGCGTGCTGGTACCCACGGCGTAGTAGTACTTGGTGTTCGGGCTCAGGCCGGTCAGCGTCACGCTGTGCTCGGTCAGCTGCGCCGCATCGCTCACGCTCGATGTGAGACTTGCCGCAGACAAGCCGTACCTCACACGGCTGTCGCTGGCCTCATTGGTGCGCCAGCGCACGGCCACGCTGTTCGGGGTGCCGATTTGCAGGTAGGGCTTGCGCGTCATGGCCACGCTGCCCACGGCGGTCAATTCCAGGTCGAAGCTCAGGTCCGAGCTGTCGAGCGTCGACTGATGCACTTCGGCGGCCAGGACGTTCAACCCCTGTACCAGGCTTGCGTTGGAAAGCGTGGTGGCCAGCCAGGTCGCGCCGTCATCCGCAGCGAAGGTCGGAGCCAGCGTCGTGGAGGTGACGGTGCCCGCCGGCATGTTGTCGCGGTAGATTTCGATACCGTTCAGATAGACCACGATGCCGTCGTCGCGCTTGACGCGCAAATTCAGCGCGCTCAGTGCGGCGGGATTGGCAACGTTGAACGACTTGCGAAAGTAGGTGGTGATGTACTTCGCGTTGGCATTGGGTCCGTAGCCGATGACGGTGGACTCATCGCCATCGCCGTAGCCCAGCTGTGCCGCACCCGATGGCCACGCCGAGTCGTCGAACGATGGGGCGCGCCACGCCGTTCCCTGGTTGGAACCGTTGTCCAGGAACTTCCAGACCGAACTCGCCGCCACCAATGACGCTTGCGCTTGCGACCACGCCAAGCCAGGGCCGAACAGCAGCAGGAGCGCGCACGCGCGCACCAAGCAGGCGCGTAACAGGTTCAGAGAAGATCCGAGTCGAACGTTGACGGTCATGTAGGCAGTCCTTGTGTTGACCTGTTGATTCGACCATGACTCGAGGCTGAAGTAAGCCCCTCCGATAAGGGGGCGCCGCAGTGCAAATCACCCTCTGCTCGAGGTTCGCAGCAGGGCTTCAAACAGCAGGGCTTCAGATTCGGCAGCTTCAAACCTGCGCCATCGCCGAGAATGGCTGGATGCCCGCCCCTGCCCGATCGGGCGGCGCCGTATCCGAACGACTATCCTGCTTGCCATGCCCACAATCCGCACCGCTGCGACCCACTTCAACCGCTTGCTGCTCACCGGCGCAGCCGGCGCCTTGGGCTGCGTGCTGCGCCCGCGCCTGCAACGCGTTTGCACCGTCTTGCGCGTCAGCGACATGGCCGATCTCGGCGGCGCCGCGGCGGGCGAAGAATTGGTGCCCGCACGCTTGGAAGACAAGGCCGCGATGCTGAGTTTGCTCAGCGCTGTCGACGCCGTCGTGCATTTGGGCGCCGTGTCCACCGAGCATTCGTTTGAGGAGGTGTTGCCGGCCAACATCGTCGGCACCTACAACCTCTATGAAGCGGCGCGCCGGCAGGGCGTGCGGCGCATCGTGTTCGCCAGCTCGAATCACGTGACGGGGTTCTACCGGCAGGACGAAGTGATTGGCCCGCGCTCGCCGATGCGGCCCGACGGCTACTACGGCCTGTCCAAAGCGTTCGGCGAGAACCTCGCGCAGTTCTATTGGGATCGCTACGCCATCGAGACCGTGAGTCTGCGAATCGGCTCGGCCTACCCCGAACCGAAAGACCGGCGCATGCTGGCCACCTGGTTGAGCTACGACGATCTGGAGCGCCTTGTGCTTGCCGGACTGAGTGCGCCGGTAGTCGGGCACAGCGTGGTCTACGGAATGTCCGATAACAGCGCAACCTGGTGGGACAACACGTCGGCGCGTCACATCGGATTTCGCCCGCAGGGCAGCTCCGAGGCGTACCGCGCTGCCGTTGAAGCGCGCCAGCCGACGCTGGATGCGGACGACCCGGCGACACGTTTGCAAGGCGGCGTCTTTGTGCGCGCCGGCCCTTTCAATTGAGGATACGCAAGGCCGTGGCGCGCCAGGGCGAGGCGATCAATGCCGCGCAACGCCTGCATCGTGCGGCCCTGCTGCTGGGCAGCGCGGCACTGCTTGCAGCGTGTGCCACTTCGCCCTCTGACCGCGATGGGCCGCCGCTGACGGTTCCGGCAGGGCTCGCGAATCTGCGCGACGCCGAGCCGAAAGTGGAGCCGATTCGAAACGGCGGACCGAACAAACCCTACCGTGCTCTTGGGCGCGACTACGTTCCCTTGACCCGGGACGTGGTCTTTCGCCAGCGCGGCCTGGCGTCGTGGTACGGGCGCAAATTCCATGGCCGCCCCACCGCGAGCGGCGAGGTCTACGACATGTTCGCGATGACGGCGGCGCACCCCACCTTGCCTATCCCCAGCTATGCACACATCTCCAATCCGGCGAACGGGCGCAGCGTCGTCGTGCGTGTCAACGACCGCGGGCCGTTCCACGCCGGGCGCATCGTCGACCTGAGTTATGCGGCGGCGTGGAAACTCGACCTGCTCGCTGGCGTTGCAGCGGTGGAGCTGGAACGCATCACGTTCAGCGATATTCGCGACGGCTCGTGGCGGCGCTGGCGCGCCGGCGCTTCAGCCGCGGCGCCGGGCCTGGACGCGGGCCCACGCCACGAGCAGGCGCTGCTCATGGCAGAAAGATTGCACTGCCACTTCGACCAAGCCCTCGGGAGTGGCGATCACAGTGCGGCACGCCTCGTGCGCCAGCCCGGCGGTGAAGGTTTCGGGCGCGATGGACAGCCCGCTGCCGATGGCTTTCAAGCACGCTTCCTTGCGTGTCCAGCCGGTGAGGAAGGCGAAGTCGCGCCCTGCTGCATCGACCTCGGCCAGGGCGGTGTTTTCTGGCGCGCTGAAGTTGCGCCGCGCCAGCGTCATTGCGTCGGGCACGACGCGAAGCACCTCGACGTCGACGCCGATCTCGCCTTCGGCGGCGATCGAAATCACCGCATCGTCCTCGCTGTGGCTGAGGTTGAAGGCACAGCGCACGGCGTCGCCCAGGGTGGGCTTACCGAATGGGCCTTCGGCGAATTGCAGGTCCTGCGGCGCAACCGAGCCGTGCTTGGCCAGCAACTGGCGCAAGGCCGTGTGCGCAGCGAGGTAGCGGCGCCGGTCGCGTTCGAAGATGAATCGGGCGGCCCTGTGCAGCTCGGTCGCGCAGAGCCAGGCCTGCATGGCCGGCGACGGCTGGAAGCGAAGATCGACGAGCCAAAGGTCGACGCCGAACGACGCGGGCAGGCGCAGCGCATCGGCCGCGTCGAGAGTCGGTAGTTCGCCCGCCATCACCTTGGCGCCACGCAGCAACGCGCCCTCGAGCCGCTCCTAGGCTACGACGAGCGAAGGCGAAGCAGCAATTTCGGCGGGCTTTGCGCGCGCGCGCAGCAGTGCGGGCAGGGCGCGCTCGTCCAGCCAATGCTCCACGCGCGCGATCAGGTTGGCCTGAGCGTGCGGCTGGATGAAGGTGTGGTCGCTTCGAACCAGGTATTCGTAGGCCACGCGGTCGACAAAACCATAGGAGGCGAACATGTCGTGGAACTGGCGCTCATAGTTGTACCAAAGCGGCTCGCCCCCGGAATACAGAAAAAGCATCTCCACGCCACGATCGACCAAAATTCGGATGCGCTGCCCGAATTCATCGCGCGGCGGCACGGTGGAGCGGCCGAAGATCTTCGGACCTTCGCTCGACTGTCCGACCTCAGAGGGGTCGTTCTCCTTCGCCGCGGCGGCAAGCCACTGGGCCGCCTTCAGTGCGGCCGATCTCGGGCTGGACCGGCGCAGGCGATGCAGCAGGCCGCGCAGCTTGGCCTGCCGCGTCGCGTAAACATACGAATCCCACATCACGATGGCGCGCAAGCGATCGTCCTCGAGCGCCGTCACATGTGCAACGTCGCCGCCCGAACAAAACCCGACCGCGAAAAACCGCTCGGCTGCGAATTTCGCTTGGGCCAGATCCATCGCGCAGCGTGTATCGGCAATGAACTGCTCGCCCGTCGAGCGACGCGAACTCGAACGCCTGCTATCGCCAAGGCCGCTCAAGTCGAAACGCAGTGTGGCGATTCCCCGCTCTGCAAAGCGTCGCGCCAGCTTCACATTCAAGCGGTGCGGACCCATACGCGGAATCACTCCGGCATTGGTCAGCAAGGCCATCGTGCCGGAATGGCCGGCCAAGGCGCGCGCAGGCAAGGTGACCGTGCCGACGAGATGCTTGTCCGGGCCGAAGATGAGGGTCTGTTCATTCATGAGAGTCCGATCGCAAGGTCGCCAACAGCGTTCGGGGAATTTCCTGCGGAACGATGGCTGTGCCCAGGGCCTCGATCGACAACCAATCGGTCGGAGTTTCGACATTTTGCACACTCAAGTGCGCGACGTCCGAATCGGCAGCTGGGTCGCGCTGCGCGTCTTGCAACACCAGCACGACGCGCGTGCCGCGCTGCGCGATCGGGCGCAGCGGCAGGTCGCGCAATTCGACGAGTTCGCTGTGGAGGCGCTCGCCAACCGTGAAGCCCAGAACATTGCCTGGAACGACAGGCTCGGCTTCACCACCCTGCGTCACGAGAACACGCCAGCTGCGCTGCATCTCACGTGCCAGTTCTTTGCGATGCGCTGTCAACAGTCGTTCCAGGTAAGTCGGCCCATCAACGACAGGCTCCCACAAGACGAGGCAGGCCGGGGCCGTGTCGCATTGTTGCGCGGCGAGCGCGGCGATATTCGCGCCCAGGCCCATGCCGAACCAGTGCAGGGGCGCGCCCGGCGCATCGCGGCGAAGTTGTGCGTCGGCAGCCAGGGTGTCGCCGGCCCATTCGGCGAGCGACTGAGCGTCGGGTTCACCCGGCGAGTCGCCGCAGCCGTAGGTGTCGAAGGTCAGCACACTGCAGCCCTCGCGCGCCAGGCGGTCCGACATCGCCCGATAGATCGGCGCGGTGCGCACCGCCTCCTGGCCGAAGGGCCGGCACATCAGGAACGCTGCGCGATGCGGCTTGCCGGGCATCGGGCGCTGCAACAGGCCCAGCACTTGGCGCGCCGGCGCGCCGAATCGGCGGCTATCGATTTCCATCAGCGGCGAAACAAACTCACAACGCGCGCAAACCAGCCGCCTGACTTGGCCGGCGCGGCCGCTGCTTGATGGCTTCCCGCCTCAGCCGCCGCGGCGATTGCGGCGACAGTTTCGTGCACCAAACTTCGCACCGGAATCCGCGTTCCCAGGCGTTCTTCCATCTGATTGACGGCTCGCATCGCCAGCAGCGAGTGGCCTCCGAGGTCGAAGAAATTATCTGCCGCACTGACCCGTTCGACATTGAGCAGGCGCTGCCAGATCTCCGCAATCGCCGCTTCGGCTTGCGAGCGCGGCGCCACGAAGCCGGAATCGCGAATGGTCTCGGCTTCGGTGGGCGCCGGCAACGCCTTACGGTCGATCTTGCCATTGGGCAGGGTCGGGATCGCGGCCAGCATGATGAAGTGCTGCGGGACCATGTACTCGGGCATGTTCAGGCGCAGATGCTCACGCAGGGCTGCCGCACTGGGCGCCCCGTTCTTCGCGACAAAGTAAGCCGCCAGTCGCACGTCTCCAGGCTGGTCTTCGCGGGCGATCACGACGCAGTGGCTGACCTGTTCGTGTTTTCCCAGATTGGACTCGATCTCGCCGAGTTCGATGCGAAAACCCCGCACTTTGACCTGAAAGTCCAGGCGGCCCAGGTGTTCGATGAGCCCATCGTGGTGCCAGCGACCGCGGTCGCCGGTTCGGTAGAGTCTTCCCGTGCCGCCGAACGGATCGGCGATGAAGCGCTCGGCGGTGAGCTCGGGTCGATTCAAGTACCCCAGCGTGACGCCTTCGCCGCCGATATAGATTTCGCCGGGAACACCGATCGGGCAAACCTGGAGTTGCTCGTCCAGGACGTGCACCTGGGTGTTGGCAATCGGGCGGCCGATGCTGATGCCGTTGTCGGGCTGCCTGACCTGCCAGCAGGTCGACCAGACCGTCGTTTCGGTGGGCCCGTACATGTTCCACAGTTCGCCGCTGCGCGCGAGCAGTTGCTGCGCCAGGTCTTGCGAGAGGGCCTCGCCGCCGACCAGGGCCTTGAAATCGGGTCCACCGCGCCAGCCGGCATCGATGAGCAAGCGCCATGTGGCCGGCGTCGCCTGCATCAGCGTCGCGCCGCTGGACTCGAGCAGGGCACGCAGGGCCTTGCCATCGACGGCGGTTTCGCGTAGCGCGAGCACGACCTCAGCCCCGACCGACAGCGGAAGCAACAACTCAAGCACGGCGATATCGAAGCTCAGCGTCGTGACGGCCAGCACACGGTCCGCCGCGCGCAGCCCCGGCACGCGGGACATGCTGGCGAGGAAATTGACAACCGCGCGGTGCTGAACCACGACGCCTTTGGGCTTGCCGGTCGAGCCCGAGGTGTAGATCACGTAAGCCGGGTCTTCGGGGCGAGCGTCGAGGGTCGAATCGGGGGCCAGTGGCGTGTCGGGCTGGCGCGAGATCGTTTCGGCGTCGCTGTCCAGGAACAGGAACAGGTCTCCCGGAAGCTGCAGCGAGCGGCCCAGCGTGGCGACGGTCACGACAGCCGCCAGCTGCGCGTCCTGGGCCATGTAGGCGAGCCGCTCCGGTGGGTAGGCCGGGTCCAGTGGTACATAGGCTGAGCCGGCTTTGAGAACTGCCAATTGAGCCGCCAGCATGTCCGCCGAGCGTTCCAGGTGCAGCCCAACCAGTTTGCCGCGTCCGATGCCCTTGTCACGCAGCGCCCGCGCGAGCCGATTGACGCGCGCATCGAGTTGCGCGTAGCTCAGGCTCGTACCTGCAATTCGAAGCGCCGCGGCATCAGGAGTGAGCGATGTTTGCCGGCCGATCACGGTGCTGACGGTGTCCGCGGCGAACTCAGCCGTCGTAGCGTTCCAGCGCGACAAGGTTGCTCGCTCTTCGTTTGACGTGAGCGGCAGCCGACCGACGGGTGTCTGGGGCGAGGCCACTGCCGCGGCCAATAGCAGCTCGAATCGTTCGCCCAACCGAGTGCTCGTCGGTTCGGTGCAAACGTCGGCATTGCAGCTCAAGCCACCGCGCAAGCCCTGCGCTTCTTCTCGAAACCAAAGCTCCAAGTCGTGCGTCGCGCCGGTTCGGTCGATCTCGACGGGCTCAACGCAGATCTCGCCCCACGCCTGTGCACTGCGGCTCGCCTCCTGGAAATTGAATACCGCCTGGTACAGCGTGGGACGGCTCGCCTCGCGCGCAATATTCAGTTCGCGGACCAAGTGCTCGAACGGAACGTCTTGGTAAGGCATGACGCCGCGCACGACCTCGCGCGCGTGCCGCACGAGTTCGGCGAACGCCAACTCCGGCGCAGCGCGAAGACGCAAAGGAATCGGATTCGAAAAACGCCCCATCAGCTTGTCGGCGTCCACTGTGCTGCGCCGGCATACCTCGGTTCCGATCACGACCTCGGTTTGCCCGCAGACGCGTGTCAGGAACGCCGCGTAGGCAGCCAGCAGGGTTTCAAACAATGTCGCGTCGAGGCTTTCGCCGAAGCGCCGCAGCGCGTCGGCTTGAACTGCCGACACGGCGAGCGGCTGCGTTCGGGCCCGGCCCGACATGTGCATCGGACGCGGCCGGTCCACGGGCAGGTCCAGGGGGTCGGGCGGCTTGCACAGCTCGGTCTTCCAGTAGGCCAATTGATGCTTCGCAGCCGCGCTGTGCAGCCACTGGTCTTGCCACTGCGCAAAGTCGATGTAGCTGGGGGACGGCACCACCAGCTCAGGCTCTCGGCCCAGGCTGTATGCCGCATAGAGGATCGCCATTTCTTCATGGAACAAGGCCAGCGACCGACCGTCCCAGATCAGCGGATGAGGGGCGAAGTACAGAACATGCTCGTTGGGCTTTAGCCGGTACAGGCCGACCTTGAAGAGGGGAGCCACTTGAAGATCGATGCTCTGCGCGAACCGCGTCTGCAGCGCTAGCTGCAAAGCCGGCTCGCGAGCCGAAGGCGCAAGCGCCGACAGGTCCTCGAGCGTGAGCTCGATCTGCAGCGAAGGCAGCACCTGCTGCATCGGCACGCCGACCCCGGCCTGCCTGACCACGGTCCGCAGGACGGCCTGGCGCTGAACCAGCTGATTCAGGCTTTGTTCCAAGGCGGTGAAGTTGAGCGGACCGGTCAACCGATGCGCCGCGGCAAATTTGTCGTTCGACGCTGCGAAACCTTGGCGCAGCCAATGCTGGGGCAACGGCGGGCTTGGTGGTCGTGCACGATCAGGCTGGCCATCGACGAGGCGCGGCTCCTTCGTGCGCGAGTCGACGACAGCTTGCGGCATGTGTGATGGCGCATCGTTTCGGGCCTGGTGGGTCGCATCGCGACCGCGCTGGGCAAGCGCAGTCGCATCGGGCAGGACGCGCCGCAGATGGCCCGTGTCGGAGTTGAACATCGTGTGTCGGTCGAGATTGGTGAAGTCCATCCAGGCGACCGCTCGCGCAATCAAACCGCGGCGTGGCTCCATCAAGCCGCTTTACCCCGAGACGACGGTCGCATTGGATGTCGGCCGCCAGTATCTCCGCGCTCGACCTTGTAGTTTCGTCGCGTGCAGCAGTGCAATCGTGAACTTTTGGGCTCATTCGCCAGGGGCAGGCAGGCGAAGGCGGCCTGTCGCGCTGCATTTGGCGAAAGCTTTCGCGCAAGCGCTTGCGCGGGCGATCCGGGCTTCGTTCAAATGGCGAAACTTTGTGCGAAAGGGCGCGTAGCTCTCCGGACCCGCCTCGTTTCGGTAAGGCGGGAGCTACTACGATCGTCGCGAAGCCATTCCGCGCCCTACTTGCTGCAACGGCAGTTGGCGAACGCCAGCGTGCCAATGAATCTTTTGCCCAATGAACAACCCATCGATGCGAATCGCGCCACCTTTGCAGGCTCCCCTGTCCAGTGGAGTTGAAAGCGGTGTGCCGCAGCTCGGGCAGTACGCACAAACCGAGGCCGTGGCGCCGACAGTCACGCGTGCCCGAAGTGTGTCTGCGGTCGAACTCAGTGCGTCGGACACCCGGGCTTGGGTTGCGCTGGAGGTGCAGGCGCTCGAACCCAACGCTTACATGTCGCCGCATTTCGTGTTGCCGGCTCTGCGCCACCTGGATCCCTCGTTGCATCCGCAGATCTTGTTGGTCGAGCGGACCGGCGCCGGGCTGCGACAGACGATTGCCGTCGCGGTCGTGCATCGCGTCGCGGCCACGCGTTTGCTGCCGGTGCCGCACCAGTGCGGCTACATGTCGCGCCATAGCTATCTGGGCGCGCCGCTGCTGCATCGTGAGTTCGCCGCCGAAGCCGCGAGCGCCTTGCTTGACTTGCTGGGTCGCCAGCGCTGGAGCGCGGCGGGCCTGTTGCTTCCAAACATCGATCCGGCTTCACCCCTGATGGCCGCTCTTGGAGGAGCTTTGCGGTCACGCGGATTGGCGATCCATGTCGCATTGGAACGGCAACGCGCGATCATGATTCCCGCGCAAGCGGGCTTGGCTAGCCTGAAGAAGAACTTGGGGAAGAAGTTCAACGACCTCGAGCGCCGTCGGCGTCGCTTGGCCGAGCAGGGGGAACTGCAATGGCTGATCCACCGCGAAGTCGTGGACGACGCAATGGTCGAGTCCTTCCTGAGCTTGGAGCACAGTGGCTGGAAGGCGGAGAGTCGGACTTCGCTTCGCTCAAAGCCGCAAGACGAGGCCTTCTTCCGCGAAATGGTCGCCGGCTTTGCGAGCGAGGGGCGTGCCTTGTTCACCGAATTGCGTTTGAACGGTCAAACCATTGCGTCGACCAGCAATTTCGTCTCGGCACACGCCGGCTTTGCCTTCAAGGTGGGCTGGGACGAGGCCTATCGAAAATATGGTTTGGGCATTCTGAACGAGACGGAGTTCGTCAGCCATGCGCCTGACGTTTGCGGCGACATCACCAATTTCGACAGCGGGTCTGCGCCGGATTCCTATATGGACACGCTGTGGCCGAATCGGCGAACCCTGGTCACGGCCTTCGTGCCATTCAGTACCTGGGGCCAAGGCGCGTGGAACTGCGTCCAGCGCTTGCGCATGGCGCTTCGTTCGCTGCGCTCGCGTGCCAATGCCGGCCAAGCGAAAGCGCCAGCCGGTGAGGACGAAGCCGGCAAGCCTGCCACGGCGATCCGGCCGGGGGCGTCAAACGCCGGCGGAGCAACCGGGTGAGCAGGGCACTGGGTAGCGTGGCACTGAACTCCGGTGCGCGGGTGAAGAACTTTGCGCACGATTGTGTCGCTCAGTTTCGAAGGATCTCCGGAATACAGCGGGCGTCGAATTTCAGGCATTTGGAAATTGCCTTCGTCCTTCCTCTGAACGATGCAGCTCATAACTACATGACCAAACTACAGGTGGACATCCTGAAGAAGCACGGTGTCAACCAGGGGTTGGCTGCGCCGCCGCATATCACATTAAAGCTCGGCTTCAAGGCCACAGAATTAGGCTCCTATGAAAATTATCTCGATGAACTCGCGAAAACGACAGCACCTGTCGAAATAGGTCTAAATAACATCGGTAAGTTCGAAGAGGGTATTCTGTTTCTGGATGTGGAGCAAAATCATAAGTTGGATCATCTTCGCAGAAGAATCGTTCGCGAACTTTCGAGTCGCTTTGGAGTTCAGCCGCGCCCCTTGGAAGGAGATCGATATCATTTTCACGCGACACTTGCATACGGTCTGGGTGATAGGCGATTCAAGGATGAATACGAATTGCTTTCCTCACTGGCCCCAAAGTTCCACTTCAAGGCAAAGTCGATAGAGTTGCTGCTTCATAACGGAGTCCACTGGGTTACTTATAGGCGCGCCGCTCTGACAGGGCTCAGTGATTCCTCGGACATCGTCACATAGCTGGGCCATCGAGCCGAATCAAATTCACCGAAGCAGATCAGTTACATGCAGAACTCAGGCTTAGGCAAGAGCGTTAGCGACAAAACGGACGAGCTGCTGTATCGACGGCAGTTTTTTCTTGGTGTTGATGACCTCAGAGCCTTTCCACGATGGAATCGGCAGGAGATTGCCGGGAAGTACAGGCTGTGCGCCCATCCGGATCTTCGAATTACACATTGCGAGAACGAACGAAGGTCGATTACGCTGCTCGGTTATATCCTGGATCCAGACAATCCAGGCGCGAATGATGAGACTATTGTAGTAAGCCTGCTGGAAAAATTCTCTAGCCCTACAGATATTCCAGGTCTTACATATCGACTGGGCGGTAGATGGGTGATCATTGCGCATGATGGAGAGAAGACAGTTTTATTCCATGACGCGGCGGGTCTTCGGCAGATATATTATTTCCAGGCCCTGATTCGCGGTCGGCAGGAGACGATCTGCGCGTCCCAGCCTGGCCTGATTGCGGAGACCTTCAGTCTTTCACCGGATCCAGGGGCGATCGACTATGTCAAGTCGCGAGGAGACAGCGACAGCGAAGTCCATTGGATGCCTGGAGATACCTCTCAGTATCGAGACATCAGGGCCTTGCTGCCGAATCACCGACTCGATCTGCACAACAGTGAGGTTGCCAGGTACTGGCCGACCGGACGCCTGCAGAGCATTTCGCTCGACCGAGGCGTGGCTGAGGCCATCGGTCTGCTGCGAGGTTTAGTCGAGAGTGCAAGGAATAGATACCCGCTGTCTATAGCGATGACGGCGGGCTGGGACAGCCGTCTGATGCTCGCCCTGGGCAAGGATGCCAAGGAAGATCTTTACTGTTATACGATGACATATCCGGACCTGTCAGAAGCCTCGCGAGACGTATGGGTGCCTGCAAAACTTCTCGGAAATATTGATTTGGTGCATCACCTCATCAAATATCCAACAATCATTAACCAAGCATTCAAGAATATTTTCAAGAAGAATAGCTCTGCCCTGCATAGGGCGTACTGTGCCGACGCACAGGCTCTATATGAGAATTATCCGGCTGATCGAATGTGCGTCACCGGTGATGTTGCCGAAATAGCCAAATGCTATTATCGACTCAGGCGAAATCCGGAGAATAGAGTTTCAGCGAATGATCTTGCGCGAGTCAGTAAAGTCGGCAATCACCATTTTGCAGTCAGTGCGTTCGACTCGTGGTTGTCCCGACTTACCGGTGACGAGCAGATTGATCTGCTTGATCTTTTCTGCTGGGAGCAAACGGCCGGCAGATGGCATGCGCAGATTCGTGCCGAGTACGACATTTCTCAGGAGTCATTTGCTCCACTCAATTGCAGAAGCCTTCTCGAAACGATGTTGGCAGTCGACAAGAAGCATAGGCAGGCACCAGACTATACGCTCTTCCGGCAGATCATTAGTGCCCTTTGGAGTGAGCTTCTCCTAGTGCCAATCAATCCACGAGAGAAAATAAAATGGAAGTGGATTGTCGTTGACGCTCTCACGCGCATACATCTCTATCAATTGATTCCATCAGCGCTGAAGGAATTCGGTAAGCGGCTGCTGAAAGCATCCTAGCGTTAGCCCGTCGGCGGCAACGAGGATCGTGGTCTGTGTGACATCCATCAATCGACCGATTGACAGTTCGTTAGCCTAGCTCATTGAACTATGAATAGATCATCCGCATCGTCCATGCTCTCCTCGTTGAAGCGCGCGGTGTATCCGCTGAGCTCGGCACTTTTTGCAAATGCTTCACTTGTCGAAGGGACACTTAAGGGTGGTGGCCGCACGAAATTCCGGTGCTTATTCGTACATCACTGCTCTTTCAATGAGCATCTTCGAGAGCGATCCTTTGAAGCGGATATGACCGTGCAACGTACTTGGCGGATCTTTATTCCTTCCTTGTTGGGACTCGTGCGCCAGAGTCGAGTTGAGTTCGATGCCTGTGTTGCCGTTCTGCCTTCTTTTTATAGTTTCTTGTTTGACAGTGTCTGCGATTTCAAGGGTCGTGAGGAGATTCGACAAGTTGTCGATACTTCCGGTAGTTGGGAAGGAGTGAGGCAAGGTCTCTCGAAGACAAAGCGCCAGATAACGAACAACTTTCCGGAGAAATTTGGACTTTCATCGAGAATGTCGAAAGATATAGATGAGTTCGACAATTTCTACCACAGAATGTATTTGCCGCATATACAGAAGCGCTACGGAGATCTTTCACAGATTGACTCTTACGAATCGATGCGAAAGTTCTTTGAGAAGGGCGTTCTACTATTGATAACCAAGGGCGACAGGCCAGTTGCAGGTGCGCTTTCATTGATTGAGGGTAAATCACTTGTATTTCGGCGGACCGGAGTACTGGATGGCGATGAGTCACACGTTAAGGGCGGTGCACAGTTGGCCCTCTACTATTTCCAACTAAAATACGCGGTCGATAATAATTTCGATACTTTCGATACGATGAAAAGCGCTCCGTTCTTAAATGATGGCGTATTTCGTCACAAATCTGAATGGGGCGCTCGGACGGTACCGGATTATGAGGCTGAGAAAGCGGTATATCTATTCGCGAGAGGCTCGGCCGAAAAACTCGCAGAGTTCTTCAATACGAATCCTATTGTCATCGGCGCTGGCGCTGAGCTGAGCGGAGTCGTCGGCGATCCGCGGGCGAATGAAGGGGCGCCCAATTCAAGCGATGAGTTGCTGCGACGCTTCCACACCATCGGCCTTCGCGAGCTGCGGGTCTACACCCCCGCTGGGTTGAAGACGGTCGCGGTGACCGCAACGGCGGGCGCATTGGCCAAGGCGGCCCCCGCACCAAGGAAACCGCAGGTCGACAACTTGCGGTCGGCACGCAGCCAGTTGTCATCCTGATGCTCGTTGGTGAAATCAGCCTGAACGACCGCGCAAATGCACAAGCTCGAATTGCCTCCGGCAGGCGAAGGCCGGCCCTTGACTTCAGTAATCCTGAGAAAACTCCGAGAGGCCGCGTACCGGATACGTGCGCGCTACTTCACCCACGCCACTCTCGTAGAAGGACTGTTGAAAGGCAGCACGATCTCGTGTAGATGTTTAATGATCATGGTGGATCACTCCCCGTTTCAAAATTATCTCTTGCATAGATTCTACGGGGAATCGTTCACGAGGATCCGGACTCAGTGGATTTGGATTCCCTGGCTAAAACGACTTGTGAGCAGCCCGCCGGATGACATCGACTTCTTTGTCGCTTCCTTGCCATCGAGATGGGATCGAAGTTTCAGCGGATGGCATGATCTCAAAAGTCCTGCTATCGTCCGGCAGGCGATTGATATTACGGGTGATTGGCCGGACATCAAGAAACAATTTCGTGTGAGCAATAGAAATGTCTTTAATCGCTTTACGACGAAGCGACGGTATGAATTCAGGGTGACAAGGGACTTGACAGATTTTCAGTTTTTCTACCATCGAATGTACCTTCCTCATTGCAGAAAGCAATTTAGCGATTCCGCCAGAATCGATTCCTACGAAAATCTAAAGCGGTACTTCGTGAGAGGATTTGTATTATTCGTGACAGAAAACGGAAAAGACGTATCCGGAGGCCTGTGTTCGATTGATGGCGATACCATGTTCTGTCATCGTGGCGGTGTCTTGGACGGGAACGAAGAACACGTCAGGAATGGTGCGCAGTCAGCCTTATATCTGCATAGGATGCATTATGCGAAGGACAGACAACTAAGGAAACTCGATCTCGGGCATAGCCGGGCATTCTTCCGGGATGGTGTTTACAGTTATAAGAGAGGGTGGGGTGCATCAGTTTCAGTTGACGAAGATATCGAATTCTGGATGTATCTGTTCAATCCAAAGAACTCTGTCAAGGCTGTTGCCATGCTTCAGCAGAATCCATTGATCGTTCATACAGTGGACGGATTAATAGGAAACTGTATATGTGAAAAGAATGATGGGTACTCTGAATCAGATATAAATGGCTTGGTGCATCGGAAGTATGCGCTCGGACTTAAGGGTATAAGAATATCAAGCCAGACGAGTAAGGAATCCTCGATAATTAGCTTTGAGGGCATCGCTCACTAATAATACTGACTGCTCAGGTCCGGGTGGCGTTCACAGTTCATTGACTCGAAGAATGGAGCGGCGCGGTCTCCCTGGATCCCTGATCGGGACGCGGCGCCTTCTCGCAATCCGCTGAAGCCGCCTTCTCTTGGCGCAAGACCGCCTAATTCGCGGAGCGCCTCGCGAGTTCGTTGCGCCCACGCGCGGGGATGCCAAGCGCGCTTCGGCGGCGCCCCCACAAGGCCTTCTTGATCGTGCCGATCGCCCAATCACGCACGCAATTCAGAGTGGTGCCCCCTTGATGCGGGGATGCCCGTCGCGGGGGTGATCCCGATAATTCCGCCGCGAGGTCACGCGCTGAGGGCCTTGCTGCAGCGACTGCGATACACGGCGGACGGTTCGGATTGGCGTGGCCTGGGGCAGCTCGTTGCGGCTTGGTTTCAAACTCGAAAGGTTGGCATGTTCAGTGTGTTTCGGCATCATGTATCGGTAGCGGCATTTGCGGGGATGATGGCCGACATGGTGCTGCTGTTTGTGGCCCTGTTGGTGGCGGCGGGCACGC
>JBAQUQ010000157.1:0-3009 GCA_049297615.1 Burkholderiaceae bacterium
GACGGCGCTGAGCCAGCGCGCGGCAAACACCATTGCCTTCGCCAAAACCGCATCCGCCATGTTCGCCATGGACGCGATGCTCAGCCACCGGCCGGGTCATCTCAAGATGCCGCGGCCAGACGCTTACGGACGATGTCGATTCGCGCTCCGTCGCTGAGCCCCATGAAGAGTGTTTGGCGTCGCAGGCGTTCAATTGCGGCGGAGGCCGGTAGGGTTGCAAGCACGCGATAGAGCGGGACTCCTTGCTGAGCCGCTACGGTGCGAACCAGTCTGTCTCGAACGAAGCGGGGATAGAACTGCTCAACGAGACGCTGCATTTCCGCGGGCCCAACGTACAACAACGTTGTCCGCAAGAATTGGTACGCTACTTGTCGCTCTGGTCGTTCGAACTGCTGCAGCCACGTTGCCAGGCTCTCGATGAACCGCATACCGGCCTGAAAATCGCGATAGCCGTCATACTTCAATCGGGCCATGAGACGCAACCACTCGAACTCCCGGCGTGCTTGCTCGTCGCTCCATTCAAGGATTCCACTCAGTATCCGCAGGCCGAGCTCCTGGTTCATTATGCTGACAAGTCAAATCGCAGGGGTGCGCGGTCGCCGACCAGCGCACGAAGGTAGATAAGCGTCACCGCCAGACCCCGTTGGCCTCGAGGTGCCAGGTTCCAGCATGTGTCGGGATCAGCGCTCAACTCGTCCACGCTAAGTGCGTATGGGGTCTGGAGTAGCTCGTAGTCGTTGCCAGGCCATCGGCCGCGGTCCCCGATGGCCAGAAAGTTCGAGCCGGGCTCATTGATCTGGAGCTGGCGCAGCACGTTCAGCTTGGATGCGTTCGGCGCCACGACGTCGACCGAGTGGCTGGAGCGCAATATGGTGAGGTGCTGTTGACCGCTGAGCAGAAGCGCCTGCTGCGCCAGGTCCCAAAGGCGATTCTCTGTAGTGGGACGCCGAGCCTCAAGGGTGATTTGGTATCGGCGCTCCGTCTGAGTCGCAATGTCCATGAGTTCTGTCTGCGAGCGAAACGCAGCGGCAAGTGCAGTTAACTCTGCGCACACCGCGCTCGAAGCCTCGGGCACAGCATCATCGGACAGATATCCAACTTCAGCGCCGTTGTAGTACCCAATGAGGACATAACCCCAGTACTCGCGAGGTACGACACTTCTGAGGTCACGTCTCACTGACACGCCTCGCCCGCTCGCAATGCCTATGCGGCCACCGGACGCGAGGATGCGCGACAGTTCCATCCCGATCTCGTTTGGTGGCGGGGAGAGCCGACGACGTGAGTCCACCAAAGTCCCATCGTAGTCAAGGATCGCCCCGGCAAACTGCACGCTTGCCAGGCTTCGTCGAAAAGCGCTGAGGCTCTCACTCCAGCGCAGCAGACTTCCATGACCTTTCAACCGGCCGACCGCTAGACCCGCCTTTCTCTCTATGGCTACCATGTCATCGCTGCTAAGTGAAAACTCCGTGCGATGCGGAACCGCGGGCAACGCCAAGTGATAGAGTTTGCGTCCGAACTCGGGGACGCCCGGACGGCCTGGATCAATGTCCCGTGCCTCGCCAGCCCAACCGGTGATCTTGAGTGCAGCAAATAGAGATGCCAACATGGCAATCTCTGGTGAACCCGCGACCGGCAAGCGGACTTGGGTTATCGAAGTCGGTATCAGATCGAGCGTCTTTTGCGCAAGAGTTTCGTCCGCGGCTCCAACAAAGGCGATTACGGCGCTCTCATCCGCTCTCTTGGCGAGCCAGTGGTGGCGGCCGTGTGCGAAGTTGCGGTAGTCGGCGATCTGAAGGTTGCCGAGGGCAGCCTCGGTGAACTTTGATTCGAGGTCGAGCGCGCCGATACGTGTCGTAGGTCCGTGTAGAACGAGCGTCGTCGTACGATCCCACGCCGGCTGCAACTGCACTTTCCAGCGATCCCACTGCGCCGCATCGCCGAGTCGCGCGAGGAGTGCGCGGGCCTCGTCTTCAAAGTGTGACCTGCCTTGGCCGAACTCACCAACGTACGCCCGAGTCAGTAGAGTGACGAACCAGAGAAGCGAGTTGGTAGCAAGAAATCCGTCCTTGCCAGCGGGTGGACGGTAGACGACGAGATCCGTGAATGGATGGCAGCGCGCGGCGATGGCCAGCGGGCTGTCGGACTTGCCGCATAAGATGCTGAGTTGGCGAGGCTCCCGAGCCACCAGCGCATGAAACGCGGAGAGTATGTCGACGTTTGAGCCGCCAGCGCTGATGAGCCAACTGGATGTCGCCGATGAGATGAGCTCGGAGACAGCCTCAAGCGGTGTGGCGACCGCCGCCAAATGACCCGTTCGTCGACGATGCAGGCTCGCCAGTGCATGTGCGGCGGTCAAGGACCCCCCGGAACCAACCGCCAGCAGCGATGACAGACCTGCAGCCCGGACCACCTGGCGCAGGGGCGCAATGTCGCATGAGATCGCCCACGAGAACGTCTCCACGAGCTTGGACATTTCTGAAGCGTAGGAGCGCGCCATGGGGCGAATTGTCAGTCAGGTGCCGCTCGCCGGTTGAGCGAGTGGCAGACATGTCTTTGCGACCGTGATGCTCCGAAGCTGCCGGTTGCGTGCGACGGCAATTGGCCTCTTGCCGACGCGAGATCCCTTTCGTTCAAACCTGTACCCGTGTACGTGCCCGCGAACCGCGAGGAACTTGTTGAGCTTGGGCTTGCTTGGCTTCGCCGCCGATTCACGCCTCGCAAATCGCCGGCAACAACTCGCCGATCGGCCCGCGCAGCACGGCGTCGGCCAGGTCGTCGAAGGGCGTCGGCTGGTCGTTCATGATGACGACCCGCGCCCCGCTGTCCTTGGCCAAGGGCACGACGCCGGCCACCGGATAGACCTGCAAGGTCGAGCCGACGGCGAGCAACAAGTCGGCCTCGCCCGCCACCTGCATGGCGCGGGCGATGACCTCGGGCACCAGGGCCTGGCCGAAGGACACGGTATCGCTTTTCAGGATGCCGCCGCAGGCCAGGCACGCCGGGTCGGCC
>JBAQUQ010000158.1:0-13714 GCA_049297615.1 Burkholderiaceae bacterium
CCCCTGCGCCGGCTGCGGAGACAGCGCAGGCGACACCGGTTACCGGCGCGGCATCGGCACCAGCGCGCGCGGCGGGAGCTTCGGCATCGGCACCGGCCGCAGGCGCTTCGGCACCCGCGGGCACAACGGCGACCAGGCCCGACCCCGGCACGCCCAAACCTTTCGACGAGGTGATCAAAGGCGCGACCGCGCAGGCCGGCTTCTTCGGGCTGTGGCGCAAAGACGAAAAGCTCTGGCTGGAGATTGCGCCCGAACAATTCGACAAGCCTTTCCTGCTGTCGGCGAACATCTCGCACTCGGTGGGCGAGCGACGCCTCTACGGCAGTTGGATGGGCCCGTCCTGGCTGGCGAGTTTTCGCAAGATCGGCAGCCAGCAGATCCAGTTGATTGCGCTGAACACGAAATACGTGGCCAGCGGCGCACCGATGCAAGCGGCCGTCGAACAGGCGTTCTCACACAGCCTGCTGGCTTCAGCGACGATCGCCAGTGCGCCGCATACGCAACGCAAATCGCTCCTGATCGACGCTTCCTTCCTGCTCGGCGACATCGCCGGCTATTCCACACAACTCGAACGCGCCTATCGCATGCCCTATGGGCTGGATCGCGGCAATTCATTCTTCGAGAAAACCCGCGTCACGCCGGACCTGAGCAGCGTCAATGCGCGGCTGCATTTCGCCACGGCGCGCCTGCCGGCTCCGCCCTTGACGCCCAGTCCTGTGCCCCTGCCCACGCCACCCAGTACGACGCCCGATGCGCGCAGCTTCTTCATCGGCGTGGTCTACAGCTTGACCCAACTGCCCGAACAGGCGATGGCGACGCGCAAGACCGACCCGCGCCTGGGGCATTTTTTCGACCTCGTCACCGATCTGAGCACCGATCTCGACGCCAACCCGAAACGCCATTACATCTCGCGCTGGCGTCTCGAAAAGAAGGACCCCTCGGCGGCGATGTCCGAGCCCAAGCAGGCGATCGTCTACTGGCTCGACAAAAACATACCGCTGCAATACCGCAAGGCGGTCGAGGCGGGCGTCTTGGAGTGGAACAAGGCGTTCGAGCGGATCGGCTTCTCCGGCGCGATTCAAGTCAGGCAGCAGAGCGACGACGCGGACTGGGACACGCTCGATTCGCGCCACGCATCGATTCGCTGGTTCACCGGCGCCGACGCCGGCCTGGCGGTCGGTCCGAACCACTCCGACCCGCGCACCGGCGAAATCATCGACGCCGACATCGCCATGAGCGACGGCTTCGGGCGCGGCGCGAGGCGCTTCCGCGTCGAGGACGTGGGTGCCATGGCGGGCCGGTCTTTCGCGCCTCAGGCGAGTTCGTGGAGCGACCGCCTGCACCAGCTCCAATGCAGCTACGCCCATGAAGTCGCAGCGGAAATGGACTTCGCGCTCGATCTGCTCGAAGTGCGCGGCGACATCGCTCCCGACAGCGCCGAAGCCGAAGCGTTCGCCCAGGCCGTGGTGAAGGACACGATCACCCACGAAGTCGGCCACACGCTGGGCTTGAAGCACAACTTCAAGGCGTCCACCGTGGTCACGCGTGCGCAATTGCAGGACCGCGATTTCACCGAGAAGAACGGCATCTCTGGCTCGGTGATGGACTACAACGCCTTCAATGTTTCACTGGCCGGCGAACGGCAGGGAAGCCTCAACAACACGACGCTGGGGCCCTATGACTACTGGGCCATCGAATACGCCTACCGGGAGCTCGATCCGGCGAACGAGAAAGCCGAGCTCGAGCGCATCGCTGCGCGCAGCAGCGAGCCTGCCCTGGCCTTTGCCGACGACGCCGACGCCGGCGGGTTCGGCGCGAGCGACGGAATCGATCCGCTGGTGAACCGCTTCGACCTGGGCGACGATCCCTTGGACTACTCCAAGAAGCGCCTGCAGCTGTCGCGCGAGTTGTGGCAGCGCGTGCAGGACCGCGCACCTCAGCCGGGTGATCCGGTCGCACGGCAGCGGCGTGTGCTGCTCAGCGGTTTTCGCCAGCTGAGCCGTGCCGCAGAGTTGGTGGGCAAGTACGTCGGGGGCATGCACGCCTTGCGCGACCTGCCGGGTACGACCGGCCGCGCCGCGTACACGCCGGTCGACCCGGGCCAACAGCGCGACGCACTGCAGTTCCTCGCCAAGGGCCTTTTCAATGCCGAGAGCTTTCGCTTCAAGCCGCAGTTCCTCGCCAGCCTCGCGCCCGACTACAACGAGTGGGAACGCGGTGGGCCGGTGAATATCCCGGCGGCAGTGTTGCAAGTGCAGACCGCGGCCCTGGATCGGCTGCTCAGCCCGGGGACGGCGGTGCGCCTGCTCGATTTGCCGCTGTATGTCGATGCCGCGAAGTCGCGCGACCTGATCTCGCTGAGCGAGGTCTACGGCACCCTGCAAAACTCGATCTGGAGCGAGTTGAAGACCGGTGGCGAGGTCGACCGGCTGCGGCGCAATCTGCAGCGTGAGCATTTGCGCCGCATTCAGACCTTGCTGGTGCGTGGCTCGGCGACCCTGCCGCCCGACGCGCTGAGCCTGGCGCGGCTGCACGCCACCGAATTGCAGGCCGAATTGAAGCGCGCCAGCGCCAACCCCAAGTTGTCGATCGAAAGCCGCGCTCATCTGCAAGACAGCCTGGCCCTGCTGACCGAGGCACTGAGAGCATCGATGCAGCGCAGCTGAGCGCAGGGCTTGCGGCTGCGTCGATGCCGGCGCTCTCGAGTGGCACACTAGAATTGAACTCGAGGCGGCTCATGCCAATCGAGCTCAGAACTTCGTCGCGCGCCAGAGCCAACTGGACACTGCCGCAGCTGCAATCTTCTCCCTTAACCGCGAGCATCAAGGAACTTGCATGAAGACGATCTCCATCTGGGTCAGGACCACCACTCTCAGCGCCGCTGCGGCTGCGCTGCTGGCTTGCGGGGGTGGAGGCGATAGCGCGCCCGCGGCCGCGGGCACGAGCACGGTGTCCGGCGTCGTCGCCTCGGGCAGCCCCTGGGTGGGCGCCACCGTCAGCCTGCGCTGCGCCGACGCGACCACCACCACCGGCACCACCGATGCCGGCGGCGCCTTCAGCCTGAGCTTTGCCGGCCGCACCGCACCGTGCGTACTGCGCGCGAGCGGCGGGACGCTCAGAGGCGCCACGACGACCTCTCAATTGCACTCGCTCGCCACGGCGGCGGGCGTGGCCAACTTGACGCCACTGACCCAGCTTGCGACTGCACAACTGGCCGGCGGCGCGGCCAGCGCGCTGTATGACAATTTCAACGCGGCGGCGATCGCCAAGGTGACCGATGCGGCGTTGACCGCTGCGCGAACGGCTGTGGTCGCAAGCCTGGTTGCGCAAGGCCTGGGTGATGTCTCCGCGCTGGGCGACTTCGTTCGAGCCGAGTTCCAGGCGGTCGCGAGCAACCCCCACGACCAGGCCCTCGAAACCCTTGCGCAAACGATGACCGGCCGCAACCTGACGCTTGCCAGCGTGGAGGTGGCGTTGCTTGCCGGCGGTGGCGGTGGCGGCGCAGGCACTGTAAGCTGCAATACGGCACTCTTCCAGCCCGGCTCGGTGCGTGAGGCCACGGCGTCCGATCTCGCGGCACGAGCCGGCACCTATAACGGCCAGGAATACACCTCGGAGGGCGTTCCGCCCAACCTCGTCGAGACCGTGCTGGGCCAGGTGAGCATGGTGCTCGCCAGTAGCGGTAGCGTCACCTACAAGGGTGCGGCGCAGACCGTGCAATCGATGTGCGTCGATACCGGCTCACTCTATCCCGGACTGCTCTACCTGCACTTTGCCAGCGGCCACCTCGACCTGTTCACCGACGGCAGCATGAGCGGCATCTCGCCGGTGACCACGCCGCCGGCAGGTTCATTGTTCGTGCTGGTGCGTGGCAACAAGTCGTAAGCGCTTCGCACCGGACTGCCGCTGAGGCGCCGGCGCGCTGCGTGAAGGCGCGAGCGCCCGGTGTTTTCAGCGCAGACCCAGGGCTCGGCCGAAGCGAGCGCGCAGGCTGTGGTCGCGAACGATTTCGCGCGCGGCGTTATGGCCCGGCAGGCCCGAGACGCCGCCGCCCGGGTGCGTGCCCGCGCCGCACAGGTACAGGCCTGCGATGGGCGTGCGGTAGTCGCCGTGGCCGAGGATGGGGCGCGCCGCCCAGAGCTGGTCCAGGCTCATCACGCCGTGCATGATGTCGCCACGAAGCAGGCCGAACTTGCGCTCCAGGTCGAGCGGCGTGAGCACGCTGCGCGCGATGACACTGCGCTTGAAATTCGGTGCGTAGCGCGTCACGGTGTCGATCACCAGGTCGGCCGCCGCCTCGCGTTCTTCGTCCCAGTGGCGGCCCTCGGGCAGGTCGTAGGCGAATTGCTGGCAGAATAGGCTCGCCACATGCGCGCCCTTTGGCGCTAAGCCGGCGTCGACGCAGCTCGGGATGAGCAGCTCGATGACGGGCTCGCGCGACCAACCGTCGCGCCGCGCGTCGTGAAAGGCGCGGTCCATGTAGTCGAGCGACGGCGCGATGACGATGCCGCTGGCATGGTGTTCGGCCGCGCTACGCCCGGGCAGGCAGCTGAAGTCGGGCAGCTCCGACAGTGCGACATTCATGCGCAGCGTTGCCGAATGATTGCGATGGCGCGCGATGGCTTGTTTGAACGCAGCGGGCAGCTCGCTCGCCGGCACGAGAGCCTCGAACAACATACGCGGGTTCAGGTTCGACACGACGATGTCGGCGTCGAGCTCGCGGCCGTCCGCGAGGATTACACCCGAGGCACGGCGCTGGGCGACTTTGACCTGCGCCACGGCGCTGTCGAGAACGAGGTTCACGCCGAGTTGCTCGCAGGCGCGCGACATCGCCTGCGTGATCGCGCCCATGCCGCCGAGCGCGTGCCCCCACTGGCCGGGCTTGCCGTTCACGCCACCGAAACAATGGTGCAGCAGCACATAGGCCGAGCCCGGCGTGTCGGGGCTGGCGTAGTTGCCCACCACCGAGTCGAAACCATAGGCGGCCTTCACCGGTTCTGATTCGAACCAAGCCTCCAACACGTCGCGCGCGCTCCTCACGAACAGGGCGAGCAGGTCGCGCCGCTGCTCGATGCCCAGCCGGGCGAGCATGCGGCCCTGGTGCAATCCGCGCGGCAAGGTCCCCGACAAGCTGGTCATGTCGGGCGGCGTTTGCAGCGACAGCTCGCGAAGCACAGCGGTCACGGCTTCGAGCATCTCCAGGTAAGCCGGCAGCCGGTCGGCGTCGCGCGCCGAGAACTTCGCCACTTCGGCCTGCGTTCGCGCCAGGCCGCCGCCCATTTTCAGATAGCGTCGATCGTCCAGCGGCAGGAAGTTGGCGATCGGACGCTCGAGAATGCGCAGACCCAAGGCGTGCAGGCGCATGTCGGCGATCACTTGGGGTGCGAGCAGACTGACGGCATAGCTGGCCACCGAGTTGCGAAACCCCGGGTGGAATTCCTCCGTCACCGCCGCGCCGCCGGCGACGCTGCGGCGCTCGATGACCGTCACCTCGAAACCAGCGCGCGCGAGGTAGAAAGCGCAGACCAGGCCGTTGTGGCCGGCGCCGATGATGGCGGCGGTTCTTTTCGCCACCGCTATCGGTTCAGATCGGATCGGTGCGCTGCAGAAGCCAGGCCAGCGCGTCGCCGCTGACCAAGGCGCGCAGGCGTGCACGCACGGTCGCGTGATAGGCGTTGAGCCAGTCGACCTCGTCCTGGCGCAGCAACGAACGATCGATGCATCGCGTGTCGATCGGACACATCGTGAGCGTTTCGAACTCGAGGAAGTCGCCGAAATCGTTGCTCTGCGCCGCCACGTTGAGCACCAGGTTCTCGATGCGGATGCCCCATTGGCCGCTGCGGTACAGGCCCGGCTCGATGCTCGTGATCATGCCGGGCAGCATCGCCATGTGCGGCTCGGGGATCACCTTCGAAATGCTCTGCGGTCCTTCATGGACGTTCAGAAAATAACCCACGCCGTGGCCGGTGCCGTGGCCGTAGTCCAGCCCCTGTTCCCACAACGGCGCGCGCGCGATCGCATCCAACATCGGCGAGAGCGTGCCGCACGGAAAACGCGTGCGGCTCAGGCCGATCGTGCCCTTGAGCACCAGCGTGTAGTCGCGCTTTTGCGCGGCGCTGACCTGGCCGATCGGCCAGACGCGAGTGATGTCGGTCGTGCCACCGAGATACTGGCCGCCCGAGTCGATCAGCAACAGGCCGTCGCCTTCGATCGCGGCGTGCGACTCGGGCGTGGCCCGGTAGTGCGGCATCGCGCCGTTGGCATTGAAGCCGGCGATCGTATTGAAGCTCAAACCGACGAAGCCGCTGCGCTTGGCGCGCGCGGCGCTCAAATGTTCGTCGACCGTCAGCTCGGTGAGCGGTGCGCCTGCCGCCAAGGCCGCTTCGAACCAGGCGTAGAACTCGCAGCATGCGGCGCCGTCCTGCGCCATGACCGCGCGAATGTGCGCGACCTCGAACTCGCTCTTGCGGCTCTTGAGCAAGGTGCTAGGGTTGATCGCTTCGACGACCTTCACGCTCGCGTTCGCGCGCAGACTGAAGGTGATGCGGCGCGGGTCGATCAATAGCGTGGCGTCGACCGGCAAAACCGCGAGCGCGGTCGCCGCCTGCGCGTACGGCGCGACCCGGATACCGTCGCGTGAGAGCGTGGCGCGCAACTCGGCGCTCACCTTGCCCTCGGTGACGAAAAGGGTCGTGCCGCTCGGATCGAGCAGGGCGTGTGCCAGGAACACCGGGTTGTAACTCACATCGGAGCCGCGCAGGTTGAACAGCCACGCGATGTCGTCCACGGTCGAGATGAAGTGGTGCGTCGCGCCGTGGACTGCCATGGCTTCGCGCACCTGGGCGAGCTTGGCGCCGCGCGCCAGCGCGGCGTGCGGCGCCAGGTGCTCGTAGACGGCTTGCTCCGGCAGGCCCGGGCGGTCCGGCCAAATGTGCGCGAGCACGTCGAAGTCGGTGCGCAGGGCCACGCCGGCCTGCTCGAGCCGGTTGCGCAGTTGCTGCGCTGCGGCCAGGCCAAGTACGCTGCCATCAACGCCGACGCTTTCGCCGCGCTTCACATTGAGCACCAGCCACTCGACATGAACGGTCGCCGTGCCGGTGGGGATCTTCACGAGTTCGATGCCGCTGCCGGCGAGTTCAATAGCCGCTTGTTCCCAGTAGCGGCTGTCGGCGAAGAGGGCCGCCTTGTCCTGCGTCACGGCCAGGGTGCCCATCGAACCGGTGAAGCCCGACAACCATTGCCGCCCCTGCCAGCGCTCGGGCAAATACTCCGACAGGTGCGGGTCACTCGAGGGCACCAGAACGGCGGCCAGTCCCTGAGCCTTCAGGCAATCGCGAACCTTGTCGATGCGCAGGCGAAACGGCGAGGTGCGGGTGTCCATGGTCGGCTCCGATGCAAAGCGGCTCATGGCCGCGCCCGATTCTAGGAGCCCGAGAGCGTCCTGGACGCGGCCACGGCCGCGATCAGGCCAGGTGTGCCGCCGCGAGCAGGGCGCGCGTGTATTCGTGCGCAGGCGACTCGAACAGCGCCAGCGCCTCGCCGCGCTCGACGATTCTGCCGTCCTTCATCACCAGCACGCGATGCGCCATCGCACGCACCACGGCCAGGTCGTGGCTGATGAAGACATAACTCATGCCGTAGTGTTGCTGCAGTTGTGCGAGCATGGCCAGCACCTGCTGTTGTACCGAGACGTCCAGCGCCGAGGTCGGCTCGTCGAGCACCAGCACTTCAGGCCGCAGCACGACGGCGCGTGCGATTGCGATGCGCTGGCGCTGACCGCCCGAGAATTCGTGCGGATAGCGCTGAAGCACGTCGGGCAGACCCTGCGAATCGCTCAAACCGACTTCGGCGAGCATGTCGAGGCAGCGCTGTTCGCGACTCTGCGAAGTCAGGGCGGGCATGTGCAGCGCCAGACCCTCGCCGACGATCTGACCCACTGTCATGCGCGGGCTGAGCGATGCGAACGGATCCTGGAACACGACCTGCATGCGCTTGCGCATCGCGCGCAGCGCCGCGCGCGGGGCGTCGTCGATGCGGGTGGAGTCGAAGCTGATCTGCCCTGCCGCGATCGGCTGCAAGGCGAGCAGGGCCATGCCCAGCGTCGTCTTTCCCGAGCCCGATTCACCGACGATGCCCAGCGTTTCACCGCGCCGCAGTTCGAGCGCGGCGTCGCGCACGGCGATCAAAGTGCGGTGTCTGAACCAGCCCGTGGACGTCTTGAATTCGACCCGGATGTCCTGCGCCGACACCAGGACCGGCGCATCCGCCGCGACCGGTTGCACGACGCGCTGTGGCCGGCTCGCGAGCAGCTTCTTCGTATACGCGTGCTGCGGGTTGTCGAACACCTCGGCGGTGTGGCCGATCTCCACCAGCTTGCCGCGTTCCAGCACGCCGACGCGGTGCGTGAAGCGACGCACCAGGTTCAGGTCGTGCGTGATGAACAGCAGGGCCATGCCCATCTCGCTCTGCAATTTGTCGAGCAGGGCCAGGATCTGCGCCTGGATCGTCACGTCCAGCGCCGTCGTCGGCTCGTCGGCGATCAGCAGTTTCGGTCGGCACGCCAGCGCCATCGCGATCATCGCGCGCTGGCGCTGCCCGCCCGACAACTGGTGCGCATAGCTGTCGATACGGCGTTGCGGTTCGGGAATGCCGGTTCGCGCGAGCAATTCGATCGCGCGCTCGCGCGCCGCATCCGCGCGCAGCCCTTCGTGCAACTCGAGCACCTCGCCGATCTGGCTTCCCACCGTGTAGAGCGGGTTCAGCGCCGTCATCGGCTCCTGGAAGATCATGCTGATGCGCGCCCCGCGAACAGCGCGCATCGCGGGCTCGTCCTTGTGCAGCAGGTCTTCACCCTCGAAACGGATCGAGCCGCTCGTCACGGCGGCATCGACCAGACGCAACACCGACAGCGCGGTGATCGACTTGCCCGAACCCGACTCGCCGACGAGGGCGAACTTTTCGCCCGGCGCGATCGAGAACGACACGTCGTCGACGACGCGGGCGGCGCCGAAGTTCACGTTCAGGTGCTCGATCGACAGGAGGGCAGCGGCGTTCATGGCAGCGCCATTCATGATTTGCGCGTGTCGAAGGCGTCGCGCAAGGCATCGCCGATGAAGGTCAGCAACAGCAAGGTGGCGACGAGCACCGCAAAGGTCGGGAAAATGATCCACCACGCGTCCAGATTCGCCTTGCCCTGCTTGACCAGGTCGCCCAGCGACGGCACCGAGGGCGGCACGCCCAGGCCGAGGAAATCGAGGGCGACGAGCGACAGGATCGCGCCGCTCATGCGAAACGGCAGGAAAGTGATGACGGGGGTCATCGAATTCGGCAGCACGTGGTGCCAGATGATCTGCAGGTTCGACAGGCCCAGCGCGCGGGCCGCCTTCACGAACTCGAGCCCGCGGTTGCGCAGGAATTCGGCGCGCACGTAGTCCGACAGCCCGACCCAGCCGAACAGCGACAGCAGCACCAGGAGCAGGAGCAGGGAAGGCTCGAAGATCGAGGCGAAGATGATCAGCAAATAGAGCTCGGGAATCGAGCTCCAGATTTCGATCAGGCGCTGCAGGCCCAGATCGACGCGCCCGCCGAAGTAGCCCTGCAGCGCGCCCGCGCTGATGCCGATGGCCGTTCCCACCGCCGCCAGTGCGAGCGCGAACAGGATGCTGAGGCGAAAGCCGTAGAGCAGCCGCGCGACCATGTCCTGCCCCAGGCTGTCGGTCCCGAGCCAGTTCTTCGCGCTCGGCGGCGCCGGATTGGGCTCCTTCTGGAAGTAATCGGTCGAGGTAGCCGAATGCGGGTTCAGCGTGTCGAGTTTCCAGTTGCCTGCCCTTGCGAACTGCTCGGCGATGAACGGGTCTTTCCAGTCGGTGGGCGTGGCGAAGTCGCCGCCGTAGGCCGTCTCAGGCGGGTTGTGCAGGATCGGCAGCGACCAGGAACCCTGGTAGTTCGCGATCAGCGGGCGATCGTTGCTGATCAGTTCTGCGAGCGCGCTCAGCACGAGCAGGGCCAGCATGATCCACAGCGAGAAGGTGCCCAGGCGATTGCGGCGAAACCGCGCCCACGCGCGCTGGTTCGGCGAGAGCGATGGGCCGCGCGGCGTGGCGCCGGATTGCGCGCCCCCGGCGCCCTCGGGCACGGTGGTCGAGGTGCTCAAGGCCAGCTCCTCATTTCGCCACGCCGGCGAACTGCACGCGCGGATCGACGACCACATAGAGCAAATCGGAGATCAGCTTGACGCCCAATCCGATCAAGGTGAACAGGAACAGCGAGCCGAGCACGACGGGATAGTCGCGACGCACGATCGACTCGTACGACAGCAGGCCCAGTCCGTCGAGCGAGAACAGGGTTTCGATCAGCAGGGAGCCGCCGAAGAAGGCGAACACGAAGGCCGCCGGCAGCCCGGTGACGAGTGGGATCAGCGCGTTGCGAAAGACGTGTTTGCCCAGCACCTGGCGCGGCGCCAGCCCCTTGGCGCGCGCCACGAGCACGTATTGCTTGCGCAATTCTTCGATGAAGGTGTTCTTGGTCAGCAGGGTGACGATCGCAAAGCTCTCGATGACGTAGCAGATCATCGGCAGGGTCAGGTGCCAGAAATAATCGGCGATGCGCGCCGGCCAAGACAGCTCGACCCAGTTGTCCGAAGTCAACCCGCGCAGCGGAAAGACGTCCCAGAAGCTGCCGCCGGCGAAGAGCACGATGAGAAACACGCCGAGCACGAAGCCCGGAATCGCAAACCCCATGAGCACGACCAGGGTCGTCGCCACGTCGAAACGCGAACCTTCGCGCACGGCCTTGGCGATGCCCAGGGGAATCGAGATGAGGTAGGTGATCAGGAATGCCCACACGCCCAGGCTCGCCGAGACCGGCAGCTTTTCCTTGATCAGTTGCCAGACGTCCTTGTTGTGCAGGAAGCTGCGGCCCAGGTCGAAGCACATGAAGCTCGAGATCATCTCGACGTAGCGCACCGGGGCGGGCTTGTCGAAGCCGTACAACTTCTTCAGCTCGGCGAGCTGCTTGGCGTCGCTGTCGCGCCCGGCCTTGTAGGCCGAGCCCTCGCCGCTCTTGCCGATGCGCGCCTCGGCCATCAGTTGTTCGATCGGCCCCCCCGGAACGAACTGGATGACGATGAAAGTGACGGTCAGCACGCCCAGCAAGGTGGGCACTATCAGCAGGAGGCGTTTGAGGATATAGCTCAGCATGCTGCTAGCCCGTGCGTCGCGGCGCAACGCCGCCGCGCAGATGCGCAGTGCGGCCGCAGCTGCCGGGCGTCAACGTTGCGCGGGATCACGGATCCACCAGGTCGTGATCGGCCAGGCCGGCTGCGCGTCGCTCGGACTGTCGACGGAGAAGTACTTCGGTTGCACCTTGGGGCGGCCGAACTTGTTCCAGTAGCTCGTGGGCAACTGCGCGAAATACAGGTCGGGAACCTGCCATCGGTTCCACATGACGACGCGGTCCAGGGCACGGCTCGCCGTGCGCAACTCGGCGATCGACGTTGCCCGGTTCATGACGGCGATCAGATGATCCACCGCAGCGCTCTTGACACCGCGAAAGTTGTTATTGCCCTTCTCGTCGGCCGACTGGCTTCCGTAGAGCGACAGGTAGGCGCTGGGTTCGGGCAGGGTGAAACGGCCTTCGACGATGGCGATCATGTCGAAGTCGTAGTTCTCGAGGCGTCGCCCGTAGAGCGCGAAGTCGACCTGACGGATCTTCATCTTGATGCCGAGTTTTTCGAGGTTGCCCTCCCAGTCGGCCATGCGCGACCCGTCCTCTGGCGTGAGGTACTCGAATTCAAAGGCTTCGCCCTTCGCGTTGCGCAGGCGCCCGTCGGAGGCAAGTTTCCAGCCGGCGGCCTCGAGCAGGGCCCGCGCCTTGAGCAGATTCGCGCGCAGTTCGAGCGCATCGCCGCCGGTGTCGGGTGCGCGGTAGGCCGGGCCGAAGACCTCGGGCGGGAGTTCCTTGCGATACGGCTCGAGCAGCTCGAGCTCGGCAGCAGAGGGCAGCCCTTGCGCGGCGAATTCGGAGTTGTTGAACATGCTGTGTGCGCGCTTGTACATGCGGAAGCGGTTGTTCCAGATGTCGAAGTCGTAGGTCAGGACGATCGCCTCGCGCACCCGGATGTCCTGGAAGATCGGCCGGCGCAGATTGAAGTCGTAGGCCTGCAGGTGCTGGCCGAAACCGGTATCGAACAGCTCCTTGACGATGCGCCCGTCGTCCCACTTCGCTCCCTTGTGCTGCCGATTCCAGGTGCGCGCACCGTAGACCCGGACGATGTCGAATTCGCCTGCCTTGAACGCCTCGGTGGCAACCGTGCTGTCCTTGTAGTAGCGGTAGATGACACGGTCGAAGTTGAAGAAGCCGCGCCGCACCCCCAGATCGCGCGCCCAGTAGTGGGGGTCGCGCTGGAACTCGATGCGGCGTCCCAGGTCGACAGCGCCGAGCTTGTAGGGCCCGCTCGTGATCGGCGGCTCGGTGACGATCTGATCGAATTGCTTGGGCTGCCCGTCCGCCTGGAGCGCCCACTTGCGCGAGAACACAGGCAAGGCCCCGAGCGTGAACAGCATGTCGTTGTTGCGCTCCTTCAGATCGAAGCGCAGCGTGCGCTCGTCGAGCACGACGGCGCCTGTGACACCCTCGAGGGAGGAACGATACGCCGGCGAGGCGTACTTGCCCGAGAGCGAATCGAAGCTGTACTTCACGTCGGCGGCGCTCACCGGATCGCCGTTGACGAAGCGTGCCTTGGGGTGCAGGCGAAACGTGATCGACGACTTGTCGGGTGCGATGAGCATTTCCTGGGCGAGCAGACCATACATGGTTTGCGGCTCGTCCCCGCTGAGCACGGCCAGCGTTTCGAACATGAAGATCGACACTCCGCCAGGCGAATCGCCGCGCGTCGTGAACGGATTGAACTTGTCGAAGCTCGTGCGCCGGTCGGGGTTGGGCAGCTGCAGGGTGCCGCCTTTGGGCGCCTGCGGATCGACATAGTCGAAATGCGCGAAGCCGCGCGGATATTTCGGAGCGCCGAAGGCGGCATAACCGTGGGCCCAGCAGCCCCGCGGGTCGGGTGAAGGACACTGGGCCTGCGGGGCTTGAGCCAGTGCAGTCGCCGCGCCCATGAGCAGCAGCGCCAGCATGCTGCGACGCAACGCGGGGATCATGCCGGGAGGGCGCGCAGCGCTGTCATGCGAGCTGATTCTAGGAGCCCGGCAGGCTCTCAGGAGCCAGGCGAGGAAGGCTGGGCCACGACCCTCGCACTGCGTTCGAAAGTGAAGTAGGCCCAGGCCCATTCGAGCATCACGATCAGGCGATTGCGAAATCCGATCAGGAAGTAGATGTGCGCGAACAACCAGAACAACCAGGCAAACAGGCCGGCGAAGCGCAAGGCGCCGAAACCCGGGACGGTGAGGTCGACGACCGCGGCCTTGCGCCCGACCGTCGCGAGCTGGCCGTAGTCGATGTAGCGAAACGCGCGCGCCGGCTCGCCACGCAGGCGCCGCAACAGGTTGGCCGCGGCGCAGCGGCCCATCTGCTTGGCAGCCGGGCTGATGCCGGGCACTGCCTTCGGCTCGCCACGGCCATGGCTTTTCGCCGCGGCCAGGTCGCCGATCACGGCGATCTGCGGGTGGCCGCTCAGGCTCAGGTCGGGCTGCACGATCACACGCCCGGCGCGGTCGAGTGCGGCGCCGCCGCTGGCGGCGAGCGCGCGCCCGAGCGG
>JBAQUQ010000159.1:0-2502 GCA_049297615.1 Burkholderiaceae bacterium
GCCCAGCGCCCCACGGCCATGCCCATGCCGGCGCGCCCAGCCGCAGCGTCACACGCCCAAGCCCGTGAGGCGATGGCCTGAGATGTTCTGGCGCGACGACACCGACAGCCAGCGCGCGCCGCGTCGCAGCGACACGGCCTACCTGACACCGCTGCGCGCCGCGCAGGTTGTCGACGCGGCCCCTGGAACGAGCTGGGCCCTGGTCCTGTTGGCCCTGGTGGTGGCCGGCGCGCTCGCCTGGGCCAGCCTGGCACGGGTCGATGACATCACGCGTGCCGACGCCCGGGTCGTTCCCGACGGCCGTGAACAGGTCATCGCCAGCCTGGAGGGCGGCATCCTGCGCGAATTGCAGGTGCGCGAGGGCATGCAGGTCGAGGCCGGCCAGGACCTGGCGCAGATCGACCCGACGCGCTTCGAGGCCCAGCAGAACGAGGGCCATGCAAAACGCCTGGCCTTGAAGGCCACGATCGCGCGCCTGAACGCCGAAGCGACCGGCGGCGCCTTGCGTTTCCCCGCCGAAGTGGCAGCCCAACGCGACATCGTGGCCGGCGAAACCGCTTCTTATCTGGCGCGCAAACGCTCATTGCAGGAGGCCGTGGGCTCCACGCAGCGCAGTATCGCGCTGCTGCAGCGCGAGCTGGATATGTCGCAGGACATGGCCGCAAAGGGCCTGGTGTCCAACGTCGAAGTGATTCGTTTGCTGCGCCAGGTGAACGACCTGCACTTGCAGGTGCAGGAGCGCGTCAACCGATTCCGCCAGGACGCGAGCACCGAACTCGTTCGCGCGCAAACCGAGATGGCCCAGATCGACGAGCAAATCAGCGGGCGTGCCGATGTGTTGCGCCGCACCGTGCTCAAGTCGCCGGTGCGCGGCCTGGTGAAGAACATCCGCATCGCCACCATAGGCGGCGTCATCGCGCCCGGCGCACCGGTGATGGAAATCGTTCCCATCGGTAACCGCATCCTCATCGAGGCGCGCATCAAGCCCTCGGCGATCGGCTTCGTGCGCATTGGCCAGTGGGTCGAGATCAAGCTCTCGGCCTACGACTACACCATGTACGGCGGCCTGAAGGGCAGGATCGAGACCATCAGCCCCGACGCATTGGGCGACACCGAACGCAGCAGCGGGCTGGAGGCCACCTACTACCGTGCCCTGGTTCGCGCCGAACCCTCGAACCTGCATGCCCACGGCAAACCGCTGCCGGTGATGCCGGGGATGACCGGCACGGTGGAAGTGCGCACCGGCGAGCGCACCGTGATGAGTTATTTGTTGCGGCCGATGCTCAAGTCCAAGGAAGCGTTCCAGGATGGGTGAGGCTGAGCCGCGCGGCAGGCGCCACAGGGCCGCCTTTGCGGCACTTTGGCACACGACGGCGGCTGTTCAGGCGGGCCCTGCACTGGCCGGGCGGCGGCCACGCGCCAGGCGGCAGTTAAGGTTGCAACTCAGCGAAAACAGTTCTGCGTAACGCCCTGGGCGCTGCGCCGGCGACGCACCGAAACCATGAACCCTGACACTCAGCCCACCTCACGCCGTCGCATGTGCGCCGCCGCCATGGCCTTCGCGCTGGCGCTCGCCCTGCCCGCGCATGCGCAACGCTGCATCGACGAAGACACGCCCGACAGCCCCCTGCCCGGCACCCCAGGGGCGATGCCGGCCGACGCCAATGCCCCGCGCCTGACTCTGCAAGCGATGGTGCAAGTGGCCACCCGGCGCAGCCATGCGGTGGGCGCCGCCAGGCTGCTCGCCGAAGCTGCCGCCAGCGAAGTGGAAGAAGCGCGTGCCGCCAGCCTCCTGCAGGCTTCCGTCTCGGGCACATTGGGCCACGCCACGGCGGCGGCGCAGGACGTGCTGACACAGTCCGGCGCCCAGGCACAGTTGAGCATCAATATCGGTGCGCCGCTGTACGACTCGGGCCGCATCGCCTCGCTCACCGGCTGGCGCGCCAGCCTGTCCGAAGCTGCGCGCCTGGGGCAGTTGACGGCGCAGGACCAGGTCGCGTTCCAGACCGTCTCCCTGGCACTGGAACGCAATCGGCATCGCCAGCAGGCGCTTGTCTACCAGCAGTTCGCACGCAAGATGGCGTGTCTGGTCGCGGTGCTGGACCAGATCGTCAGAACCGATCGCGGCCGCGCCAGCGAACTCGTGCAAGCGCGCAAGACGCTGGCACAGGCCGAACTGGCGCAATCGCAGTCGGTGTCTCAAGTGCGCCAGGCCGAAACGCGGCTGAAGCGTTTCATCGGTGAGGTCAAACACAGCAGCGAAGGCATGACGGCCCTGTTGCTCGACGTTCCGCCCTTGGCCGATATGCAGGCGCAGGCCGCGCGCGCCAGCGAAATCGCCCAGCTCGACGCGCAGGCCAAGGCACTGGAGAGCTATTCGCGCGCCGTCGTCGCCGGCCAACAGCCGCAGATCAACTGGGTGCTGACGGGCTCCAAGGCGGGCGGGGGCAACCACCCGGGAACCCTGCTGGCGGGCATCAGCTTCAGCATGCCCCTGCTCAA
>JBAQUQ010000160.1:0-15551 GCA_049297615.1 Burkholderiaceae bacterium
GCTCAGCACCCGGCGCGCCGCGCCGTGAAACGCCAGGACCCAGGTGCCCGGCGCCTGCTCGCCCACCAGGATCATGTCCAGGCGCTCGCGCGCCTCGTCGCAGCCGCACCAGGCAAAGCTGCCGTCGCACGAAATCACCTGCATGGCAATGCCGATGCACATCGGCTATTCCTCCGGCCGCCTCGGCTTCAGGAAACGCGCGTCGCCGACCCGGCAGGCCTCGGTCTCGGAGGGCCGTCCCGCTTCGTAAGCCGGCATGGCCAGCGCGTCGGCGCCCAGGGTCTGCTCGGGGGGCCTGGAGCGCGGCGTGGCCGGCACCCCCCAGGCGGCCAACTCGGCGATGGCCAGAGCGACGGCTTCGTCGATGCGCCCGCGCACCGGCGCGCTCAGGCTGCCGCCGAGGTCGTCGAGGATCACAGGCTGAACGCCGATCAGGGTGATGTGCTGCGGAAAGCGGCCGCGCAGCCGCGCCAGCAGCAGCAGTTCCTGAAACGTCGCCTGGTGCAGGCTCATCATCGTGTCGGTCCAGACCGGCACTTCGGAGTCGCGAAAAACGTGCAGCGTGCCGGGGGGCAGTTTGTAGTCGATCGCGTCGAAGACGAGCACGCGCTGGGCCGAACAGACTGCGTCCAGCAGATACAGCCCCTGAGTCCCGCCGTCGAGCACGGACACATCGGGGGGCAACTGCCAGCGCGCGTGCAGGGCCTCGACGGCGCGAACGCCGAAGCCTTCGTCGGCCCAGAGCAGGTTGCCGATGCCCAGCACCAGCACCTGGCCGGTCGGTGACACAACCATGGGCATCTGCGCGGAGAGCCTGTCGTTCATCGCTTCGACATCCGCCAGCCGCTGATCATCGTGCTGATGATGGTTTGCCCCGACAGGGCATCTTCGCGGATCACGAAGTACAGGTGCATCAGGGTGAACACGATCAGGTACCACATGCCCAGGTGGTGCAGCGTATGCACGTTCTGGCTGAAGCCCAGCAGGGGCATCACCCAGGACGTGAAGGCCTTGAAGGTCAGGCTTTCCATGCCCTGAGCCTCGCCGTACATCGCGAAACCGGTGCAGATCATGAAGACCGTGCCCAGCACATACATGAAGAACATCGCCGCCGCCGCCAGCGGGTTGTGCCCCTGCCAGGGCCGCGCCTCGGGTTTGAGAAACAGGTAGTGCCTGGTCTGGTCGAGAAAGCCGTCCCACCAGCGCGCGTCGAACAGCTCGAGTGGCACCAGGAACATCTCGCGCGCGAAGCGGTTTCCCATGAAGGCCCAGACGACGCGCAGCAGGAACATCACGGCGAAGACGTAGGCCGCCGCGAAGTGGGTGAAGCGGATATAGCCGAACAGGAAATGATCGCTCGCCTCGCCCCCCACCGACTCCAGCGGCGTGCCGATCAGGTAGCCGGTGACCGCCAGCACCAGGATGCACAGCGACATCACCCAATGCCAGATCCGCACCGGCGCCTCCCACACGTACACCGGAAAGAGCCTGCTGCCGGCTTGCGTGCTCATCGCGTTCATGCTGGCCTCCTTGCGCCTCAGCGCACGCTCACCCGGGTGATCTCTTCGCCCGCGGGCGACATCACATGCGTGGCGCAGGCCAGGCAGGGGTCGAAGCTGTGGATCGTGCGCAGGATTTCGAGCGGCTCGTCGGGCTTGGCCATCGCCGTGTTCATCAAGGCGGCCTCGTAGGCGCCGATCTGGTCTTTGTGGTCGCGCGGGCCGGCGTTCCAGGTGGTGGGCACGACGCACTGGTAGTTGTCGATCTTCGTGTCCTTGATCTTGATCCAGTGGCCCAGCGCACCGCGCGGCGCCTCGCAGTAGCCCGCGCCTTGCGCCAGCGCCGGCCAGGTCTTGGGCTCCCAGCTGTCCACATTCGCGGTGGCGAAGTTGCCTGCTTTCAGGTTGCGCATCAGCTTGTCGAAGAAATGGCGCATCTTGTGCGCCGCCCACGAGCACTCCAGGCCCCGCGCCGCGGTGCGGCCGAGCGTCGAGAACAGCGCGGTCAGCGGAACGTCGAGTTTCTTCAGCACCATGTCCACCGGTTCCTTGAACTCGGGTTTGCCCATCGCGTACGCGACCACGTAACGCGCGAGCGGCCCGACTTCCATCGGCTGGCCGCGCCAGCGCGGCGACTTGACCCACGAGTACTTGGCCGATTCGTCGAGCGACTCGATGTTCGTCTTCGTGCCCTTCGTCGCTTTGCCGAGCGCGAAGTTCGGGTCGGTGACGCCGTCGAACGGGTGCAGGCCTTTCGTCTCGTCGCCGTATTTGTACCAGCTGTGGCTGACGAACTCCTGGATCTGCTGCGGGTCCTTCAGGTCGACGCTCTGCACCTCGCCCAGCTTGCCGCCGACGATGGCGCCGCGCGGCATGAGCAGGCTCTTGTTCGAGTCGTCGTTGGCGATGTCGGGGAAGTCGCCGTAGGCAAGCAGGTTCTGGCTCGAGATGCCCCCGCCGATCGCGCCCCAGTCCTTGTAGAACGAAGCGATCGCCAGCAGATCCGGGATGTAGACCTTGTCGATGAAGGCGATCGTGTCGTCGATGATCTTGCTCACCATGTTCAGCCGTTCCATATTGATCGCGCCGACCGCGCCCGCGGCCTCGAGGTTGATCGAACAAGGCACGCCGCCCACCAGCCAGTTCGGGTGCGGATTCTTGCCGCCGAAGATCGTCTGGATCTTCACGATCTCCTTCTGGAAGTCGAGCGCCTCGAGGTAATGCGCGACTGCCATCAGGTTCGCTTCGGCGGGCAGCTTGTACGCCGGATGCCCCCAGTAGCCGTTGCGGAACGGACCGAGCTGGCCGGATTCGACGAACTTCTTCAGCCGGTTCTGCAGGTCGCGAAAGTAACCCGGCGACGACATCGGCCAGGAGCTGATGCTCTGCGCGAGTTCGGAGGTCTTCTTCGGGTCCGCGTTCAGGCTGCTCACCACGTCGACCCAGTCGAGCGCGTGCAGGTGGTAGAAGTGCACCAGGTGGTCCTGCGCGTAGAGCGTCGCGTGCATCAGGTTGCGGATGATGTTCGCGTTGTCGGGGATCTTGATCTGCAGCGCGTCTTCGACGGCGCGCACCGAGGTCAGCGCGTGCACGCCCGTGCACACGCCGCAGATGCGCTCGGTGAAGGCCCAGGCGTCGCGCGGGTCGCGGCCCTTGAGGATGACCTCCAGGCCGCGCCACATGGTCCCGGTGGAGACCGCATTGCGGATCACGTTCTTGTCGTCGAGATTGACCTCGATGCGCAAGTGTCCTTCGATGCGCGTGATCGGGTCGACGACGATGCGCTTGCCGCTGTTGTCGAGCTTGAAGCCTTGGGTTTCGATGATGGCCATTGCATCAGGCCTCCGTCTTGTTGGCGCTGCTGTCGGTCTTGGCCTTGCCGCGGTGCGAGGCGTGTTTGATCGCGCTCACCGCGGCGTGCGCGACGACCGCCGCACCGGTGACGCCGGCAGCGACCAGGCCGATCTTGTCGGCGTTCGCCTCGACGCCGAACTGCGTGATATTGGTCAGGCGCTCGTAGAACGAGCCCTTGTCCCAGAAGCCGTCCTCCGAGCAGCCGATGCAGCCGTGCCCCGAGCCGATCGGAAACGACACCCCCTCGTTCCAGCGCGTCGTCGAGCAGGCGTTGTACGTCGTCGGTCCCTTGCAGCCGACCTTGTACAGGCAGTAGCCCGCCTTCGCGCCGTCGTCGTCCCATTTCTCGACGAACTGGCCGGCGTCGAAGTGCGGGCGCCGGTAGCACTTGTCGTGGATGCGCTGGCTGTAGAACATCTTCGGCCGGCCCTGGCGATCGAGCTCGGGGATGCGGTCGAAGGTCGCGACATAGCTCACCACGGCCGTCATCACTTCGGGGATCGGCGGACAGCCCGGCACCTTGATGATCGGCTTGTCGGTGATCACCTTGTCGATCGGCACGGCCGTCGTCGGGTTCGGCTTGGCGGCCTGCACGCAGCCCCACGACGCGCACGAGCCCCAGGCGATGATCGCCTTGGCGTCTTTCGCGACATGCTTGAGCTTCTCGACGAAGGGCTTGCCGCCGGGCATGCAGAACATGCCGTCTTCGCCCAGGGGCGGATTGCCTTCGCAGGCGAGGATGTAGTTGCCCTTGTAGTCCTTCATCACCTGCTCGAGCGCGGCCTCGGCCTGATGCCCGGCGGCGGCCATGATCGTGTCGTCGTAGTCGAGCGAGACCATCGACAGGATCACGTCTTTCGCCAGCGGGTGCGCCGAGCGGATGAACGACTCGGTGCAGCAGGTGCACTCCAGGCCGTGCAGCCACAGCACGGGCGTGCGCGGTTTGGTCTCGAGCGCGTGCGCGATCTGCGGCGCGAACGATGGAGCGAGGCCGAGCGAGGCTGCGGTGAGGCTGCAGAACTTGAGGTAGCTGCGCCGGGTGATCCCCTGCCGGCGCATGACTTCGTAGAAGGTCTCGGTCATCGGGCGTCCCCTGTCTCGTTCGGGCTGCTGCTGAGCCTGCGCCATGCCCCGCGGCATCGGCGTGGAGCAGTGTGAGTCTGTGGAGTGCGCCCTGCTCTGATCCAAATCAACGCAGGCGATTGCGCACAGCCGCGGCGCTTGACGCAGCGCTCGGCGCGCGAGCGCCGGCGGGCGTGAGCGATGCGTCGGCCGCCCGCCGCAGCCGATGTACCTTGGGCCGGGCTCAAGCCGAACCGGCGCCCGCTTCGTACCAGCCCTTGCTCCGGTTGACGATGCGAACCACGAGCAGCATCACCGGCACCTCGATCAGCACGCCGACCACGGTGGCCAGGGCCGCGCCGGACTCGAAGCCGAACAGGCTGATCGCCGCAGCCACGGCGAGCTCGAAGAAATTGCTCGCGCCGATCAGGGCCGAGGGGCAGGCGACGCTGTGCGACTCGCCCAGGCGCCGGTTCAGCCAGTAGGCCAGGCCGGAGTTGAAGAACACCTGGATCAGGATCGGCACCGCCAGCATCGCGATCACCAGCGGCTGGTCGAGGATGGCCTTGCCCTGGAAGGCAAACAGCAAGACGAGTGTGGCCAGCAGGGCGGCAATCGACCACGGGCCGATCTTCGCGAGCGCGGCGTCCAGCGCGGCCTGGCCGCGCTCGAGCAGGGCCTTGCGCCACCACTGCGCCAGCGCCACCGGGATCACGATGTAGAGCAGCACCGACGTGATCAGGGTGCCCCAGGGCACGCTGATCGACGACAGGCCGAGCAGCAGCGCGACGATGGGCGCAAACGCAAACACCATGATCGTGTCGTTCAGCGCCACCTGGCTCAGCGTGAACAGCGGGTCGCCGCCCGTGAGCCGGCTCCAGACGAACACCATCGCCGTGCAAGGCGCGGCGGCGAGCAGGATCAGGCCGGCGACGTAGCTGTCGGCTTGGGCCCCCGGCAGGTACGGCGCGAACACATGGCGGATGAAGATCCACGCCAGCAGCGCCATCGAGAACGGTTTCACGGCCCAGTTGACGAACAGCGTCACGCCGATGCCGCGCCAGTGTCGCCGCACCTGGTGCAGCGCGCCGAAGTCGACCTTGAGCAGCATCGGGACGATCATCACCCAGATGAGCAGGCCGACGGGCAGGTTCACCTTGGCGATTTCCATGCGCCCGATGGCGCGGAAAGGGGCGGGGAAAACCTGGCCCAGGGCGATGCCGGCGACGATGCACAGCAACACCCACAGCGTGAGGGTGCGCTCGAAGGCGCTCATCGGGGCAGGCGGGGCAGCGGCCGGCGACAGGGAAGGGGTGGACATCAAAGGCGCCTCAGCTGCGGCCGATTCTGGCCAGAGCGGCTTGAAGCGCCGCGCTGTCGACGCTGAACTCGTCCCAGCTCTTGCTGCGAAACGCGCCGGTGTCGATCCCCGCGTTGTGCAGCGCTTCGATCGCAAAGGGATGGATGCGACCGCTGGGCGCGCTGCCCGCGCTGTGCGCCTTCACGTCGGGCTTTGCGCGGTTTGAGACCGTGCGAGGTCACAAGCTCGGGAGCAAGGCATGCAAGCCATGGGTCGGCTCCGCCGGGCGAGCGACGGGGCCCCGGTCCTCACCGACTCTCAACACGTCACACTCGACCCCAAAGGTCTGAAAGCGCGCACGGGGCTCAGCTTTTCGATCGAAGAGTGACGATGCTCTCGACGCCTGCTGCGAGAAACTGACCGGTATTCAATCGATGACCTCTTCCGCGCGCAGCAGCACCGTCTGAGGGATCGCGATGCCGAGTGTCTTGGCGGTCTTGCGGTTCACCACCAGTTCGAACCGGGTCGGCTGCGCGACCGGCAAATCGCTGGGGTTCGCGCCCTGCGCGACTTTTTTGATGTAAGCGGCGGCGTTGTAGTAGGCGGTCTTGAGGCTTTCGCCATAGCTCATCAGGCCGCCTTCATCGACGAATTCTCTCGCCCCATAGAAGGCAGGCAGCCGATGCTTGGCTGCAAGCGCCACGATTTCCGCACGCTGGGAGAGGAACAACGGTTCGTCGGGCAAGACGAAGACCGCACCGGCCTTTTCGCGCACCGCCGTCTCGAATGCCGCGGGCAGGGTCACATCGCTGGGCCTGCCCACGTCGATCTTGACCAGTTTCAATTTCAGCGTTTGCGCGGCCGGGCCGAGCGCTTGCCACATGAGCGGGTGCACGTCGCTCCTTGTGTCGGCGAGCACTGCGATCGTCGCCTGCCCGGGAAGGACGCTCGCGAACAACTGCAGCATCTTGGCCATGATGTCTTCGGCCTGGCTCGACAGGCCGGTGATGTTGGCTCCCGGCCTGGCGAGGCTTTCGATCAGGTGCTGCCCGACCGGGTCGGCAACGGCTGCCATGACGATGGGCGTCATGCCGAACGCCTTCTGCGCGATGCGAGTCGTCGGGGTGCAGGTGGTGACGACGGCATCGAGCTTCATCGCCGCCAGCTCGCGCGCGAATTCGGGTGTCCGCTCGACGCGGCCATTGGCATAGCGGCGCTCGAGGACGAGGTTCTTGCCCTCGACATAGCCCTGCTCGCGCAGGCCCTGCAAGAGGGCCTGTTCCAGATGGCCGCGCTGCGCCAGGCTGCCGCCGACGAGGATGCCGATGCGGGCCGTTTTTTCCGCTGATTGCGCAAGGCTTGAAGGAGGCGCAGTCAGCAATACAGCGCCGACAGCGATCGCGGCCATGCGTTTCAGGTTCAGCCCGGCGTGGGAGTCGCTTTTCACTGTACGTCCAGTGCAGCACTTCATCGATCGATGAAAGTCCTATCGTACGCCTTCAGGCGAGTGCGCCTTTGCAGTCCGAATGCCCGGATCCTACTGCCCGCGCCGCTGCTGCCACGCGATCAGCTCGCCGACCACCCCGCGCCGGAACGCCAGCACGCACAGGACGAAGATGCCACCTTGCACTACGGTGACCCAGGCGCCGATCTGCGCCAGGTAGTTCTCCATCGACATGATCATCGCCGCGCCGATCACCGGCCCGAAGACGGTGCCCAGCCCACCGAGCAGCGTCATCAGCACGACCTCGCCCGACATCGACCAGTGCACGTCGGTCAGCGAGGCGAGCTGGAACACCAGTGCCTTGGTCGCGCCGGCCAGCCCGGCGAGCGTGGCCGAGAGCACGAACGCCAGCAGCTTGTACCTGTCGACGTCGTAGCCGAGCGAGATCGCGCGGCTTTCGTTTTCGCGGATCGCCTTCAGGATCTTCCCGAACGGCGAGTGCACGATGCGGTGGATCAGCAGGAAACCGCCGAGAAAGACCACCAGCACGAGCGTGTACATCGCCCACACCTGCGAGAGGTCGACGAGGCCGAACAATCGGCCGCGCGGCACGGCCTGGATGCCGTCTTCGCCGCCGGTGAAGGGCACCTGCAGGCAGAAGAAGTACACCATCTGCGCCAGCGCCAGCGTGATCATCGCGAAATAAATGCCCTGCCGGCGGATCGCGAGCGACCCGACGACGAGCCCGAGCAGGCCAGCGCACGCCGTGCCGAACAGGATCGCCAGCTCGGGCGTGAGACCCCAGACCTTGGCGGCGTGAGCGGTGGCGTAACTCGCCATGCCGAAGAACATCGCATGTCCGAACGACAGCAGGCCGACGTAGCCGATGAGCAGGTTGAAGGCACACGCGAACAGCGCGAAGCACATCACCTTCATCATGAACAGCGGGTACACCACCAGCGGCGCAGCGGCGAAGATCGCCGCCATCGCGAGGAAGGCGAAACGTTCGCGTTGTGCGCCGTTGCGCGCGGCTGCGGGGGAGGGCAGGACGGCGGCCATCTACTTCTGCGTCCCGAACAGGCCTGCGGGCCGCAGCAGCAGCACGATCGCCATGATGATGAAGATCACCGTGTTCGATGCCTCCGGGTAGAACACCTTGGTCAGCCCCTCGATCAGGCCGAGGCTGAAGCCGGTGACGATCGAACCCATGATCGAGCCCATGCCACCGATCACGACGACGGCGAACACGACGATGATCAGGTCGCCGCCCATCTGCGGGCTGACCTGGTAGATCGGCGCCGCCATCACGCCGGCGAGTGCCGCCAGCCCGACGCCGAAGCCATAGGTCAGCGTGATCATGCGCGGCACGTTGACCCCGAACGCCTGCACCAGCGGCGGATTCTCGGTCGCCGCGCGCAGGTACGAGCCGAGCTTGGTCTTCTCGATGACGAACCAGGTGCTCAGGCATACCGTCAACGACGCGACGATCACCCAGACGCGATAGTTCGGCAGGAACATGAACCCGAGGTTCTGGCCGCCGCGCAACTGCTCGGGCATCGTGTACGGCAGCCCGGACGACCCGTACGCATTGCGGAACAGCCCCTGGATGATCAGCGCCAGGCCGAATGTCAGCAGCAGGCCGTACAGGTGATCGAGCTGGTACAGGCGCGACAGCATGAAACGTTCGATGATCACGCCGGTGGCGCCGACGACGAGCGGCACGATCGCCAGCGCCGCCCAGTAACCCAGGCCGAGCTTGTTGAGAAGCAGGTAAGCGACGAACGCGCCCATCATGTACTGCGCGCCGTGCGCGAAGTTGATGATGTTCAGCAGCCCGAAGATCACCGCCAGGCCTAGCGACAGCAGCGCGTAGAACGAGCCGTTGATCAGGCCGATCAACAGCTGGCCGAACAGCGCCTGGGTCGGAACGCCGAACACTTCCATCAACGCACGCCGTCCGCTGCGGCGAGTCGTCGCGGACGGCTGCGCTTCACTTCACGAGCGCGCAACCGCCGTCGGCGAGCGGGCGGAACGCCTGATCGGCCGGGATCGTTCCACGCACCTTGTACAGGTCCCACGGCCCCTTCGATTCGCTCGGCTTCTTCACTTCGACCAGGTACGCCGGGTGCACCTTGCGTCCGTCGGCGCGGATCGTTCCCTTGCCGAACAGCGCATCGTCGGTGGGCATCTTCTTCATCTGCTCGATGACCTTCGTGCCGTCGTCGGTCTTGATCGCCTCGATCGCCTTCAGGTAGTGCAGCACCGCCGAATAGACTCCGGCGTGGATCATCGTCGGGTAGTTGTTGCGCGGCGCCTGCTCCGAGAAGCGCTTGGCGAAGGCGCGGCTGGCGTCGTTCAGGTCCCAGTAGAAGGTCTCGGTGAAGATCAGCCCCTGCGCTGTCTGCAGCCCGAGCGCCTTGATGTCGGTCAGGAACACGAGCAGCCCGGCCAGGTTCTGCCCGCCCTTGACGATGCCGAATTCGGCCGCCTGCTTGATCGAGTTGATCGTGTCGCCGCCGGCGTTGGCCAGGCCGATGATCTTCGCTTTGGACGACTGCGCCTGCAGCAGGAACGACGAGAAGTCGGTGCCCGGGAACGGATGGCGCACCTTGCCGAGCACCTTGCCGCCGTTTTTCAGCACCACGGCTTCGGTGTCGCGCTCGAGCGCGTGGCCGAAGGCGTAGTCGGCGGTGAGGAAGAACCACGAGTCGCCGCCGGTCTTGACGATCGCGCTGCCGGTGCCGTTGGCGAGCATCCAGGTGTCGTAGGTCCAGTGGATCGTGTTCGGCGAACACGCCTTGCCGGTCAGGTCCGACGTGGCCGCTCCCGAAACGAGGAAGGCCTTGCCCTTGTCGCGCGTGATCTGGTTCACCGCGAGCGCGACCGACGAGGTCGGCACGTCGACGATCACGTCGACCTTGTCGGTGTCGTACCAGGTGCGCGCGATCGTCGAGCCGATGTCGGGCTTGTTCTGGTGGTCGGCACCGATGATCTCGACTTTCATGCCCTTGCGCGCCGCGCCGAAATCCTCGACCGCCATCTGGGCGGCGACCACCGAGCCGGGTCCGGTGAGGTCGGCGTACAGGCCCGACATGTCGTTCATCACGCCGATCTTGATCACGCCGTCGGAAATCTGCGCGTGCGCGGCACCCGCGAGCCCGAACAGACCTGCAACCAGCGTCGACAGCAACTTCATCTTCATGTGACTCTCCTCTGACAAACGTGTCCGGATCAACGACTGGGCCGGTCACACTCCCAGAACTTCATGCAGCAGTTCGGCCTTCGCCTGCAATTCGGCGGCCGCGAAGGTTTCGATGATGCGCCCATGCTCCATCACGTAGAAGCGGTCCGCGAGCGGCGCCGCGAATCGGAAATTCTGCTCGACCATGACGATCGTCAGACCCTTCTCGCGCAACATGCGGATTGTGCGCGCCAGCGCCTGCACGATCACCGGCGCCAGCCCTTCGCTGATTTCATCGAGCAACAGCAACTGCGCGCCGGTGCGCAGGATGCGCGCCACCGCGAGCATCTGCTGCTCGCCGCCCGACAGCCGCGCACCTCGGCTGGACGCGCGCTCCCGCAGGTTCGGAAACATCGCATAGATCTCGGCGAGCTCCATGCCGCCGCCGGCCACGCGCGGCGGCAGCAGCAGGTTCTCCTCGCACGACAGGCTGGCGAAGATGCCGCGCTCTTCCGGGCAGTAACCGATGCCGAGCTGCGCGATCCGGTGCGGTGGCAGCGCCACCGCCTCGCGCCCCTTGATCATGATCGAGCCGCTGCGCCGGCCGACCAGGCCGAGGATGCTCTTCAGCGTGGTCGTCCGGCCGGCACCATTGCGGCCGAGCAGGGTCACGACCTCGCCGCGATTCACCGTCAGGTCGACGCCGTGCAGGATGTGCGACTCGCCGTAGAAGGCGTGCACGCCGGTCAGCTTGAGGAACTCGACGGCCTCAGCCATGCGCACCCTGCAGCTCGACGTCGGCGCTGCCCATGTAGGCCTCGAGCACCTGCGGATTCTTCGACACGGTGTCGTAAGGCCCCTCCGCGATCACCTGGCCGCGCTGCAGCACCGTGATGACGTCGGCGATCTTCGCCACGACGTTCATGTTGTGCTCGACCATCAACACGGTGCGATTCGCCGCCACCTTCTTGATCAGGTCGGTCACGCGGGTCACGTCTTCGTGCCCCATGCCCTGCGTCGGTTCATCGAGCAGCATCAGCTGCGGGTCCATCGCCAGCGTGGTGGCGATCTCGAGCGCGCGCTTGCGCCCGTATGGCAGCTCCACCGTGACGAACTCGGCCATCTCCTCGAGCCCGACGGTGCGCAGCAGCTCCATCGCACGCGGCACGAGCACATCGAGCGCGCGCTCCGACTTCCAGAAGTGATACGAGGAGCCCAGGCCGCGCTGCAATGCCACGCGCACGTTCTCCAGCACCGTCAGATGCGGGAAGGTGGCGGAGATCTGGAACGAACGGATCACGCCGCGGCGCGCGATCTGCGCCGGGCGCTCGTGCGTGATGTCGTGGCCATTGAAGACGATCGTCCCGGCCGACGGCGGCAGGAACTTGGTCAACAGGTTGAAGCAGGTGGTCTTGCCCGCACCGTTCGGGCCGATCAACGCATGGATCGTCCCGCGCCTGACGCTCAGGTTGACGTTGCTGACGGCGACGAAGCCCTTGAACTCCTTGCTCAGGCCACGCGTGTCGAGGATCGTCTCGGCATTCATGGCTGGGCACCGCGGCGCGCCGCTGCGGGGCTCGCGCGTCGGCGCGAGCCGCCTGCCTTCGCGCCCGACTTCCTGCAACCTCTTGTCTCCATGGCGCTGGACTGTACCTTGGCTCGAGTCAGCCCGATGCGAGGTTCCTCGTAGGTGGGCTCATGATGGCGGTCATGCGACGCCTTTCAGGAAGCGTATCAAGGCCCCAGCGAAGCGCTGCGCATCGATCTTGCTGCCCGCGATTGCCTCGGCGCAGACTGTGCGTTGCCTCAGCATCGACTCGTCTTCGGGGTAACCCATCGCGTCGCAGAGCAAGGCCCAGTCCGTAGCGCCGATCAGGGTGCCGGCGACGAGCAATACGCCCGTGCGCCGCCGCCTTTGTGCGAGCCCGACCAGCTTGCGGCCCTGGGCATCGATCACCTCCCAGGGCGACAAGGCGCCGAAACACGCCCAATCGACACGCCGGCTCGCGCCCGAGTCGGCGGCACGCGGCAGTTCGCCCGGCGGCAAGGCCCGCGCCGCGACGCCGAACTCGTGCAAGGCGGCGACGTGCAACTGCGCGATGCGCCGATAGCTGTCGATCAGGCCAGCGCCGACCCAGGGATGCGCGTGGGCCAAGACGACGCAGGCGCTGACCAGCCAGGGGCCGGCCAGGACGGCGCCGCCGCCCGAGTCGCGCTCGACCAGGTCGGCGCGGCCGGCCAGGCGCGGTTCGACCTCGGACCGCAGGCGGCGCTGCGAACAGCCCAGCACGAGCGCCGGCCGAGCATAGGTCCAGACACGGCAATCCGGCGCCACGACAGCCGTCTCGAGCTGCCGGCGATTCCACGCCTGTTCGTCCGCAGCCGTGTCTACGCGGCCTCCGTCAGCAGGGCAAGCGGCGCGCCGCGCGCGAAGGTTTCGCTCGCCGGCACCAGGATTTTTTCGATGCGGCCATCTGCCGGCGCGACGATGTCCTGGTTCGCCTTGACGAGGACGACATTGGCGAGCAACTGGCCGGCGCGAACCATCTCGCCCGCGCCGACCAGCCACTTGTCCATCAAGGCCTGCACGCCGGGCTCGACGTCCTTCCAGGCGTCGGCCCCGAGCGTCACCTCGATCACGCCGCGGCGCCTTCGGCGACTCGCGCTTTCATCAAGGCCCGCGCCGCGTCGACGATACCGGCGACTTGCGGGATGACGAACTGCTCGAGCGGCCGGCTGTAGGGAATCGGCACATTCGGCACGGCGAGCCGTTTCACCGGCGCCTTCAGCGCCACCTTGTCCAGGTTCTCGGCGACGATGGCCGAGAGTTCGCCGCTCAAGCCGAAGCCCAGGTAGTCCTCGTCAGCGATCAACAGCCGGCCCGTCTTCGCCACCGACTTCAGCACCGCTTCACGGTCCAGGGGCACGAGGGTCCGCAGATCGATGACTTCGGCGCTGAGCCCGGAGCGCGCCAGTTCGTCCGCCGCGAGCAGGGCCTTCTGCACCATCTGGCTGATCGTCACGATGCTGAGGTCCTTGCCTTCGCGCACCACCTTGGCCTGGCCGAACGGCAGCGTGTACTGCGCCTCGGGAACCTCATTGCTGCTGCCCTCGAAATACGCCATCCACGGCAGGCCCATGATGCCCTTGTGGTACATGAAGATCACCGGGTTGTCGTCGCGGATCGCCTGGGTCATCAGGCCCTTGGCGTCGTAGGCGTTCGAAGGCACGACGACCTTGATTCCCGGCATGTGGGCGAAGGTCGCGTACAGGCATTGCGAGTGCTGCGCGGCGTCGTTGTAGCCCCCGCCGATGGCCGTCGTCAGCACCACGGGCAAATTGATATTGCCCCCTGCCATATAGGTGTTCTTGGCCAGGTGGTTGTAGATCTGGTCCATGCACACGCCGAAGAAGTCGACGAACATCAGTTCGACGATGGGGCGCATGCCTGCCGCGGCGGCGCCGGTCGCGGTGCCGATGAAGGCTGTCTCGGAGATCGGCGTGTCCATGATGCGGTCCTTACCGAACTTGTCGAGTAGGCCGCCGGTGGCGCCGAAGATGCCACCATAGGCGCCGATGTCTTCGCCCATGACGAAGACCTTGGGATCGCGCGTCATTTCCTGCGAGATCGCCTCGGCGATCGCCTGCGCCATCGTGAGTTTGCGGGTCGTGCTCATATGCTGCTCCTCGATGAAAGGGGTTCAGGTTCAGACGAAGACGTCATTGAGCGCATCCGCAGCGGCCGGATAGGCGCTCTTGCGCGCGAAGTCGAAGGCTTCGGCGACACGTTTCTTGGCGCGCGCGACGATCGCCGCCTCGTCGCCTTCGCTCATCATGCCGCGGCTTCGCAGCGCCGCTGCCAGCTTGGGGATGGGATCGTTTTTGCGCAGCTTGCTCACTTCGTCCTTGGGGCGATAGACCTCGGGGTCGCCCTGGAAATGGCCCAGGTAGCGATCGGTCTTGACTTCGATCAGGCTCGGCCCCTGGCCTTGGCGCGCGCGCGCGACCGCCGGCGCCACCGCGTCGAACACTTCGATGGCGTCGTTGTTCGCGACGCGGATGCCGGGAATGCCGTAGGCCGAGGCGCGATCGGCGACCCACTCGATGCAGGTCGCCTCCGACTTCGGCACCGAGATCGCCCACTTGTTGTCTTCGCAGACGAAGAGCACGGGCAGTTTCCACAGCGCCGCCAGGTTCAGCGACTCATGAAACGAGCCCTGATTCGCAGCGCCTTCGCCGAAGAAGGCAACCGCCACCCAGTCCTTGCCCATCTTCTTGGCCGCCAGGCCGGCGCCGCAGGCAGGCGGCAGGCTCGCGCCGATGATGCCGCTGCAGCTGAACTTGTGGTCGGGGTCGAACAGGTGCATGTGCCCGCCCTTGCCCTTGCCCAGGCCGGTGACCTTGCCGAACATCTCGGCCGTCATCGTGTTCAGCGGCACGCCCTTGGCAATCGCGAAGTGGTGCGGGCGGTGCGTTCCGACCACGGTGTCGTCTTTGTGCAGATGCGCGCAAACGCCCACCGCGACGGGTTCCTGGCCGGCAGCGAGGTGCATCTCGCCGGGCACCGGGCCGGACCCGATGTCGAAGGCGAGCCCTTTTTGAATCTGCGGAGGCAGCTTGCCCTCCAGGTAGACATTGGCCATGGTCTCTTCGTAATTCCGGATCTCGACCATGGTCTCGTACATCCAAAGCAGTTTTTCCTTGCTGGCTTGCATCTTCATCTCCTTAAAGGAAGGCTTGACTCGAATCGGCGAACCGGCCCCGCTTCGCGCCCGGCGTGGACCCACAGTGAGTCAAATGGAGAATCGAAGCCACCGCACATTGATCGATGTCATGGGCGCGGGGCGTCGCTCGCTGCGCGTTCCAGGGTCCTGCCAACGATAGGCCAAGGGGGGCGGCTGCGCAACCGTCAATGGTGGGCAAGCGCCGCAGATCGGTACCGCCACCACCGCCCTGCGGCACCCAAGGTGGCGCGCCACGTCTTCGCCCACTTCCCCAGTGCCCGGGGCAGGTGGCTTGGGGCACGGGCGCAGGCCCGATTCGCGGTGCCCTGGACCTTCGGGCGAACACTTCGGTGATGACCGAGACACGCCCGTGCACTACAGCTGTTGCCCCGCGAGTGTGGGCCGGAGAACGTGCCCCAGGCCACCTGCCCCTGCTCCACACCCGCACACAGCGCAAGGTGAAGGTCAGCAACGGCGCGAAGGCAGT
>JBAQUQ010000161.1:0-5596 GCA_049297615.1 Burkholderiaceae bacterium
GCGCGGCGCTGCGCGGGGCGGCGGTCGGTGCCGTCTTCGGCGCAGGGGTGGCCTTCGTGGCCAACATCCCGGCTGCCTGGGTCGCGCAAGGCGTGGCCGCTGCCACCGGGCAGCGTCTGCTGTTGGCCGACGCACGCGGCACCCTCTGGTCGGGCAGCGCTGCCGCTGTGTTGACCGGCGGGCCACAGAGTCGCGACGCGAGCGCTCTGCCAGGGCGGCTCGAATGGTCGCTGACGCCGCGCGCCTACGGCTTCGAATTGACGGCGCGCCATGCCTGTTGCCTCAACGGCAGCGTCGCCGTGCAACTGCGGCCCGGATTCGGCCGATTGATGTACACCGTACTGCCCAGTCCCGGCTGGATCGGCCAATGGCCGAGCAGTTGGCTGGGCGGCCTGGGAACGCCCTGGAACACCCTCCAGCTCGGTGGCGCCGTGCGCCTGGTGTCGCCGGGCGTGAGGATCGAATCCGTCCAGGGGCGCTGGCGAATCGACGGCCGTGCCGACATCGAGCTGCTCAGCGTATCGTCGCGCATGACGACGCTGAACACCTTGGGTAATTACCGCTTGAGCGTGTCGGGCGACAGCGCGCAGGGCAGCACTTCGCGGCTGCAATTGTCGACCCAGGACGGCGCCCTGCAACTCAGCGGCGAAGGCAGCCTGGGGCCAAGCGGCCTGCGCTTTCGCGGCGAAGCCCGGGCCGACGCCGCCGACGAACCGGCGCTGAACAATTTGCTGAACATCATCGGGCGGCGCGAAGGCGCTCGTTCCGTCATATCGATCGGATGAGCATGAAGCTGAGCGCGAATTTTTATCCGCGGTGGCCCGGCCAGGGCCACGCATCCCCGCTCAGGATCGCCGTGTTATGCCTGGGAATGCTGGCGCTGCAGTTGCCCAATGCCCAGCCGTCGGGCGCACGTTTCCGCGGCGAGCCGGTCACGCTGAATTTCGTGAACGCCGATATCGAGGGCGTGGCACGCGCGATGGCGGTGATTCTGAAACAGCAATTCGTCGTCGACCCGCGCGTCAAGGGAACGATCACTCTCTACAACGAAGTACCGCTGTCGCCCCGTGAGGCCTACCTCAACTTCCTGGCGGCACTGCGCGGCCTGGGTTTCACCGTCGTCGAGGTCGCCGGCCTGTACAAAGTCGTGCCCGAGGCCGACGCCAAGTTGCAGACCGGGACCGTGTCGGTGGGTGAGGTGTCGCGCCGCGGTGACCAGGTGATTTCGCAGATCTTCAAGCTCAATCACGAGAGCGCGAACAATATGGTGCCCGTGCTGCGCCCCTTGATCAGCCCGAACAACACGATCAACGCCAACCCCGGCAATAACTCGCTGATCATCACCGACTACGCCGATAACCTGCAACGCATCGCCAAAATCATCGCGGCGATGGACACGCCGGCCGCCGGCGACGTCGAAGTGCTCGCACTGCAACATGCCCTGGCCGCTGACTTGGCGCCGATGGTGCAGCGCCTGACCGACGCTCTCCCCGGCGCCGGCACGCCGGGGCTGCCGGGGGGAGGCGGAATCAGCGGCGCGTCGATCATGGTCGATGCACGCAGCAACTCGCTGCTGGTGCGCGCGCCCAACCCGGCGCGCATGGCAAGCATCCGCTCGCTCGTGGCCAAGCTCGACCAGGCGACATCCGGGGCGAACGCGGCCGGAAACATCTGGGTTGTGCCGTTGAAGAACGCCGACGCCGTCAAGCTCGCCACGGTGTTGCGCTCGGCGTTCAGCAGCGGCGGCGCCGGGGCGGGAGCGTCTTCAACAACGCCGCCCACTTTGGCGGCGGCCACGCCGCAGCCCCCCGGCGGCGCGTCGCTTCAGGCCACTGCACCGGTGAGCGCATCCGCCAGCCCCTCGACCGGCGGCTTCATCCAGGCCGACCCGGCGACGAATTCGCTGATCATCACCGCCGCCGAGCCTTTGTATCGCCAGTTGCGCATCGTCATCGACCAGCTCGATTCGCGCCGTGCACAGGTTTATATCGAGTCGATGATTGTCAAGGTCGATGCCAGCAAGGCGGCTGAAATCGGCTTCCAGTGGCAGGCGCTTTCGGGCCGCCGGGGGGACAGCACGATCATCGGCGCCGGAACCAACTTCGCGGGCAGTGGCAACATCATTTCGCTCTCCGCCGCCACGGTGCAGGGCGCCAACTCGACCGGATTGGCGGCAGCCGCCGCAGCCGGCGTGCCAGGCGGTTTCAATGTCGGCGTTCTGAACAGGGTGGGCTCGATCTACACGCTCGGAGCCCTGGCGAAGTTCCTGGAAACCAATGCCGATGCCAATGTGCTGTCCACACCGAACCTGGTTTCGCTGGACAACGAAGAGGCCAAGATCGTGATCGGCCAGAACGTGCCGTTCCTCACCGGCAGCTTTACGAACACGGGCGGCACGGGTGGCGCCACCAACCCTTTCCAGACGATCGAACGCAAGGATGTCGGGCTGACCTTGCGCGTCAAGCCGCAGATCGGCGAGGGTGGCACCGTGCGCATGACGATCTTCCAGGAAAACTCCAGTGTCGTACCCGGGGACGCGAGTTCGGCCGGCGCAGGCCCGACAACCGACAAGAGTTCTATCGAAACCACGGTCGTCGTCGACGACGGTCAAATCATGGTGCTGGGTGGCTTGCTCAAGGACGAGTTCTCGGGCAATGCCGGCAAAGTGCCCCTTCTGGGCGACCTGCCTTTCATCGGCGCCCTGTTTCGCAGCGACAACCGCACTCGTGCCAAAAGCAACCTGATGGTGTTTCTGCGCCCGGTCGTGATCCGTACCCAGCAGGCCGCGAACGACCTGACGCTGGATCGCTACGATTCGATCCGCGCACTGCAGAAAGACTCGCAACCGACGCCGAGCCGCGTCATGCCGATCAATGACGCACCGGTTATCCCGTCATTGCGCGGCGAGCCGGACGCGGCCCCGACCCCGGCCGGTCCGGCCACTCCATAGAGTCGACCCATGGGCGCGCGCCACCCTCTGCCCTACGCCTTCGCCAAGGCGCACACCGTCTTGCTCGAAGACGACGGCCAGCGCCTGCTGCTGCGTGCCGCCGAGACCTCTGGCGCGTCCGCGCTCAGCGAAATCCTGCGCCTGTACGACGTCGACGCGCTGGAGCGCGAACCCGCTTCGACCCTCGCCCACCGCATTGCCGTGGCTTATGCCGGGGGCGAGTCGAGCGCAGCAGTGGTGATCGGCGAAGTGGAAAGCGCTGTCGACTTGAGCCGCATGATGCAGGAGCTGCCGGCCATCGAGGACCTGCTCGAAGCGTCCAACGATGCTCCCATCATCCGCATGCTCAACGCCCTGCTCACCCAGGCCGCGAAAGACGGCGCGAGCGACATCCACATCGAACCGTACGAGCGCAGCAGCGCGGTGCGATTTCGCGTCGACGGCACGCTGCGTGAAGTGGTGCAACCGAACAAGGCGCTGCATGCGGCGCTGATTTCGCGCCTGAAGATCATGGCCGAACTCGACATCGCGGAGAAGCGCCTGCCCCAGGACGGCCGGATTTCGCTGCGCATCGCCGGTCGCGCCGTCGACGTGCGCGTCTCCACCCTGCCCTCATCGTACGGCGAGCGCGCCGTCTTGCGTCTGCTCGACAAAGCCGAATCCAAGTTCACGCTCGAGGGGTTGGGCATGAGCGGGGAGACCTTGACGCGCTTCGACAGATTGATCCACCAACCGCATGGCATTCTGCTCGTCACCGGCCCGACCGGCTCGGGCAAGACGACAACGTTGTACGCGTCGCTGGGGCGCATCGACACCGGTGGCACGAATGTATTGACGGTAGAAGACCCGGTCGAATACGAACTTGCGGGCATCGGCCAAACCCAGGTGAATCCGAAGATCGACTTGACGTTCGCGAAAGCCTTGCGCGCGATCCTGCGCCAGGACCCCGACGTCATCATGATCGGCGAGATTCGCGATTTCGAGACGGCGCAGATTGCGATTCAGGCGTCATTGACTGGCCACCTGGTGCTCGCGACCCTGCACACCAACGATTCCGTCTCGGCTGTCACGCGACTGACCGACATGGGCGTCGAGCCCTTCCTGCTGAGTTCGAGCCTGCTGGGCGTGCTCGCGCAACGCCTGGTTCGCAGATTGTGCTTGCACTGTCGCAAGGCCGACACGCGGGGCCATTACCACCCGGTGGGTTGCGCCGAATGCGGACACAGCGGCTACAAGGGTCGTACCGGTGTCTACGAATTGATGGTTGCCGACACGGCGGTGCGCACCTTGGTGCATAACCGGGCGGCAGAAGCGCAGTTGCTTTCCGCCGCCGAGCTCGGCGGCCTGCGCTTGATGCGCGAGGACGGGGATCGTCTGGTCGCACTGGGCGTGACCTCGCCCGAAGAAGTGTTGCGCGTCACCCGCGAGTAGCTCTGCCGCTTTCCCACCCAGTTCTCCGGTCAAGCCGCGCGAATTTCAAGCCATGCCCGCGTACCGGTTCGAGGCGCTCGACGCCTCCGGCAAGACAACGGCCGGCCTGCTCGAGGCCGACAACGCCAAGGCTGCACGTGCGCAGTTACGCGCTCAATCCCTGGTGCCCCTGGTCGTGGCGGCGGTCGCCTCCGGGGCGGAGCAGGGCTCGGGCATGCGTTTCAAGCGCGCCGTGTTCAGCAGCACCGGGCTGGCCGTCTGGACACGCCAGCTGGCCGGCCTGGTCGCTGCCGGCCTGCCGCTGGAGCGCGCGCTGACCGCCGTGGGCGACGAAGCCGAAGACCCGCGCCAGCGCGAACTGGTGGCGCACTTGAAGAGCGAGGTCAACGCGGGCTCGCCGCTCGCACGCGCATTGACGAGTGCACCGCGCGAATTCGACGATGTGTACCGCGGCGTCGTGGCAGCCGGCGAACAAAGCGGCGCCCTGGGCGCCGTGTTGGAGCGGCTTGCCGACGATCTGGAAGAACGTCAGGAGCTGCGCGCAAAGCTGATCGGTGCGACCCTCTATCCGGCCATCGTCTCCGTCATCGCCGTCGTGATCGTGATCTTTCTCGTCACCTATGTCGTGCCGCAAGTTGCTTCGGTGTTCACCAGTTCGAAACGCGCCCTGCCCGCGCTGACGATTGCGATGCTCGCGATCAGCGCCTTCATCCGTCAATTCGGGTGGTTGATCCTGCTGGGCGCTGCGAGCGGCCTGATGACCTTGAAGGTGATGCTGCGCAACGCCGCATTTCGCGAGCGCTTCGACGCCGCCTGGCTAGGCCTGCCATTGGTCGGCCGGCTCGCGCGCGGCTACAACGCGGCACGTTTTGCCGGCACGCTGGCGATGTTGGCGGGCGCTGGTGTTCCGATCCTGAAAGCCCTGCAGGCGGCGGCTGAAACTTTGGGCAACCGCGCGATGCGTGCCGACGCGATGGATGCGCTGGTGCAGGTCCGCGAAGGCGCACCGCTGGCATCCGCGCTCGGCAGCAAGAAGCGCTTTCCCTCGATACTGGCGATGTTCTCGCGCCAGGGCGAACAAACCGGCCAGTTGCCGACGATGTTAGAGCGTGCGGCGCGTCAGCTCGGCAACGAGGTGCAGCGCCGAGCCCTGCAAATGGCGACGATTCTCGAACCGCTGCTGATCGTCGCGATGGGCGCCGTCGTGCTGCTCAT
>JBAQUQ010000162.1:0-22548 GCA_049297615.1 Burkholderiaceae bacterium
GCGCCCGGCTTGGACCAGTTCGACCATCTGTCGGCGGAATTCCGCCGGATACGGGGGTTTCGGTGTTGGCATTTCGGACTCCTTCTTCCATAAGGATGAGGTGTCCGCGAAAACGGGTCAACTCCAAGTCCAGTCGGGCCAACTGCCTGACGACTGCGGATGTGAGTAGTTGGAACCATACGCATGACAGCAGATTGGAGACGGCGTTTGGTTCTGGCTGGCGTTCTATCGCTTGCTGCGACGACCTTCGCCGTCTTCGGTGCGTACCAGTTCGTGCACTCGGACTTGCTCTTGATCGTTGCGATCTCGCCCGGGTATTGGTTCAGCGCATTGTTTGGAGCTGAAGGTGTTGTGTCGTCTCTCTTGGTCTCCGAGGCCATCAATTGGCCGTACTACACGGCGTTGATATGGGGGCTGCAGGCATTTGCTCGTCGTTGGGCAACGTAGTCTTGTGATGGCAGTTGCTGGCAGTGCTCTTAGGGACGCTGTGACCACCGCCGTGGTCACCCGCTCGACGTAATGCCGTCCCGAGGGAGAAGCCGGGGTCAGGTCTTGCATTCCAGCAAGCAGGCCACTGAAGCGGCGCCCTGAAGCGGCGCCGTTCTACCTCGCCGCCTCGATCAGTTCGATGTCCTTCTTGAGCAGTTCATTGACGAGTTGGCCGACCTCGATGCCGCGGGCCTTGGCGCGCGCGGCCAGGTAGTCCTGCACGTCGGCTTCCAGGTACACCGGCAGATTCAGCCGAGCCCCAGGCTTGAAGAACTTCCCGCGCATGCCCTTGGAGAAATCGATCTCGGCGGGCAAATCGTCATCGTTCATGTCGTCGTTGTTCGAATTGGCTCGAGTGCGCCTGCATTCCGCGAGGACCGTCACGCGCAGCCGGCTTTGCGCCATCCGGCGTGGCCTTGGTGTGCGTGTTCAGCGCCTGGCCAATCGCTGCCAAGTTTCCACCACGGTATCCGGATTGAGCGACATCGACGCGATGCCCTCCTGCGCCAGCCAATCGGCGAAGTCGGGGTGGTCGCTCGGCCCTTGGCCGCAAATGCCGACGTATTTGCTCTGCGCGCGACAGGCTTGAATCGCGCGCGAGATCATCGCTTTCACGGCAGGGTCGCGTTCGTCGAAGTCTTGCGCCAGCAGCTCCAACCCCGAGTCCCGGTCCAGCCCCAGGGTGAGTTGGGTCAAGTCGTTCGAGCCGATCGACATGCCGTCGAAGAATTCGAGAAACTGCTCGGCGAGGATCGCATTGCTCGGCACTTCGCACATCATGATGATCTTCAAGCCGTCCTGGCCGCCGTCTGCTGCACGCCGCAGGCCGCGCTCGGCGAGCATTTGCACGACCTTGCGCGCTTGCCCGAGCGTGCGCACGAAGGGCACCATCAGCTCCACGTTCTCCAGCCCCATTTCGCCGCGCACGCGAATCAGCGCCTCGCATTCCATCGCGAAGGCCTCGCCGAAGGCCGCACTGATGTAGCGCGACGCACCGCGAAAACCGAGCATGGGGTTCTCTTCTTCGGGCTCGTAGCGCGAGCCGCCGATGAGCTTGCGGTACTCGTTGCTCTTGAAGTCCGACAAGCGCACGATCACGGACTTGGGCCAAAACGCCGCGGCGATCGTCGCGATGCCCTCGGCCAGCTTGTCGACGTAGAACGCCCTCGGCGACGCGTGGCCGCGCGCCACGCTTTCCACCGCCTTCTTCAGGTCGAGATCGATGTTCGGATAATCCAAAATCGCCCGCGGGTGCACGCCGATATTGTTGTTGATGATGAATTCGAGCCGCGCCAAGCCCACGCCCGAATTGGGCATCTGCGCGAACTCGAAAGCGAGTTGCGGGTTGCCCACGTTCATCATGATCTTCACCGGGCAGTAGGGCATCTCGCCGCGCACGACTTCGGTCACTTCGGATTCGAGCAGCCCGTCGTAGATGTGGCCGGTGTCGCCCTCGGAGCAGACCACGGTGACGAGGGCACCGTCTTTCAACAAGTCGGTCGCGTTGCCGCAACCCACGACGGCGGGCACGCCGAGTTCGCGCGCGATGATCGCGGCGTGGCAGGTGCGCCCGCCACGGTTGGTGACGATGGCGCCGGCTCGCTTCATCACCGGCTCCCAGTTCGGGTCGGTCATGTCGGTGACGAGGACGTCGCCGGCCTGCACGCGTTCCATGTCGGCCGTGCTGTGCACGATGCGGACCGTGCCGGTGCCGATCTTCTGGCCGATGGCGCGCCCTTCGGCGAGCACGACGCTCGTGTTCTTGTCGCTCTTGAGCGTGTAGCGTTGTTCGACCTTGCCCGAGGCCTGGCTTTTCACGGTTTCGGGGCGCGCTTGCAGGATGTAGATCTTGCCGTCGAGGCCGTCCTTGCCCCACTCGATGTCCATGGCCCGGCCGTAGTGGGTCTCGACGATCAGGGCATAGCGCGCGAGTTCGGTCACTTCGGCGTCGCTTAGGGAATAGCGATTGCGCTGCTCGGCGGCGTTGTCGATGGTGCGCACGAGTTTGCCGCTCGCGGCCCGCTCTGCCGCCGTGGCGAACTCCATGCGGATCAGCTTGGAGCCCAGGCTGCGCCGAATCAGCGCCATCTTGCCGCGTTGCAGCGAAGCCTTGTGCACGTAGAACTCATCCGGGTTCACCGCGCCCTGCACCACGGTCTCGCCCAGGCCGTAACTCGAGGTGATGAACACGACGCCGCTGAAGCCGCTTTCCGTGTCGATCGTGAACATCACGCCGGCGGCACCGAGATCGGAGCGCACCATGCGCTGCACGCCGGCGCTGAGCGCGACGTCGGCGTGAGCGAAGCCCTTGTGCACGCGGTAGCTGATCGCGCGGTCGTTGTAGAGGCTGGCGAACACTTCTTTCATTTTCGCGAGCACGTCCTCGATGCCCTCGACGTTGAGAAAGGTCTCCTGCTGGCCGGCGAACGATGCGTCGGGCAGGTCTTCCGCCGTCGCCGACGAGCGCACGGCGAACGATGCTGCGCCGCCCGTCGGTGCGTCGGCCGACAGCGCGGCGAATTCGCTGCGAACCGCCGCTTCGAGGTCCGCGGGAAACGGCGTGTCCTGAATCCAGCGGCGAATCTGCGCACCGGCTGCGGCCAGGGCGCGCGTGTCATCGATGTTCAATGGGGCCAGGCACGCCTGGATCCGCTGGGCCAGACCGCCCTGCGCCAGAAAACGCCGGAACGCATTCGCGGTCGTGGCAAAACCACCGGGAACACGCACCCCCGCGGAGCTCAGCTGGCTGATCATTTCGCCGAGCGAGGCGTTCTTGCCGCCTACCGCGTCGACGTCGGACATTCTCAAGCGTTCAAACGGTACGACCAGGGCGGTCGCCAGCTTGGGGTTGGACATGGGAGGGCTCCGGGAGGGGAAGATTGGGGTGCGCTCGAGTCCATGCCCAGGGCTCCCGTGCGGGGTCACGGCTGGGGCATACGAGGCAATAGCGCAATTGCGCCGATTCTAAGAGGCAGAGTGCGGCGTCGACTCCCTATCATCGAGGCCGGCCGCATTGAACAACGCACACCATGCCCGACCGCACCGTCTTCTTCGTCTCCGACAGCACCGGCATCACCGCCGAGACCTTCGGCAACTCCATCCTGAACCAGTTCCCTGCAAAACCGCACCACGTACGCCGGCCCTTCATCGACAGCGCCGACAAGGCGCATCAAGTGGTGCGCGAGATCAACCACACCGGCCAGGTCGAGGGGCGGCGCCCGGTGGTGTTCATCACCATGGTGGACGCCGAAGTGCTGGCCATCGTCAAGGGCCAGTGCAAGGCCCTGGTGCTGGACCTGTTCAATACCTTCATCGAGCCGCTCGAGGCCGAATTCGGCATGACCTCGACGCATCGCGTGGGGCGCAATGCCGACGTGTCGAAAAGCCAGGAATACAGCGACCGCATCGAGGCGATCAATTTCTCGTTGGCGCACGACGACGGGCAATCGGCGAAGAACCTCGACCAGGCCGATGTGATCTTGGTCGGAGTCAGCCGCAGCGGCAAGACGCCGACCTCGCTGTACCTGGCGATGCAACACGGTATCAAGGCCGCGAACTGTCCGCTCATCCCCGAAGACTTCGAGCGCGGCCATTTGCCCGGTTCGCTGAAGAACTTCAAGGGCAAATGCTTCGGTCTGACGATCGCGCCCGAGCGTCTGCACCAGATCCGCCAGGAGCGCCGCCCCGACAGCAAATATGCCTCGATGGAGAACTGCCGCTACGAGGTGGCGCATGCCGAAACCATGATGCGCCGCGAGGGCATCGCCTGGTTGTCGTCAACGCACAAGTCGATCGAAGAAATCGCCACGACGATCCTGCGCGACATTCGCCCGGATCGGCTGATGTACTGAACAACGGGCTGAGCCCGCGCGTCAGGCGCCGGAAGGCGGCTGACGGCTGGCGAAGGCCCGGCCGCGATACAAGCGGACGGGCTGAGCGCCCAGGGCCGGGGCGTCTACAGTTGAAACCCCAGCCACAAGATCATGCCCTCGGCGGCATCGCGCATCAGGCCTGGCGCAACGGCAACATAGCGGCTCGCCGTCTTTCGCTCCGCGTCGAACCAGGCCGCGAAACGCCGCACGTCCGCGCCCTTGTGAAACGCGATCATCATTTCGTAGTTGAGGAACAGGCTTCGGCTGTCGAGGTTGACCGAACCGGCCAAGGCCAGCACATCGTCGATCGCCGCCAGCTTGGCGTGCATCATTCCCGGCGCCAGCCAGATGCGCCCACCGGCCTGTGCCAATGAGCGCAGTGCGCGGGCCCGCGCCAGATCCGACAGGCGGTGGTTCGACACCGCCGGCAGCAGCAGATCGACAACCACGCCGCGCCGGGCAGCCAGGCACAGTGCCATCAGCAGGGCCGATTCCGGAACGAAGTACGGCGTGGCCAGGGCGATGCGATGCCGCGCCCGATAGGCCGCGCTGACCAGCAGGGCGTGCACCGTGTCGTCGGCCTGGTCCGGGCCCGAGGCGACGAGTTGCGCGCCGCCCATCACGAATGCAGTTTCCGGCGATGCGGGCGGTGTGGCCTTGACGGGCTGTGCGGACCATAGCGCGCCTATCGGCCGGCCGCTGGCGAAGGCCCAATCGCGCTCGAACAAATCATTCGCCTGGCAGACCAGGGGGCCCCCCAGGTCGAAGCTCAGGTCGCGCCACGCCGGCTCGCCCGGCGCGCCGTCGAAATATTCCGACGCCAGGTTGCGCCCACCGCACCACAGGCGACCCGTGCTGCCCGTGTGGCCTGGGGTTCTGGCAGCGTCGGCGATGACGAGCTTGCGATGGTCGCGCAGATTGGTACGGCCCTTCAGCGGCGAGCGCAGAGGCGGTACGAAGAGCACGAACTCGCCCCCTGCGCGGAACAGGCGCCGCATACTCGGTCGGCCCGCCATCAGGCTGCCCATGCCGTCCAGCAACAGCCTGACGCGCAGGCCTTTTGCCGCTTGCCTGCACAGCCGCTCGAGGACCGCGTTGCCCAGGGGGTCGTCCCTGAGGATGAAGGTGCACATGTCGATCGAGACCTGCGCGCCATCGAGGGTGGCCAGCAGGGCCTCGCGTGCCGCATCGCCATCGGCGTGCAGGTTCAGCTGGCTGTAGGGTGCCGGCGCCGGCTGACCGAGCGCCTGGATGGTCTTGATGGCCCAGAAGTCGTCGCTGTTTTCCCCGCACGGCTCGGGTGGCGTGGCCGGCTGAGGACGTGCGAGCTTGCGCGAGCCGAACAGCAGGAACGCCGGCAAGGCCAGGTAGGGCAGCAATACGATGAACAACATCCACGCGATCGCCGCGGTCGGGTGGCGCCGCTGGAAAACGACATGCGAGTTGACGACGTAGGCCAGCACGGCCACCGCCGTCACCAGGCCGTGCAGGGTGAGCCAGTGGGTCAGGGTCAGGTCATCAAGCATGGGCCGCGGCCGACAAGTCATCTGTCATCAGTGTCCCCAACACCTGCAACACGCTCCGGCGGGTTTGCTGCGCGGCAGCATCACCATCGGCTATCGCGGCGGCAACTACTTCTACCACGGCGGCGTGTGGCTCCTGCCGAAGGCGGAGCGATATGTCGCTGCGGGCCACCGTCAGGCATCGTGGTGCCCCTCCCGGACAGGGCCATACCGTCGCGACGCCGCCGGCAGGCGCCCGCAACAATCCGGAAACGTCGCGGCCCCAGGATTGCATGGCGGCAAACGCCGCGCCCGTGATCCGAGAAAGGAACACATCATGAAGACCAAAATTGCACTCACCGCGATCAGCCTGGCCGCGGCATGCAGCACCGCACTGGCCGCGCAGTACGGCAACGTGATCTCCTCGACGCCGGTGACAGCCCAGTTCGCGGTGCCGCAGCAGCAGTGCAGTGACCAGCAGGTGCTGGTGCAGCCGCCCACCAGCGGCGCGGGCTCAGTGCTCGGCGCCTTGGTGGGTGGAGTCGTCGGCAACAGCCTGGGCAGCGGCGCGGGCCGCGCGGCAGCGACCGGACTGGGCGTCGTGGCGGGCGCTGTCATCGGTGACCGCGCCGAGGCTGCCAATACGCCGCCGGCCGAGGTGCCGCTGCGCACTTGCCTCACCGTGACGAGCTATCAGACCCGCGTCATCGGCTATGACGTGGTCTACGAGTACAACGGGCAGCGCTTCTCGACGCGCATGGCACAAGACCCGGGTGCGCAGATTGCCCTGAATGTGACGGTCGCACCCCTGGGCGGAACGCTCGCCGCCGCCCCTGCGCAAGCGCTGCCGGTGCCGGTGGCGGTGCCAGTGGTGAGCATTGCACCGCCGGTCGTGTACGCGCCGCTGCCCGTCTACGGCTACTACGGCCCGAACGCCTACTTCGATTACTACGGTCGCCCCGTGTTCGCCGTGGAGCCGCGGGTGGTGTACGGCGGCTACCGCTACCGGCGGCATGGATTCTGAGCGCGCTGCGGCAGGCCACGCGCCATGGCCTGGCGCGTCGATTCGTACATGCAGACCGCGGCCGCTGCGGCAACGTTGAGCGACTCCTGGCCGCCGGGTTGCGCAATGCGCAAGACATGCTGGCATTGCCTGAGCAGGGGCGCCGACACGCCCTGCCCTTCGTGACCGAAGAGCCAGGCGCAGGGCCAGGGCAAATCGACGTTGTGCAGCGCCTGCGCGGCGTGCGGGCCTGCCGCGAGCAGCGGGATGCGCAGGTCGACCAGGGCCGACTCTTCGAGCGATTCCACCAACCGCAGCGAAAAGTGCGCGCCCATCGCGGCGCGCAGCACCTTGGGCGCCCACAAGCCAGCGCTGCCTTTGAGCGCCAAAACCTGGCTGAATCCGAACGCCGCGGCGCTGCGCAGGATGGCGCCTGCATTGCCGGCGTCCTGAACCCGGTCGAGCACGACGCTCGCAACCCCTGCCTGCATTTCGCTCATGCCCGGCCACGCCACGGCGAATGCCAGCGCTGGGCTGGACTCCAAGCTGCTGAGCGTGGCCATCAAGGGCTCGGGCACGACCGAAACGGCGTCCGCGCGCATCGCGAGTTCACGGCACGGACCCTGCTCCCACGCGGCTTGCGTGATCACGGCCTGTGCAATCGCGGCACCTCGCGCTGCGAAGGCGCCGCAAAGGTGTTCGCCCTCCAGCCAGATCTGGCCTTGCTTGCGATAGGCCAGCGAATCGTTCGACAGTTTGCGCAAACGCACCAGCAAAGGGTTGTGGCGCGAGGTGATGCTGTCGATCTTCACCGTGCGGCCATTCAGCCAGCGCCGCGCATCGGCGCAAAGGACAGACGGTGTTCCGGGCAGGGCCCGTGTTCGCGCAACGCCGCCAAGTGCTCGGGCGTGGCATAACCCTTGTGTCCGGCGAAGCCGTAGCGCGGGTGGCGTTGATGCAAGTCGATGCACAACCGATCGCGATGCACCTTGGCCAGGATCGATGCGGCGGCGATGCATTGCACCCGCGCGTCACCTTTGACGATTGCGCGCACCGGCACATGCAGGTCCGGCGCGCGATTGCCGTCGACGAGCACCAGGTGCGGCCGCAGGCGCAGGCCTTCGACGGCGCGGCGCATGGCCAGCAGGGTGGCGCGCAGGATGTTGAGGCGGTCGATTTCTTCCACCGTCGCCAGCGCGATGCGGCAGCACAAGGCCTTGGCGAGAATTTCGTCGAAGAGCCGCTCGCGTGTGCGCGAACCGAGCTTCTTGGAATCGTTCAGGCCGCGAATCGGCGCGCGCTCGTCGAGCATCACGGCCGCTGCCACCACGGGCCCGGCCAGAGGCCCGCGGCCGGCTTCGTCGACCCCGGCGTACAGGCCAGGGCCGGCCAGGCCCAGCTCACGCGGCAGCTTGGCCAAGGACGGCTTCGATCGCATCGGTTGCGGCCTTCGCGGTGTTCCTGCGCAATTGCAGGTGCAGGGCTTGGAATCGCTTGACCAGGGTGGCCACGCGCGCCGGCTCGTCGAGCCAGGCCAGGGCGGCTTGCGCCAGGTTCTCGGGTGTGGCATCGCTTTGCAGGAGTTCGGGCACGACCGCGTCCTGCAGAAGAATATTGGGCAAGCCCACCCAGGGTTGCAGCTTCATGCGCTTCATCATCTGCCAGCTCAAGGCGTGCATGCTGTAGCAGATGACCATGGGGCGCTTGAACAGCGCCGCCTCCAATGTGGCGGTGCCGCTGGCCACGATGGCGACATCGCACGCAGCGAGCGCCTCGTGGGCGCGGCCGTCGAGCAGTTCGATGCGCAAAGCGTGCGCATGCTGGCGGCGCAGGGGCTCGATCGCGTGGCGCAGGCCCGGAACGACAGGCAGGACAAAGCGCAGCGCCGGTCGCTGGCGATGCATGACTTGCGCGGCGCACAAGATGCGCGGTGCGATGTACTGGATCTCGGATTTGCGGCTGCCCGGGAGCAGGGCCACGAGTGCTTCGTCGTCCGTGATTCCCAGCGCTGAGCGCGCCTGGGCGCGCGGCGGCTCGAGCGGTATCGCGTCGGCCAAGGGGTGGCCGACGTAAGTGGCGGCAACTCCCTGTTTGGCGTACAGCGCGGGTTCGAAGGGAAACACGCACAGCATGTGGTCGACTGCCGTATGGATTTTTTCGATGCGCTTGGCACGCCACGCCCAGACCGAAGGGCTGATGAAGTGAACGCAGCGCACCCCCTTGGCTTTGAGCCGCGTTTCGAGGTCGAGGTTGAAGTCGGGCGCGTCCACGCCGATGAACAGATCTGGAGGTTCGCGCTGCAGGCGTTCCGCCAATTGGTTGCGAATCCGCGAGATCCCGCGGTAGTGGCTCAGCACCTCGACGTAGCCACGCACCGCCAGCGTGTCATGCGGCCACCAGGCCTCGAAGCCCTGCTCGGCCATCTTCGGCCCGCCGATGCCGAAGGCCTGCAATTGCGGCCAACGCGAGCGCAGGCCACCGAGCAGGAGTCCAGCGGCCAAGTCACCCGAGGCCTCGCCGGCGACCATGGCGAAACGTGGGGCGGCGAGATGGGCACTCATCGAGCTCAGCTTGCGCCGTCCTCGCGGCAGGCGGCTCAGCGGGCGATGCCGCGCTGCGCACGCTGCAGGAACTCGAGCACCAGGGACACGTCCGCGCTCGCCTCGGGGGTGGCGGCGGCGAGCTCGGGCAAGGCGGTCTTCACCGCTTCCAGCGTCAGGCCAGAGCGATAGATCAGCTTGTGCATCTGCTTGACGGCGGCGATACGCGCCGCAGAGAAGCCGCGCCGGCGCAGGCCCTCGACGTTGAAGCCGCGCACCGCGAGCGGGTTGCCGTCGACCAACATGAAAGGCGGCACGTCCTGCGAGACGGCACTCGCGAAGCCGACCATCACGTGCGCGCCGATCTGCACGAACTGGTGCACGCCGCTCAAGCCGCCGACGATGACCCAATCGTCGATGTGCACATGGCCGCCCAGGGTCGCGTTGTTGGCGAAGATGGTCTGGTTGCCGACCTGGCAATCGTGCGCGATGTGCACATAGGCCATGATCCAGTTGTCGTCGCCGATTCGCGTGACACCCCCGCCTTGCGCCGTGCCCGTATTCAAGGTGCAGAACTCGCGCAGGGTATTGCGATCGCCGATGTGCAGCTCGGTGGGCTCGCCGGCGTACTTCTTGTCTTGCGGCACTGCGCCGATCGAGCAAAACTGGAAGATCCGATTGCCGCGGCCGATGCGGGTGCGGCCTTCGACCACGCAATGCGCGCCGACGCTGCTGCCCTCGCCGATCTGGACATGGGCGCGCACGACGGCGTAAGCATCGACTCGAACGGTCTCACCGAGCTCAGCGCCGGCTTCGACGATCGCCGTGGGGTGGATGATGGCCATGCGCCGCGCGCGCTCGAACTTGCAAGTCAGGCGAACTTGCGCATCGTGCAGGTCAGGTCCGCCTCGACGACGATTTCGCCGTCCACTCTTCCCGCGCAGCTGAACTTGAACACGCCGGCCTTGCTGCGGTTCAGCGTCGCCTCGAGCACGAGCTGATCGCCCGGCTCGACCGGGCGCTTGAAGCGAGCCGTGTCCAGCGCAGCGAGGTAGTAGATCGTCTTGTCGTCGGGCAGCTCGCCGAGCGTCTCGAACGCCAGCAAAGCCGCCGATTGGGCCAAGGCCTCGAGCAGCAGGACGCCGGGCATGACCGGGCGGACCGGAAAATGACCGGCGAAGAAGGGCTCGTTGATCGTGACGTTCTTGATCGCCTTGATGCGACTGCCCTTTTCCAGCTCGAGCACGCGGTCGATCAGCAGGAACGGGTAGCGGTGCGGCAGCTTGGTGAGGATCTCGTGAATGTCCATCATGAACTCTTTTTTTCCAGGGCGCGCAAGCGATCCCGCAGCGCATGCAATTGACGCAGCGTGGCAGCGTTTTTTTCCCAGGCGGCATTGTCGTCGATGGGAAAGATGCCGCTGTACAGGCCGGGTTGGTGGATCGAGCGCGTCACGACGCTGGCCGCCGAGATGTGCACGCCTTGTGCCAGGCTGAGGTGGCCCAGAACATTCGCCGCCCCGCCGATCGTGCAATGCGGCCCGATGCGCGCACTGCCGGCCACGCCGGCGTTTCCCGCAATGGCGCTGTGCGCGCCGATATGCACGTTGTGGCCGATCTGAATCAGGTTGTCGAGCTTGACGCCATCTTCGATCACGGTGTCCTCCAGGGTGCCCCGGTCGATGCAGGTATTCGCGCCGATTTCGACTTCATTGCCGATGCGCACCGCGCCGAGTTGTTCGATCTTCTCCCAGCGCCCGTCCACCGGGGCGAAGCCGAATCCGTCGGCACCGATCACGACGCCGCTGTGCACGACGCAGCGCGCGCCGATGCGGCAACCCGCGCCGAGGGTGACCCTTGCAGCCAGCCGGGTGAATGCGCCGACGCTCGCACCGGCGCCCACGAATGAATGTGCGCCGATCACGGCACCTTCTTCGATGACGGCTGAAGCCTCGACCACGGCCAATGCTGCAATGCAGGCGCCGGGGGCGATGCGTGCCATGGGGTCAATCACGGCGCTAGGGTGCACAGCGCCGGGCGCGGCCGGCCGGGTCAAGGCCACCCACCACTGCGTGAGGCGCGCAAAGTACAAATACGGGTCGGCCGTGACGATCGTCGTGCCGCGCGCGCACGCCAGATCGCGAAACGCCGGCGCGACGATCACGCAGCCGGCTTGCGTGTGCTCGAGTTGTGCCTGAAAACGCGGATGGGCGAGGAAGGAAATCGTCGACGGCGTCGCGCCTTCGAGCGCTCCGATACGGGTGATGCGCAGCTCGGGCGGGCCGATCAGTTCTCCGCCGAGGGCTTGCGTGATCTCACGCGCCGTAACGCTGTTGGCCACTGAGAGCCTGTGAAGACATGAATCGCACCCGCTCGAGGCCCCGCAGCAGGCCCTACTTGGAGCCTTGCGCGTTGAGCGCCTTGATGACCTTCTCGGTGATGTCGACCTTGGGCCCGGCGAAAACCGCCTCCTGCAGGATCAAGTCGTATTTCTCGGTCTCGAAAATCTGCTTGATGACCTTGTTGGCGCGCTCGACGACAAAGGACAGTTCTTCGTTCTTGCGCTGGCTCAGGTCTTCCTGGAACTCGCGGCGCTTGCGTTGAAACTCGCGGTCTTGTTCGACCAGGTCGCGCTGCCGCCGATTGCGCTCGGACTCGGCCAGCGTCGGCGCGTCTTTGTCGAGCTTGTCGCCAGCAGCCTTCAAGCGATTCGCAAACTCGGCCAGGTCTTTTTCGCGCTTGGAGAATTCCGACTCCAGTTTCGCCTGTGCGGCCTTGGCAGGCACGGCGTCGCGCAAGACGCGATCGCTGTTCACATAGCCGATTCGCAACTCCTGGCCCGAGCACGGCAGCGCGGCCGCTGCGAGGACTGCGCCAAGTAGTGCGGCGAGACTGAACGACTTCATCGCAGAACTTTTCATTAGAACGCTGTCCCGATCTGGAATTGAAGACGCTGGATTCTATCGCCGGGGAACTTGCGCACCGGCGCGCCCCAGCTCAGCTTCAAGGGGCCGACCGGCGAAATCCAGCTCAGGCCGATTCCCACCGAAGCGCGCAGGCTTTGCGCCGTGACGCTCTCGAACTCGCCCCAGACATTGCCCGCGTCGAGGTAGGAGAACAGGCGCAAGGACCGGTCATTGCCCGAGCCGGGAACGGGCACGTACAACTCGCTGTTCAGGTTGATGCGCCTGTTTCCCCCAATGAAGCCGCCAAGGACGTCGGGCGGCCCGAGCGAGCCCTGGTCGAAGGCACGCACCGTGCCGAGGCCGCCGCCGTAAAAGTTCTTGAATACCGGGTAGGGCCGACCTTGCAGGCCCACGCCCCAGCCGATCTCGGCGTTCAGGCCCAGCGAAAACTTCGTGCTCAGCGGAAAGTATTGCTGGGCCTGTGCGTTGGCGCGCAAGTAGCGCGTGTCCCCGGCGATGCCCCATTCGGAATTGAGCCGCAAATAGCGCCCCGATGTCGGAGCGATCGCGCTGTCGCGTGCATCGCGCGCCCAACCCAGGGTGACAGGAATCGACAGGCTCTTTGCGCCGAAATTGAAGCGGTAGTTGAAATAGTTGGCCGGCAGATTCACGTCGCCGCGAATCTCGGTTTGCTCGGCGCCCACGCCCAGGAACACGGTGTCGTATTCGCTGAACGGAATGCCGAAGCGTATCGACACGCCCGGAGTCACCAGTTCGTACTGTTCTCCCTGGCTGTTGAAGGGCCTGGCGGTGCGGTAGTAGATCTCGAGCGAGCGCGAGATGCCGTCGATCGTGAAATAGGGGTCGACCGTGGTCAGCGAAATGGTTCGCGTCGAGCGGCTCGTGTTCAACTCCAGTCCGAGGTAGTTGCCCGAGCCGAAAACATTGTCTTGTCTGATCGAGGCCGTCAACGAAAGCTTGTCGGCCGACGAGAACCCCGCGCCGAGCAGCAAATTGCCGGTGGGCTTTTCCGTCACATTGAGTGTCAGGTCGACCTGGTCCTGGGCACCGGGCACCTCGGCGCTGTCGATCGTCACATCCTTGAAGTAACCCAGGCGATCGACCCGATCGCGCGACAGTTTGATCTTCGCTCCGTCGTACCAGCTCGATTCGAACTGACGGAATTCGCGGCGCACCACTTCGTCGCGGGTGCGGCTGTTGCCTGCCACATTGATGCGGCGCACATAGACCCGGCGCTGCGGATCGGCCACCAGGGCGATCGCCACACGCCCATTGATCCGGTCGATGTCGGTGCGCGGTTCGACACGAGCGAAGGCATAGCCGAAGGTGCCGAATCGCTCGACGAAGGCGCGCGTCGTGTTCGTCACCGCTTCGGCGCGGTAGGGTTCACCGGGCTTGACCGCCACCAGGGTCTTGAAGTCCTCTTCCTTGCCCAGGTATTCGCCTTCCAGCGTCACTGCGGTCACGGTGTAGGGCTGGCCTTCGTCGATATTGATCGTGATGGCGATTGCTTGCTTGTCTGGAGAGATCGCGACCTGGGTGGACGTGACCGTGAACTCGAGGTAGCCGCGGTTCAGGTAGAACGAGCGCAGCGTTTCCAGATCGGCGTTGAGTTTGGAGCGCGAATAGCGGTCGGACTTGGTATACCAGCTGAGCCAGCCGCCGTCGTTCAAGTCAAACAGGCCGGTCAACTCCTCTTCGGCAAAGGCCTGGTTGCCGGCGATGCGCAGTTCGTGAATCTTCGCCGCCGTGCCTTCCGTGATCGTGAACGTGACGTTGACGCGGTTGCGCTCCTGCGGCGTCACCGTGGTCACGACTTCTGCGCCGTACAGGCTGCGTGTCAGGTACTGGCGCTTGAGCTCTTGCTCGGCGCGATCGGCCAGCGCCTTGTCGAAGGGCAGGCCCTCGCCGATGCCGAAGTCTTTCAGCGACTTGGTGAGTTGTTCCTTGTCGAATTCCTTCAGACCCACGAAATCCAGGCTGGCGACGATGGAGCGCTCTTCGACAATGACCACGGCGACGCCGCTGTCGATATCGATGCGAACGTCTTTGAACAAGCCCGTCGCAAACAGGGCGCGCAATGCGGCCGCACCTTTTTCGTCGTTATAGGTGTCGCCGATGCGAAACGGCAGCGAGGCGAACACGGTGCCCGCGTCCGTGCGTTGCAGGCCTTCGACGCGAATATCTTTGAGGACGAAGGGGTCGACTGCCCAGGCCTTGCCGCACAGCAAGGCAGCGGCGATCGCGGTGCTGAGAATCGAAGGGCGAAGGCGGTCCAGCGAAAACGGAAAACGCATGCGGGTCTGGATCAGTACAGGCCCAGCAAGCGAGCCACATCGTTGAAAAGGGCCAGCGACATCATCATCAACATGATCGCCACGCCGCCGCGCTGCAGTCTCTCGAGCCACAAGTCGGAGACTGGGCGACCCGTCACGCCCTCGAAAAGATAATACATCAGGTGCCCGCCGTCGAGCATCGGCAAGGGCAGAAGGTTGAGCACGCCCAGGCTGACGCTGACGATGGCCAGAAAACCGAGGTAGTACGCCAGGCCCAGGCGCACCGATTGACCGGCGTAGTCGGCAATCGTGATCGGCCCGCTGAGGTTCTTCAATGACTCTTGGCCGACGAGCATCTTGCCGAGCATTTCGATCGTCAGCGTCGACATCTCCCAGGTCTTGTTCACGGCACGCGAGAGACCGTCGAGCATGCCGTAGCGCACGGTCAACAACTCCGGCGGCTGACCGGGAAATGCTTCGATACGTCCGATGCGCTGCGCGCCGTCGCTCACGACTTTGGGTTGAACCTCGAGCTCGAGCGTATGGCCGCCACGCTCGACACGCCAGACCATGGTCTTGGCCGTGCCGCTGCTGCCGCTGGCGCGGATCAGTTCGCGCACGCTCGATGCGTCCGGGATGGGCGTGGCGTCGATCGCCAACACCCGGTCGCCGGCGCGCAGGCCGGCTCGCGCAGCCGGTCCGTCGGGCTTGACGTCACCCAGGACGGGCTCGCTGAAGGCCCCGCCCAGGCCGATGCGCTGCATCGTCGGGGCGTCGATTTCCACGCTGCCGAGTCGGTCGATGTCGAGCACGACACGGCGCCCGGCGCGGCCATCGCGATCGCTGACCATGAGTTGCAGGGCCTGCCCGCGCATCACGGCACGCGTGACTTGCCAGCGCAGATCGCTCAGCGATTGCAGGTCCTGCCATTCGAGCCCGTCGGCGGACCAGGCACGCACCCAATCGCCGGAACGCATTCCGGCGCTTTCGGCCAAGCTGGCGCGAGCCGGCGGCCCGAGCACCGCTTTCGCTTCTTCGATGCCGATCCAATGCGCACTCGCATACAGCAGCACCGCCAGCAGCAGGTTCGCCAGCGGGCCGGCCGCAACCACCGCCGTGCGTTGCCACAGGCTCTTGCGATTGAACGCCGCGTGCAAGAGTTCGGGCGCGACCGGCCCTTCGCGCTCGTCGAGCATTCGAACGTAGCCGCCCAGGGGCAGGGCACAGATCACGAATTCGGTGGCGTCGGGGTTCGCTTGGCGGCGCCATAGCACGCGCCCGAAGCCCACCGAAAAGCGCAGCACTTTGACGCCGCAGGCCACGGCCACCCGGTAGTGTCCGTATTCGTGAAACACGATCAGCACGCCCAGGGTGAGCACGAATGCGAATACGGTGATCAACATGTCAACTGACCTTCCACGCCTCGGACGCCTTGGATGCTCTGAATATAGAGCGCGGCCTGCCGGCGCGCGCGCGCGTCGAGTTCGAGCAGGGCATCGACACTGCCGGCGCTGGCTGGATCGCACTGGACCCGTTCCAGCGTTTGCGCGTTCACGGCGTGAATCTGGTCGAAACGAATGCGCCCGGCCAGGAATGCCGCCACCGCTTCTTCGTTCGCTGCGTTGAGCACGGCCGTGCTGCCCGGTGCAGCGCGCAAGGTGTCCCACGCGAGTTGCAGACTGGGGTAACGCGCGTGGTCAGGTGCTTCGAAGCCGAGCGTCCCCAGGGTCGAGAAATCGAGCTGTGAAGCGCCCGAGGTGATGCGCTCGGGAAAAGCCAGGCCGTAGGCGATGGGCACGCGCATGTCGGGTGTTCCCAGTTGGGCCAGCACGGAATGGTCGCGGCACACGACCATCGAGTGCACGATGCTTTGCGGGTGGATCACGACGCGAATCTGCTCCGGGGTCAAATCGAACAGCCAGCGCGCCTCGATGACTTCCAGCGCCTTGTTCATCATCGTCGCGGAGTCGACCGAGATCTTTCGCCCCATCACCCAATTCGGGTGCGCGCAGGCCTGGTCGGGCGTGACCTCGCGCAGCGTCGCCGGTTCGCGCTCGCGAAACGGTCCGCCCGAGGCAGTGAGAATGATGTGATCGATGCGTGCGCCCCACACGGAGCGGTCTTCGGGGAGGCACTGGAAGATCGCCGAATGTTCGCTGTCGATCGGCAGCAACTGCCCTCCACCGGCGCGCACCGCCGCCATGAACAATGCGCCGCCGACCACGAGCGCTTCCTTGTTGGCCAGCAGCAAGCGTTTGCCCGCACGCGCGGCGGCCAAGCACGGGCCCAAGCCGGCTGCGCCGACGATGGCAGCCATGACGGTATCGACCTGGGGGTGGGAGGCCAGATCGCACAAGGCTTGCGCGCCGTGCAGGACTTCGGTGTGAATGCCTTGGGCGTGCAAGCGCGCTGCCAGCAAGCCCGCTTGGCCAGCGTCGCGCACGATCGCGCAGCGCGGCTTGCACGTCGCGATTTGCTCGAACAACAGGTCGATGCGGCTGTGCGCCGACAGGGCGTAGACCTCAAAGCGCTCGGGGTGGCGTGCCACGACGTCCAGCGTATTGCAGCCCACCGAGCCGGTGGCGCCCAGAATGCACAGTCGTTGACGTTGGGTGGCCATGATCTGAAGTCGAGTCGACGCGTTCAAGCAAGGCTCACAGCGAAGCAAATGCCAAGGCCGCCGGCACGACCGGCAGCAAGGCGTCGAAGCGATCGAGCACACCGCCATGGCCCGGCAACAGCTGGCTGCTGTCTTTCGCCCCGGCGCTGCGCTTGACGAGGGACTCGAACAGGTCGCCGACGACGCTCAGTGCGACCAGGAACACCACGACCAGGACCAGCCCCATGACACCGAGCCGCGCCCGCAGCAGTGTGAACAGGCTCGGCGAGTCCATGGGAAAGGCGCGGTCCACGGCCAGCCAGGCGCCGGCCAGCACGAGCACGCCGACCATGCCGCTCCACACGCCCTCCCAACTCTTCCCCGGGCTGATGGCGGGTGCGAGCTTGCGCTTGCCCCAGGCACGACCGCCGAAATAGGCCGCGATGTCTGCCATCCAGACCACGCAACAGATCGACAGCAGGAAATTGACGCCCACGGCACGCGCATTGACGATGGCCAGCCAAGCCAAGCCGAGCAGGACCACACCGATCAGCCAGCGCAGCGCAGGAGGGTGCACCGCCCAGGCGGCGATACCGGCACGCAGTGCCCAGGCGCCGCCCAGGGCCCACAACAGCAGCGCCGCCCACCAGCCTGGCGCCGCGCCGCCCCAGCCCAGCGCAAAAGCCGCAACGCCAGCAAGGGCCAGCGCAACAGCCAGTGCCAGTGAAAGCGAGCCCGCACCGTTCAATCGACCCCATTCCCAGGCCGCCGCGGCGATCAACAGCAGCGTGAAAGCGGCGAACGGCCACGCCGATGCGGCGAGCAAGGCGCTCACCAGCACGGCCATCAATACCAGCGCCGTGATGATTCGCTGCTTGAGCATGGGGTCTCAGGCGCCCGGCGCGGTGCTGCTGGCCAGGCCGGGCACCTGGTCCTTCGCGCCGCCGAAGCGGCGCTCGCGCCGCGCGAAATCGGCCAGCGCCGCGTCGAGCTGGGCCGCGTCGAAATCGGGCCACAAGCAATCGGTGAACACGAATTCGGCGTACGCCGCCTGCCAGAGCAGAAAGTTGCTGATACGCTGTTCGCCGCCGGTGCGGATGAAAAGATCGGGGTCTGGAGCGTAGCTCAGCGACAGGTAGCGCGCCAGCATCGCCTCGTCCAGCGCATCGGCGCTCACGCCGTCGCGCATGGCCTTGGCGCAGGCTTGCACGATGTCCCAGCGCCCGCCGTAGCTGAAGGCCACCGTGAGCGTGATTCGCTTGTTGTCGCGGGTCAGCGATTCGGCGTGGTCCCAGGCGGCGCGCAGGCGCTGCGAGAGGCGATCCCGATCGCCGACGATGCGGATGCGAACACCGGCGTCGTGGAGTTGGTTCAGGTATTTCGCCACCGCAACGGGCACCAAGTCCATCAAGCCGGACACTTCGTCGGCGCTGCGTTTCCAGTTCTCCGACGAGAACGCATAGATGGTGAGGAAATCGATGCCGCGGTCGGCGCAGGCGAGAACTGTCTTGACGACGGTCTCGACGCCGCGCTTGTGGCCGAAAAAGCGCGGCATGAAGCGCCGGTTCGCCCAGCGGCCGTTGCCGTCCATCACGATGGCGACATGGCGCGGAATGGCGTCCTTGGAATCCACGAAATGGAGCTGCGCAGTGTGTCGGTGCAGGGTCGGAGCCGACGCCTCAGACCGCCAGGATCTCGGCTTCCTTGGCGCCGACAAGGCGATCGATCTCGGCCACGGTCCGGTCGGTGAGCTTTTGCAGTTCATCCAGCGAACGTCTCTCCTCGTCTTCGGAGATGGCCTTGTCCTTGAGCAGCCGCTTGGCATGCTCGTTGCCCTCGCGGCGCAGATTGCGCGCGGCGATGCGCGCCTCTTCGCCGGCATGGCGCACCACCTTGGTCAAATCCTTGCGCCGCTCTTCGGTCAGCGCGGGCATCGGCACGCGCAGCAAATCGCCCTGCGCCGACGGATTCAGACCGAGATCGGATTCGCGAATCGCTTTCTCGATCTTCGCCCCCATGCCCTTCTCCCAAGGCTGCACGCTGATGGTTCGTGCGTCGAGCAGTGTCACGCTGGCCACCTGGCTGATCGGCACCGGTGAGCCGTAATAGTCGACATGCACCTGGTCGAGGATTCCCGGGTGAGCCCGGCCGGTGCGGATTTTCTGCAGCTCGCCCTTGAAAGACTCGAGCGTTCGCGCCATCTTTGTTTCTGCGGTCTTCTTGATCTCCGCCAGGCTCATGGGGCTCTCCTTAGACGTGGACCAGGGTGCCTTCGTCTTCGCCCAGCACGACACGCTTGAGTGCACCGGGCTTGGATATGCTGAACACCTTGATGGGCAATTTCTGGTCGCGGCACAGCGCAAACGCAGTTGCATCCAGCACTTGAAGATTCTTGGCGAGGGCTTCGTCGAAGCTGATTTCGCGGAAGCGCTTTGCGTTCGGGTCCTTCTTCGGGTCGGCGCTGTAAACGCCGTCGACCTTGGTCGCTTTGAGCACGATCTGCGCGCCGATCTCGGCGCCGCGCAAGGCCGCAGCGGTGTCGGTCGTGAAGAAGGGGTTGCCGGTGCCGGCAGCAAACACGACGACCTTGCCCTCTTCCAGGTACTGCAGCGCCTTGGGTCTCACATAGGGTTCGACGACCTGTTCGATGGCAATCGCCGACATGACACGTGCCACCATGCCCTCCTGGCGCATCGTATCGGCCAGCGCCAGTGCGTTCATGACGGTGGCGAGCATGCCCATGTAGTCGGCCGTGGCACGGTCCATTCCCACCGAGCCCCCGGCGATGCCACGAAAGATGTTGCCCCCGCCGATGACCACGGCCACCTCGACGCCCAGCTTGGTGACGTCCTGGACCTCGCGCACCATGCGCACGATCGTGGCACGGTTGATGCCATAGGCATCCTCGCCCATCAGGGCTTCTCCCGAGAGCTTGAGCAGAATGCGCTTGAACGCGGGCATGCGGCGAACTCCCTTGAATGGACGTCTGTTGCCTGAGGCGACACCGAGTCTAACTTCGGGCCAGGCCTTGCCTACCATTGCGTGACGCGCCTGCGGGCAAGCCCGAATGCGTCAGGCGTTGCGCGCCGCCGCCACCTGGGCGGCCACTTCGGCGGCGAAATCGTCGGTCTTCTTCTCGATGCCTTCGCCCACCACGTAGAGCGTGAACGCCTTGATCTGGGTGGCGCGCTCCTGAAGCATTTTCTCGACGCTTTGTTTGTCGTTCTTGACGAAGGCCTGGTTGAACAGGCTCATTTCTTTCAGGAACTTCTGCACCGAGCCTTCGACACGCTTGGCCACGAGATCGGCAGACTGGACCGGCTTGCCGTCCAGCTTCGCCTTTTCGGCGTCGTCGGCCGCCTTCATCGTCGCGATGTTGCGCTCCCTGAGGATCAGCGCCGCGGGCACGTCGGCCGCCGCCAGCGCCACCGGCTTCATCGCCGCAACGTGCATCGCGACATCCTTCGCGGCAACATCGTCCCCGCTGAACTCCACGATCACGCCGATGCGCGTGCCGTGCAGGTAGTGGGCGAGCTTGCCGCCCCCGGCATAGCGCTTGAAGCGGCGGATCGCCATGTTCTCGCCGATCTTGCCGACCAAGCCTTTGCGCACGTCTTCCACACTCGGGCCGAAGCCGTCCTGGCTGTGCGGCAAAGCGCCGAGCGCGGCGAGGTCGGCGGGATCGGCACGGGCCACCAAATCGGCGCAGGCCTGAGTGAATGCGAGGAAGGATTCGTTCTTCGTCACGAAATCGGTCTCGCAATTGACTTCGACCAAGGCACCCGTGCTGCCGCGCACGCTCGCCGCGACCACACCCTCGGCGGCAATGCGCGACGCCGCTTTGCCGGCCTTGTTGCCGAGCTTGACACGCAGCAATTCTTCGGCGCGATCCATGTTGCCATCCGCCTCGGTGAGCGCCTTCTTGCACTCCATCATGGGCGCGTCGGTCTTGGCACGCAGTTCGCCGACCATGCTTGCAGTGATTGCGGGCATTCGTTTTTCTCCTTTGGATTCGCAGACTCTCCACAGCTGTCGGCGAATCATCGTCATGGAAAAAAGGGGCTGTGCCAGCCCCTGTCCAGACCCCGATTCGGGGCGTGGATCGACGTTTCAAACGTGCTCGTCGACCTCGACGAATTCGTCGCCCTGCGGCGCCACCGCGTGCACGACTTCATTCATGGCATTGGCCTTGCCTTCGAGCACCGCATCGGCCACGGCGCGGGCATACAGCGCCAGCGCCTTGCTCGAGTCGTCGTTGCCGGGGATGACGTAGTCGATGCCTTCGGGCGAGTGGTTCGAATCGACGACGCCGATGATGGGGATGCGCAGTTTCTTGGCCTCAGCCACGGCGATCTTGTGGTAACCCACGTCGATCACGAACATCGCATCGGGCAAGGCGTTCATGTCCTGGATTCCGCCGATGTCTTTTTCGAGCTTGGCCAGTTCACGCTGGAACATCAGCGCCTCTTTCTTGATGCGGATCTCGGTGCCCGCGTCAATTTGCGCCTGCATGTCCTTGAGCTTTTTCAGCGACGCCTTGACGGTCTTGAAATTGGTCATCATGCCGCCCAGCCAACGCTGGTCGACGAAGGGCATGCCGGCGCGCTTGGCTTCCATCGCCACGACGTCGCGAGCCTGGCGCTTCGTGCCGATCATCAGCACCGTGCCGCGCTTGGAGGCTATCTGGCGCACGAACTTCATCGCGTCCTGGAACAGGGGCAGCGTCTTTTCCAGGTTGATGATGTGGATCTTGTTGCGATGGCCGTAAATATACGGGGCCATCTTGGGGTGCCAGAAGCGCGTTTGATGTCCGAAATGGACGCCGGCCTCCAGCATTTCACGCATCGTGATCGTCATGTGGACTCCAAAGGTTGGTTCTAGAATCCGGCTTCAATCGTTACGCGGTGCTTGGCACCAGCAAGCTGGCTGGCAAGCACTGGCAACGACACCTTTTGATTGCCGGATTCGCGTCTCGTCTGTCCGAGGCCCGATGCACAACGTTCACGCTATACGACTGACGGCAACGTACGGCATCGCACCCAGATAAACCGGCGGAGTGTATCACCCACCATGACACGCGACCTCACTGCGGCACGTCAGGACATTTCGGCAATGCGGCGCAGCGCCGCATCCATGATGGAGGAGAGCATCGCCGCGAGCGCAGCACCGGCCAGCGCCAAAGCCTTTCTCAGCACCAGCTTGGGCATCGCGCGAGCCGTGGCCGGCGGCGTCGACGCGGCGCTCGGCCTCGGCGCACCCCTGCCCCCGCTCGCCGGCCTGGCCTTGAGCCTCAAGGATTTGTTCGACGTGCACGGCGAAGTCACGGCGGCCGGCTCGGTGG
>JBAQUQ010000163.1:0-3764 GCA_049297615.1 Burkholderiaceae bacterium
CTCATGGATGGGCCCTTTGGCCGGCCTCGCTGCGGGATTGGGAATCGCGGCCTTGATGAGCCACCTCGGCCTGGGTGAGGAGTTTGGCAACTTCCTGATGATGGCCCTGTTGGCCGTCGCGGCGATCTTCCTGGTTCGCCTCCTCATGCGGCGGTTCGGCCCGCAACCGAGTTCCGCGCCCGCGGGCATGCAGTTCGCCGGCAGTGCTGGCGGCGCCGGAGCGGGTTCCGGTGCACTGCCCATGCCTGCGCCCACAGGCGGATCGGGCTCGGCGTGGACGAGCGCGAGCCGGGTGAATTCGCAGCCGCAACGCGATACGGCGCTTGCGCTTCCGGCCGATTTCGACGCAGCAGCATTCGAGCGCGTCGCGAAAATGATCTTCATCCGCATGCAGGCCGCCAACGACACGGGCGACTTGAACGATCTTCGTGCCTTCACCACGCCCGAGATGTTCGCATCGCTGCGCCTCGAATTGCAAGAGCGTGGCGCTGGTGCGCAGCAAACAGACGTGGTGAAAATCGACGCGCAAGTGCTTGACTTTTGCAGTGAGGCACAGCGCCATGTCGTGAGCGTGCGCTTTCACGGCCTGATTCGCGAAGACAAAGACGGCGCAGCGCAGCCCTTCGACGAGGTCTGGCACCTGGTCAAACCTGTGGACGCAAGCCGGGAATGGGCGATCGCCGGGATCCAGCAAACCGCTTGAGCGCGCCGCGCGACCGCTTCGACAGACGGGGGGCATTGCCCCCTGTTTTGGCTGGCGCAGTCCTCGATCAAGTCATGCCCGGCCTTTTCCGCCTGTCCTCTCAAGGGCGTGATCCGCCACTACAAACCAGACGCCACGGCTGCCGCGAACAGGCAGCCCGGTTCAAAGGGAGGCCAGGCGTCGGCTAGGCTTGGCGAAGGCGCGCCAGCGCTGCGCCTTGCGCCAGCGCTTCGAGCTTGCGCAGGGCGATGTCACGCCGCATCGGTGCCATGCCACAGTTGGTGCAGGCAATCAGGCGTTGCTTGGGTACGTACTGCAAGGCCTGGGCAATCGTCTGCGCCACTTGCTCGGGCGTTTCGACCTGCGTGCTCGCCACGTCGATCACGCCGACCATCACATCCTTGCCTTCGAGCAAGGCCGTCAGCTCCAAAGGCACCTGCGAGTGGAAGCACTCCAGCGACACCTGCCCGATGCGGCTGCGGGCAAGTGCTGGGAAGACCCGCTCGTACTGGCGCCATTCGCCACCCAGCGTACTTTTCCAATCGAGGTTGGCCTGGATGCCGTAGCCATAACAGATGTGGACCGCCGTCGTGCAGGTCAGGCCTTGCGCAGCGCGATCCAGCGCCGCGACGCCCCAATCGGCGGCGTCGCGCATGTAGACATTGAAGGCGGGCTCGTCGAACTGGATGATGTCCACTCCGTCGGACTGCAGCGCCAAAGCTTCCTGGTTGAGCAATTCGGCAAAGGCCATGGCGAGCGATTGCCGATCGCCATAGAAGCGGTCTGCAACGGTGTCGACGATCGTCATCGGCCCGGGCAGGGTGAACTTGATCTTGCGCCGCGTGTGGGCGCGCAACAGGCGTGCTTCGGTGGCATGGACCCTGACCTTCAGGCGCAGAGGGGCAACCACCTGGGGAACCATCGCGTCGTAGCGGTTGTCGCGGATGCCCATTTTGACCTTGTGCTCGAAGTCGATGCCCTCGACGCTTTCGAGAAAGCCATGGACGAAGTGTTGGCGCGACTGTTCGCCGTCGCCGATGATGTCCAGCCCTGCGTCTTCCTGGGCCTTGATCCACAGCAAGGTGGCGTCGGCCTTGGCGGCGGCGAGCTCGGCGCCGCTGAGTTTCCAGGCGGGCCAGAGTTTCTCGGTTTCGGCCAACCAGGCAGGTTTGGGCAGGCTTCCGGCGATTGCGGTTTCAAACATGGTTGCTTCGGCCAAGGTGAGGGTAAATGGATTCGGCGGGTCGATGTCACCCAAAGGGCGCGGGACGCGTCGGCGCGTGCATGCGGATGCGGGCATTTTGCGTCTCCACCACTTGGCCGGCAAAGATCTTGCGCGACTTTTGCAGCTCGACCTCTCCATTGAGGCGGACCCTGCCCTGCGCGATCATCGCCTTGGCCGCGCCGCCGCTGTCTGCCATGCCCGTGGCCTTGAGCAGATCGTCCAGCGCGATGAAATCCTCGCGTAGCTCGAACTCGATGGTCTTCACATAGTGGCCCCGTTTCTGTGACAGGCGGGATTCTGACGCAGACACGGGTGGGTCGACCCGCCTCAGGCGCGCTGTATCGCCCAGTGACAGCGCTGGCGAACATGTCCTTCTGACGACTCCCTGGAGGAAGTATCAGTCTGTAACTGCGCTTGATATGTGCGTGTTGCACATTTAGAGTCGAGTCAAGGCTTAAAGAGAGCCCCTCAACCTCTAGCGGAGACTCAATATGAACCCCTATCTCATCCACGCGGCGCGCCGACCACTGCGAGCCTTGCTGAAGCTGGTGTGTGTCGCAGCGGTCGTCACCGGTTGCGGTGGCGGCGGCTCGCCCGGCAGGTCGTCGTTGTCCGTTGGTCCTATCAGCGGTTTCGGATCGATCATCGTCAATGGCGTTCGCTACGACGACAGCTCGGCGAGCGTTTCGAGTGACGACGACGACAACGGCGAGTCGCGCAGCAGAAGCGACCTGAAACTGGGAATGATGGTCGAAGTCAGGGCGAACGGGGTCACCACCGATAACTCGGGCAGCCACAGCAGCGCCCATGACATCCGCTTCGGCAGCGAAATCGTCGGCCCTGTCGGCACGATCACGCCCAGCGCCAACACCTTCACCGTGCTCGGCCAGACCATCAAGGTCGACGCCTCGACAGCCTTCGACAACTCCCTGGGCGGCGGCTTCGCGGCGATCAAGATCGGCCAGATCCTCGAAGTGCACGGCCCTCTCGATTCAGCCAATAGCCTCATCAATGCGACCCGCATCGAGCTCGAGGACCAGGCCAGGTTCTTCAAGCTGCGCGGGGTCGTCGCGGGGCTCGTCGCGGGTTCGTTCAAGATCGGCAGCGAAACGATTTCGACCAGGTCGCTCTCACCTCAACCGACGAACCTTGCAAACGGCCAGATCGTCCGCGTGAAGCTGCAGACGACGCAGGTCGACGGAGCCTGGGTTGCAATCAAACTCGGAAACGGCGTGCGCGGCGTCGAAGACCACGACGAAGCCGAAATCAAAGGCAGCGTCAGCGATTTCCAGTCGATGTCCGACTTCAAGGTGAATGGCATCGCCGTCAATGCCGGCCAGGTCGCGAACCCGCCCTCGCTCAAGAACGGCGACTTCGTCGAAGTCAAAGGCCGCAGCCAGGGCGGAATACTCATCGCGGCGAAAGTCGAACTCGAGGACAGGAACAGACCGGGCTCGGGCCAATTCGAGTTCCATGGTCGCATCGAACAACTCAGCAGCGATCGCAAGTCATTTGTCTTGCGCTCGATGACGATTGTCATTGGCGACCAGACACTCTTCGACAAAGGCGCGACACGCGACAATCTGGCGAACAACAACTGCGTCGAAGTCAAGGCCGTCCCGGTCAGCGGCAGCGCAACACTGAGCGCGAGCCTGATCAAGTTCGACAACGATTGCGCGCCCTGACGGCCCGGAACGAACGAGAGCTCCAGCGCCCAATCCACGCCCGATCCGAGCCCGACCAGTGCGTAAACTCGCGCCGTGAAGTCGCCCCCAACGCCCATCGCCGGCGAGCCGAGCCCCGGCGCCACGGCGTCGCGGCCAGCCGGGGCTGGCG
>JBAQUQ010000164.1:0-3179 GCA_049297615.1 Burkholderiaceae bacterium
CATGTCACTCGATTTGGCGATAAAAATAGGTGGTGGCGCACAGCCCGCCGTGCGGCAGCAATGCATAGCCGGGGATCACGCCGCAACGCTGCCAGCCGTGCCGGGCGTAGAGCCGCTCGGCGTCGGCGCTGGCGGTGTCCAGGACCAAGAGCGACTTGCCGCATTCGCGCCCGAGCTGCTCGGCCGCGCGCATCAATGCCGCGCCCAAGCCGCGGCGTCGCGCGCGCCGGTGCACGAGCATCTTCGACAGGTCGGCGCGGTGCGGTTGGTTCTCGGGCTGGTCCAGCAGCAGTTGCACCGTTCCGACGACGCCGCTGTCGTCTTCGGCCAGCAGCAGGGCGCGTTCGCCCCGCGCGACGGCCGCGGCCACGCCGGCCCAGAACGCCAGCGCCTTGGGCAGGGGCAAGGGGTGCATGAAGCTCACCGATGCGCCGCCCTCGACGCAGTCGATCAGCAGTTCGGCAAGCCCCTGCACCTGGGCGTCGGTCAGGCTCAGCAAGCGCTGAATGCGGCAGCCATCGGCGCAGTCTGCGGTGCTCATGTCATCTCCTTGGTTTTCGACGATTCGCCATCTTGCCCCAGCCGGGCGCGTTCGAGAACACTCTCACTTCGAGCCATAGCCCATCGACTGCGGCAACCACAAGACGATCTGCGGGAACACGGTCATCGCCAGCAGCAGAGCGAGCAGCATGACGATGAACATCCAGCCCTCGCGCAGCATCGCGCCGATCGGAATCCCGGTCAACGCCTTCGTGACGAAGAGCAGCATGCCGAACGGCGGGTGGATCAGGCCGATCATCATGTTGAGCACGACGAGCACGCCGAAGTGCACCAGGTCGATTCCCAGCGCCTTGACCGAGGGCAGGAGCATGGGCACGAAGACGAGCAGCAGCACCGAGACGTCGAGAAAACAGCCCAGGACGAGGAACAGCGCATTCACCATGAACAGGAATTGCAGTGGCGACAACTGCAAGGTATCGACCCACATCACCACCGCGTGCGGCACACCCTCGGCCGTGAAGGCGTAGTTGAGGATGAACGAGCCGGCCAGCACCAGGGTGATGACGGCGCTGGCGCGCGTCGATTCGAGCAAGACGCCGTACAGGCTGCGCCAGCTCAAGGCGCGGTACACCACGCCCGCCAGCAATAGCGCCTGCAGCGCCGCGACCGCCGCCGCTTCGGTAGGCGTGAACGCACCGGAGTAGATACCGCCGAGCAGGACGACGGGCATCGACAGCGGCAGGGCGCCGCGCGCCGCGATGCCCGGCCATTCGCGCCAGGGCACCTGGGCCTCGCGCGGCATATTGCGCCGGCTCGCGATGATCTGCACCACCCCCATCATCAGCAAGGTCATCAGCACGCCCGGCACCACGCCGCCGAGGAAGAGCGCACCCACCGACGCGCCCGACACGAGGGCGTAAATCACCATCGGAATCGACGGCGGAATGATCGGGCCGAGCGTCGCGCTGGCCACCACCACCGCGCCGGCGAAGCCGGGCGAATACTCGGGTTTTTTCAGCATCGCGCGGATCGTCACCAGGCCCGGGCCGGCAGCGTCGGCGATCGCGCTGCCGCTCATGCCGGAGAAGATCACGCTGACCAGGATGTCGACCTGGGCCAGCCCGCCGCGCAATCGCCCGACGAGGATGCGGCAGAAGTCGAAGATGCGTTCGCTCACCGTGCCGGCGTTCATCAGGTTCGCCGCAAACACGAACAGCGGCACCGCAAGCAGCACATAGCTGTTGTACAGGCCATTGCCGATTTGTTCGGCGAGCAAGCCCATGTCCTGGCGCTTGACGATGAGATAGGCCGCGCCCGAGGCGAGCATCGAGAAGCCGATCGGCATGCGCAGCAGCATGCCGGCGAGCAGCACGCCGGCCATCGCCCAGAGTGCGAGGGTCATGCGCTCGTCATCGCGCCGCGAGCGGGTCTTGCGGCTCTTCGCCGCGCCAGGCTCGCCACACGGCCCAGGCACTGCGAACCGCGATCGAGGCCAGCAGGGCGACGAAGGGCAGAAACACGAACATGAAAGGCACTCCGAGCACGGGCGTGCCTTCACGCCGCATGAAGTGCACATAGTCCCAACTGCCGGGCAGCGCCCAGGCGGCGAGGCCGCCGAGAATCAGGTGGCCGGCGATTCGCATCGCGCGCCGGGTGCGCGCTCCGGCGGCGTTCCACACCAGGTCGAAGGCCACGTGTTCGCGTTCGGCGACGATGAAGGCTGCCGCCCACAGGATCACCCAGACGTAGAGCACCACGGCCAGTTCGTCGGTCCACGGCAGGGGTCGATCGAAGCCGAAGCGCGCCACGATCTGCACGATGAAGACGAGGAACAGGGCCGCGAACAGAGCGGCGCCGACGCCTTGCGCAAAACGTGTCAGCCAGCGCTGCATGGCCTACTTCGTCGCATTGATGCGCTCCAGCAGACCCGGCGGCCAGGCCTTGGCGATATCGGAAGCGGCGTAGGCTGCCTGCACCGCCTTGCGGAAGGCTTCGACGTCGGGCGTGCTGACGGCAAGCCCTTGCTGCTTGAAGAACTCGACGAGCTGCGCCTCTTCCTTCAGCCGGTTCTCGTTGTTGTAGGCCGCCGCCGCCTGCGCCGCGGTTTTGATCTTGGCCCTTTGCGCGGCGCTCAGGGCATTCCAGCTCTGATTGGAAATGGCGATGAACAGGCTGTCGACCAGGTGGTGCGTCAAGACGAGTTGTTTGGTGACCTCGTAGAACTTGGCGGCGCGAACCGTGGGCAGGGGGTTGTCCTGGCCGTCGATCGTGCCGGTCTTGAGGCCCAGGTAAACCTCGCCGAAGGCCAGCGGCGTGGCCGTGGCGCCGAGCGCCTCGCCCAGGAACAACCACTCCTTGCTGCCCGGCATGCGCAGTTTCACGCCTTTCAGATCGGCCGGCGTGCGCACTGCGCGCAGCTCGCGCAGATTGAGTTCGCGCGTGCCGAGGTAGGCGGTTGCCAATGGCGTCACGTCCATCTTCTCGGCGACGCGTTTGAACAGCTCTTCGCCTACGGGACCGTTGAACACCTGCTGCTGGTGCTGGGGATCGCGAATGATGTAGCCCGCGGTGAAGATGGAGAACTCAGGCACGAGCTTGGCGATGTCGAAGGCCGAGATCGACGCGAGCTCGAGGTTGCCGCGCGCCATCGCCGCCGGTTCGGTGCCCTGTTTGAACAG
>JBAQUQ010000165.1:0-3521 GCA_049297615.1 Burkholderiaceae bacterium
CGCAAGCGCAGCCCCCAGCGCACCCCCCCGGCTCAATGCGCCTGTCCAAGCGCATGAGCGAACTCGGCCTGGCATCGCGTCGCGAGGCCGACGACTGGATCGCCAAGGGCTGGGTGCGCGTCGACGGGCGCATCATCAATGAACTCGGCTCGCGCGTCCTGCCCGATCAGACGGTCACGATCGACGCACGCGCCAAGGGTGAACAGGCGCGGCGCGTGACCGTGCTCGTGAACAAGCCGCTCGGCTATGTGAGCGGCCAGGCCGAAGACGGCTACCAGCCCGCCCTCGTGCTGGTGACGCCGCAGAACCGCTGGCGCGACGATGCCTGCGAGCAGCGCTTCATGCTCGAGCATGTGCGCCATCTCGTTCCCGCCGGGCGCCTGGACATCGACTCGGTGGGCCTGCTCGTCCTGACGCAAGACGGCCGCATGGCCAAGCAGCTCATCGGCGAAGGCGCCACGATCGAAAAGGAATACCTGGTTCGAGTGCAGCCCGTGCTGCCCGGGCCCCTGCCCGACACCGCCTTGGAGCGTTTGCGGCACGGCTTGTCGCTCGATGGTGAAGCGCTGCGCCCAGCGCGCGTGGAGCGACTCAATGAAGACCAACTTCGCTTTGTGCTCCAGCAAGGCAAGAAGCGCCAGATTCGCCGCATGTGCGAGGCCGTGGGCTTGCGCGTGCAGGGGCTGAAACGGGTGCGCATCGGCAAGATCGTGCTCGGCGACCTGCCCGTCGGCCAGTGGCGATACCTCGCCGTCGGCGAATCCTTTGTCTAGCTCAGGGTCGGGCCCTCGTGCTTGATCCGGCCCCGAGGCTCACGCGATGAGCCCCGCTCCCCTCGACAAGCGAGTCATGACCCCGGGCATGCTGGTGATGACCTTGGTCTTGCTGCTGGGCATCCAGCCGGTCACGACGGATCTCTACCTTCCGGCCTTGCCCAGCCTGCAACTCGACCTTGGAGCCAGCGTCGCCGCGGCGCAGTTGACCTTGTCGGCGCTCATCATCAGTTTCGGCCTCGCGCAGCTGATCTGCGGCCCCCTGGCGGATCGTTTCGGCAGGCGGCCGGTGCTGCTAGGCGGCCTGCTGCTGTACACCCTGGCCAGCGTGTTCGCCGCGCTGGCTTCCGACATCGAATCGCTGATCGCCTGGCGTGCCCTGCAGGGCGCGGCCATGGCTGGCGCCGTGACCTGCGGGCGCTCCATCGTTCGCGACCTGTACGAGCCGCAGCAGGGCGCGCGCATGCTAGCGCGCAGCCTGGGCGGACTGGGGCTGATTGCGTTTGCATCGCCCTTGGCGGGCGGGGCGATCGTGCATTGGATGGATTGGCACGCAGCCCTGCTGGCGCCGGCGCTGTTCGGCGCGGGCAGTCTGGCCTTCGTCGCCCTGCGCTTCATCGAGACCCTTCCCGAGCCCAACGCATCCGCAACCCGGCTCGCGCCGCTGCTGCGCAATTGGTGGCAGATCGTCGCGCACCCGACGTTTCGCGCCTACGCCTTGCTGCTGTGCATGAGCTATGCGGGCCTGTTCACCGTGCTTGCGACGAGCTCGTTCGTCTACATCGGCGTGCTCGGTCTGTCGCGGCTGGAGTGCGGCGCGATCCTCGCCGTCCATTCGCTGTTTTACGTGTGCGGCACCGTGTTGTGCCGTCCGCTGCTGGCGCGCCATGGCTTGCGGCCCACGGTGGCGATCGGCGGCGCTTTCAGCCTGGGCGGCGGTCTGCTCATGGCGTGCTTGTCGCTTGCGGGAGCGCACCAGGTCTCGGTCTGGAGCGTCATCGCACCGAGCTGGCTGTTCATGATCGGGCACGGCATTCACCAGCCCTGCGCCCAAGCCGGCGTGGTGGGGCCATTTCCCGACAAAGCCGGCACGGCAGCGTCGCTGGCGGGATTCTCGATGATGGCGGTGGCGTTCATGGTGGGCCTGCTGCTCGGGCGCGGCCTGAACGGAACGGTGTTCCCCCTGACGCTGGGCTTGGGTGGGTTCGGCGTCGGTGTCGCGACCGTGGCCTGGACCTTGGTGCGGCGCCACGGCGAACCCGCGCGCAGCGCCGTGGCGCAGCCCCTTTAGCGTGGCCCAGATGCCCATGCGTGCCATCTGCCTGGCAGGACCCACGGCATCGGGCAAGAGCGCCATCGCACTGGCCCTGGCCGAAACGCTGAATCCGCCGGTTGAGATCGTCAGCGTCGACTCGGCCCAGGTCTACCGCGGGCTGGACATCGGCACTGCCAAACCCAGTGCAAGCCAACGCGCCGCCGTGGCGCATCACCTGATCGACATCGTCGAGGCGACCCAGGCCTATTCGGCGGCACGTTTCGTCGCCGATGCGAAGCGACTCATCGCCGAGATCGACGCGCGCGGACATCGGGCCCTGCTCGTCGGCGGCACGATGCTTTACTTCAAGGCCTTGCTCGAAGGCCTGGATGATTTGCCCGCTGCCGACCCCGCCGTGCGTGCGCAACTCGACGCACAGGCGCAGGCCCGCGGTTGGCCGGCGTTGCACGCCGAGCTGGCGCGCGTCGACCCCGCGACGGCGATGCGCCTGGCGCCCAACGATGCGCAACGCATCCAGCGTGCGCTCGAAGTGTTTGTGCTCACGGGCCGGGCCTTGTCGTCCCTGCAAGGTGTCTTGCCCAAGCCGGCCTTCGCGCCCTTGCTGATCGCCCTCGAACCGCTCGACCGGGCTTGGCTGCACGCACGCATCGCCACTCGTTTCCACGAGATGCTGGCCGCAGGACTGGTCGATGAAGTTCGAGGTTTGCGGTCACGCGGCGACTTGCACGCCGGCCTTCCATCGATGCGCTGCGTCGGGTACCGGCAAACGTGGCAAGCGCTGGAACGCGGTGACCTCGAGCCGCTGGCGCAGCAGGCCATCACCGCGACGCGCCAGCTCGCCAAGCGCCAGCTCACCTGGCTGCGCGCAATGCGACAGCGCTGCAGCGTCGCTTGCGATGCACCCGACGCATTGCAACGCACGCTCGCCCTGGCGCTTCATGCGGCAAGCACCTGATCGACGCCGGCCCCTCATTCAGGGTCTGGATCGACCCCAGCCTCCCCGCTAATCTCGACTCACCCCGGCATCGAGCGGGACGAGATCAAAGGTTCTGGCTTCACGATTCAGGGAGGATCGCCATGCTTCACAAACTAATGCTTGCGCTGTGCGCCGGGTTGATTGCCACGGCGGCTTCTGCCGATGACGTGGATTCATTCGAGGAGCTCTCGACCACCTATACGCCGACTTATTCGCCCCCAAGCTACTCGGTGCCCCACCTCGACATGAATTACACCGACGTGGGCGACTATTGCGCCGTGGTCCCCGAGCCCTCCACCTATGCCCTGATGACCCTCGGCCTGCTCGGCCTGGGCGTGGTCGCGCGGCGCCGCAAAGCCGATCGCTAGACCGAAGTTCCGGAAGCAGACGAGCGAGTTTGTTCTTTGACGACGCGGGTTTGGCGTGAGGGCGGGGTTGCGGCTGCTGCCTACATTCGGATTTGCTTGAGCAGCTCGAACGCGCGCTGTTGCGTTGC
>JBAQUQ010000166.1:0-6858 GCA_049297615.1 Burkholderiaceae bacterium
CTGCATTTCAAAGACCGTCAGGAACTCCCGGTCGTCGAGGCGGTCGCTGTAGAACTCGGTGCCGTCATCGAAATGGCCGGAAATGATGAGGGCGTCGCAGGTCACGCCTCGCCGGCACGCCGACGCCTGGCAGTTCGGCTGCCCACGCTGCACCAGTTCGACGAACTGGTAGTCCTGCGGCGGCAGCACGCGCTGGAACGTCTCCTTCTCGTCGGACGAGTTGATGGTGACGGTGCACACCGTCTTCGCAGCAGCGCTCGCATCGAACGAGCTTGCCGCGGCCAAGCACGCCAAGAGCGCGGCCGACACCCCGAAGGACGATAGGGGCAGGGCGGTCGAATACGGCATGCGCCAAGTGTTTCACAGGTCGGGCCGCCCAGGGAAGGGCATTTCACCGATCGCAAAGCGGCCCGCCGGCCCCTAGCCGGCCCCACCCGGCGCCGACCTGGGGGATTGCAGTCTGTGGATCAGCGCGTCGACCATGCTGTCGCCGGCGGGGGACCGCCGGCGCTTCTCGAGCAAGGTGTGCAGGAGTTGCTCGTCGTCGATCGAGCTTCGGTCGGCGCGGATCAGGATGCCTGCGATCGCGGCCTGGACCGACCCCGAAGGCGTCTTCGCGAACAACCGGGTCAGCAGGTTCAAGATTTCGCGATCGGACAGGTAATGCCGGCCCAGAGTCTCCAGGGCGCGAACCTGCGCGTTCGATGGGCTCATGCCGGCGATGCCTGCGGCGAGCCGGCGCAACTCAGCGGCGTCGGTGATGGGCCGATGCCGCAGAAAGGCCTGAGCGATCTGGACCTCCGCCTCGTTCACGCTGACCAGCCCGGCCAGCGTGCGCGCTTCTCCCTCGGCGCTGCCCAGGCAGGCGCGAACCGCGGCGTGCGCCACGTCGTCGATCCGGCTGCGCGGCGCAACGCGCGGGTTGAACGCGCCGTCGAGCTCGTGTCCCTGATTCAATCGGCAGGCCATACCCACCTCGGCCACGCCGACGCTCGAGCGCGCTTGCAGTTCGCCCAGCATCAGGGCGAGTTCCTTCCACCTTTGGTCGGCCGACAGCCAGCCCAGGTCGCGTGCGACATCGACCATGCGCACCCGGACCTCGGGCGGCTGGGCGAGGCGCGCGAAGTCGAGATAGCGCGCGCGCGCTGCGGTGTCACGCGCGATGCCCTCGAGCGCCTGGGCCACCCCCGGCTTCTGCCGCGCTGGCTCGTCCAGTGAGCCCGTCAAGCCCTGGATGCGGTCGAGATACAGGCGGGCTTGCGCCGTGTGCCGCTGCAAAAGCTCGTGAACAAAGGCGAGTCTTGTCGCGTCCGACGAACGGTCATCGGCGAACCGACACATATCCTGCCGAGCATCGGCGTGCTCATCCTCGTCGGTCATGCCCTGAGTCACGGTCATCGAGTGCGCCGCGAATTGACCGAGCAGTCGGGTGCTCGGGCGGCCGCTGGCGATCTCGCCGGCGCCGGCGGAGCGAAAGTAGCGGCTCAAGGTGGTGGCCGAGATCGGACCCACGGGCGCCGTCGAGGAGAAGCCGTAGACCACGGCAACGTCGTTGAAGACCTGGCGCATGCGGTCGAGGCTGCTCTGCCCGTGCGCCGCGCTCAGCGATTGCAGCTGGCGTCTGGCCTCCTTGGGCGAGTGGCCTTCGCGCACGAGACTGCGAATGACTTCGGCCGATGCGCTGTTCTGCGAATCCGGGTTCAAGGTGTTGCAGCCGAACAGGTAGACCTCTTTCAGCCGCGAAAACAGTGCCGGGCAGGAATCGCTGCACGAGACGCGCTCGAGTTCGGCCACGGGCAGAAATTCGCGCAGTTCGAGTCGATCCGAAAAAAAGACGGTGCCGCCGTCGTAATGACCGGAGACGACGAGCACGTCGCAGGCGACTTCGGCGCGGCAAGCCGAGGCGAGCCAGTCGGGCCGGTCGCGCTCGACGAGTTCGACGAACCGGTATTTCGATTTCGGCAGGAACCGGCGAAAAGCCTCCTTTTCGTCGGCGGAATTGACAGTGATGGTGCAAACCGTCTGCTTCTGTGTCGCGGCGAACGGCGTTGACACGCACAGAGCCGCCGCGAGCGTGACAAGACCGTGCTTGAGTGACCAGCGCATGGCGCCATCGTAGCGCGGCGCGCCGACGGCAACACCGCGCTGCGTGATGCAGATCTCAAATGGGCCCAGGATTCACTATTCGAGCGCCTGCGGGCCGCTGCCCGCCCTCTATCGCCTGGCGTACTGCATTTTCCCGAACAGCGCCTCGCGCGCCTGATCATCGACCAGCGGCTTGCGCAGATGGGCCAGAACCTCCACGCCGCGCTGCACCGCCGGCCGCCCGGCGATCTCGTCGAACCAGCCCTTCAGGTGCGGGTAGTCGGCCCATTCGATGCCCTGGTTCTTCCACGAGCGCAGCCAGGGAAAGATGGCGATGTCGGCGATGCTGTACTCGGGACCGGCGATGTAGCGGCTCTTGGCCAGGCGCTTGTCCATCACGGCGTACAGGCGTCTTGCCTCGTTCGTGTAGCGATTCACCGCGTATTCGATCTGCTCGGGCGCGTAGATGCGAAAGTGATGCGCCTGGCCGAGCATGGGGCCGACGCCGCCCATCTGGAACATCAGCCACTCCAGCGCTTCGTAGCGGCCACGCGTGGTCTCGGGCAGGAACTTCGCTGTCTTGGTGGCCAGGTAGAGCAGGATCGCGCCGGATTCGAACATCGAAATCGGCGCGCCGTCCGGGCCCTGGGGGTCGACGATCGCGGGAATCTTGTTGTTCGGGCTGATCGCCAGGAACCCGGGCGCGAACTGCTCGCCCGCGCCGATGTTCACGCCATGCGCGCGGTACTTCAAGCCGCACTCTTCGAGCATGATGTGAACCTTGTGGCCGTTCGGGGTGGCCCACGAATACACTTCGATCATGTTGCTTTGCTCCACATTCTGGCTGGGGCACGACTCTAGTGGAAATGGAGCGGGTCATGCTCGAATCGTTCAAGCGCATGTTCACCAGCCCGGGGCAAGGGGCAGACCTTGCCGAAATCTCGGCCTGGGCCGCCAAGCGCGGCTACAGCTACGCGCCGATGGAAGAAGGCTTCGCCATCGACGGCAGTTTCGACGGCAAGCCCTGGCAGCTCGAATGGGCACCGCCGCAGCGACCCTTCATGCAGGGGCACGAGTTGCGCATGCAAATCAATGCCGGCATCGCCCACGAAGTGAACATGATGCTGCTCTCGCTGCCCCTGATGCAGAGCTTGGAAAAGCAGGCCTTCGAGCGCTTCACGCAGAACTTGCAGACACAGATCGACGATTCGTCGCCCGAGGAAATGCGCTGGCTGGTGATGTTTGCGCGCGTCGACCTCGCCGCATTGCCGGGCGTGGCAGCGAACTACGGGGCCGTCGCCAGCTCTCCCGCGCAGGGACTGCTGTGGATCGAAGGGCGGCTCGCGACGCTGTTGCAACGGGCGGTGGGTACATTGATGGTGGGCGACCCGCCCTTCGTGATGACCGTGTCGCGTGGCCGGCTCTCGATGCGCCTGCAACTTCCCGATGTGTCGTCGCCCTTCCTGGGCTCGGCGATCTCGCTGTTCGAAACCGCCGTGGCGCAGGCGCTGCGCGCGCCCCACCTGCACACCGACCCCGAAGAGGAGTGAATCGCCGGCAGCCGCGCCGGGCTCAGGAATGCCGGCCGAGCTCCATCTTGGCGATCGCGTTGCGGTGCACCTCGTCGGGGCCGTCGGCAAAACGCAGGGTGCGCGCCGCCGTGAAGAAGTAGGCCAGCGGAGTGTCCTGGCACATCCCGGCGCCGCCATGCACCTGCATGGCCCAGTCGATGACCTTGCCGGCCATATTGGGCGCCACGACCTTGATCATCGCGATCTCGGCCTTGGCCGTTTTGTTGCCGGCCACGTCCATCATCCACGCCGCCTTGAGCGTGAGCAGGCGTGCCTGTTCGATCGAACAACGCGCCTCGGCGATGCGCTCGCGTGTCACCCCCTGGTCGCTCACCGGGCGACCGAACGCCACGCGGCGCGTCGCGCGCTTGCACATCAGCTCAAGCGAGCGCTCTGCCAGGCCGATCAGGCGCATGCAGTGGTGGATGCGCCCCGGCCCGAGCCGCCCTTGCGCGATCTCGAAGCCGCGGCCTTCGCCCAGGAGCAGGTTGGAGGCGGGAACGCGAACCTTGTCGAAGGCAACCTCCATGTGGCCGTGCGGGGCGTCGTCGTAACCGAAGACCTGCAGCGCGCGCAAGATCTTGATGCCGGGCGTGTCGGCGGGCACGAGAATCATCGACTGCTGCGAGTGCCGTGGCGCCGCGCTGTCGGTCTTGCCCATGAAGATATAGATCTTGCAGCGCGGGTCGCCGGCGCCCGAGGTCCACCACTTGTGGCCGTTGATGACGTAGTGGTCGCCGTCGCGAACGATGCGTGCTTCAATATTGGTCGCGTCCGACGATGCGACGGCGGGTTCGGTCATCGCGAAGGCGCTGCGGATCTTGCCATCGAGCAGCGGCGCGAGCCAGTCGCGCTTTTGTTCGGGCGTTCCGTAGCGCGCGATTGTTTCCATATTGCCGGTGTCGGGCGCCGAACAATTGAAGACCTCGCTGCACCACGGGACGCGGCCCATGATTTCAGCCAGCGGCGCGTAGTCCTGGTTGCTCAAGCCCGTCTCTGCCATGGCGGGTTCGCCATCGCCCGCCTGGGCACGCGGGTGGGCACCTTCCGCGCTGGGCGGCAGGAACAGGTTCCACAAACCCTGCGCGCGCGCCTTGGGCTTGAGTCTTTCGATCGTCGCGAGCGGCGTCCAGCGTCTGCCCGCCAGCGTATTCGCTTCGATCTCGGCGACGATGCCGGCCTCGTTCGGATAAATGTGTTCATCCATGAAGCGCAGCAATTGCGTGCGCAGCGCCTCGGTGCGTGGCGAGTAACTGAAGTCCATTGAATCGAGTCTCCTTGGTTGAAATGAAGCCGCCTGGGCGGGCCTTGGCCTGGCCGCTACTGCCGGGCGATCTTCCAGCCCATCTCGGCCAGCGGGCCTGCGCCGGCCGCCGAGCTGCGCGCCTGGGCGCTGGCCGCCGTGCCGTCGACCACGCGCCTCTTGATTCCCTGCAAGATGGCCGCCAGGCGGAACAGGTTGTAGGCCAGGTAGAAATTCCAATCGGCCATCACGGCGTCGGGTTCGCCGCCCGGTGCGATGCGGCCGGTGCGTTCGCAGTAGCGCCGCACGTAGGCACGCTCCTCGGGGATGCCCAATGCGGCGAAGTCCAGGCCGGCGATGCCGCGAAATGTTCCAGGTTCGATGTGCCATGACATGCAGTGGTAGCTGAAATCGGCCAGCGGATGGCCCAGCGTGGAGAGTTCCCAGTCGAGCACGGCGACGATGCGCGGCTCCACTTCGTGAAACACCAGGTTGTCCAGCCGATAGTCGCCGTGCACGATACCCACCTGGGTCGGGTCGCGCGCGCTGTCGGGAATGTTGGCCGGCAGCCAGGCCATCAGGTGGTCCATCGCATCGATGGGCTCGGTCATCGAGGCGGCGTACTGCTTGCTCCAGCGGGCAATCTGGCGCTCGAAGTAATTGCCGGGCCTGCCGAAATCGCTCAAACCCGCCGCGGCGACATCGACACCGTGCAGGGTCGCAATCACGCGGTTCATCTCGTCGTAAATCGCCCTGCGGCTTGCCTTGTCGGTATCGGCAAGGGCCTGGTCCCACAGCACCCGGCCCGGCACGAACTCCATGACGAAAAACGCCCGGCCGATCACCGATTCGTCTTCGCACAACAAGTGCATGCGCGGCACCGGCACCCCACTGCCTTGCAGGGCGCGCATCACCTTGAATTCGCGTTCGATCGCATGTGCCGAGGGCAGGAGCTTGGCCCCAGGCCCGGGCTTGGCGCGCATCACGTAGGCAGCGTCGCGGGTGAGCAGCTTGAAGGTCGGGTTGGACTGACCGCCCTTGAACTGTTCGACGTGCAGGCTGGCGTCGAAACCGTCGCCCTCCAGAGGCAGGTGGCGGCGCAGGTAGTCTTGCAAGGCGCCGACGTCGAAGGCGTGTTGCTCGGCGACGGGTTTGGTTCCGGAGTAGGCGTGCATGGCTGGCGGATCGGCGGCGCTCGGGAGCCCATGGATCATACTGGTGCGTCCGGCTGCGCTGCCGGGCCCGGATGGCCGCGCCGGCTCGAGCGACGCCGCTTCGGCCGGCCGAGCTGCGGCGACTCGCACAAAGCGTGCAATTGCACGGTGCAGGCCGCTGCGCTTCCTCTCGCATATGGCCTTCGGGCGCAATTCTTCATGCTAGAGTGCGCGAGCCCAACTTTCAGGCCCTGTCCCGACGCATGCGCGAAGCTTCGATTTCCATTGCCATCGGCTGCGCGCTCTGGTCCTTGGCGGCGTCGGCCCTGGCCTTCGGGTTCGGCCGAGCGAGCAGCCCGACCGCTCTGGGCCAGAACCTGAGCTTCACGACCGTGGTTCGGGTTGAACCCAATGAAGACCTGGTTGCGGAATGCGTCGCCGCCGAGGTCTTGTCGGGAGACTATCGTCTGGCACCGCAGGCGCTGCGCGTCAGCATCGAGCCCAGCGCCAACGCGGGCGAAAGGCTGCTGCGGATCGCCAGCAACGTGGCGATCGACGAACCGGTGGTGACCCTCACGCTCACGCTGGGCTGCGTGAACCGGATTTCGCGCAAGTTCGTGGTCTTCATCGACCCACCGAGCGTGAACCTGGCGCAGTCGTCGATCGTCGAGTCGAGCCCAGCCGAGCCGCCTCGCGCCGAACCTGCGGTCCCTGCCCCCATCCCACTGGCTGTCCTCGGCGCGCCAACCGGGCTGACGAGTGCGCCACCGGGGTCTGCCGCTGCAGCACCGGCGCCGCGCAGGCC
>JBAQUQ010000167.1:0-2390 GCA_049297615.1 Burkholderiaceae bacterium
CCGCAGCCTCGCCCGCCAGGCGCGCCTGCAGGGCCTCGACGCGCTGGGTGACGGCCGCCGGGTCGCCGAGGTCGATCTCGAACAGAGTCGGCAAGGACAGGTCGGTCGGCAAACGGCCGTCGTTCAAGCCCTGCAAGGCGTCGATCTCGCGCTTCATTTGATCGACCGTCACCCGAGGCGGCGCCGAGGCCTGCGCACGCGGTGGCGCCGCTGCCGAAGCGGCGCGGGCGGCGGATGCCGCCGAGGCGGCTGGCACAACGGGCGATTGCGCCGGCGCTTGCATGGGCAGCGCCAGCCAGGCCATGCCGACGATCAGGCATGCGAGTCCACGGGCAGCGGGGTTGAACGGAATGCGCAAGATGGGGATGGGTCCGGCTGTGGAAGTTTGGCTCGACGCGCCCCTGGAAACCGGCACGAGCCGGCGGCCGAGTCGCTTGGGGTGCACCGAGGGCAAGGCGCAGCCGCGCGGGCTGCGGCAGCGCGGGCGACCATGACGGTTGCGAACCAGGGCGGCCCGCAGACACTGGCACACATCACCGAGGCAGGGTATGGTACAGCACCGATCACCCAACCATGCCATGCAGTCCCTGCTCAGGATCTCGCTCGCCATCGACGCACTGAATCGCCGGATCGGGCGCAGCATGATCTGGTGCATCCTCGCCTCGGTGTTCATCAGCGCGGGCAATGCGACGATGCGCAAGGCTTTCGATCTCAGCTCCAACGCCTGGCTCGAAGTGCAGTGGTACCTCTATGGCGCGGCCTTTCTGCTGGCCTCGGGCTATGTGCTGATGGTCGATGAGCATGTGCGCATCGACGCCGTGTCGCAGCGCTTCTCGCCGCGCCTGCGGGCCTGGATCGACGTCGTCGCATTGGCGCTGTTCGTGCTGCCGTTTTGCGTGCTCATGCTCGATCTGGGCGGCCGCCACTTCTGGCAGGCCTGGCTGTCGGGCGAGACCTCGTTCAACCCCGGCGGCCTGACTCGCTGGCCGATCTACCTGTGCATCCCGGTGGCCTTTGGCCTGCTCGGCCTGCAGGCGATCTCCGAGCTGATCAAGCGAAGCGATTTCCTGCGTGGCGGGCGTGAACGCGCCACCACGAGCGAGGCCGACCTGCCCGAGTTCATGGGTGGCGCGCCGGCCAGGAGGGTGGGCTCGTGAGCTGGCTCATCCCCCACCTGGCACCGCTGATGTTCGCGGCGCTGGCGCTGTTCCTGCTCAGCGGCGTTCCGGTGGCGTTTGCGCTGGCCGCCTGCGGCATTACCTTCGGCTTCATCGGTGTCGAGTTGGGGGTCGTGCCGCCGGCCCTGATGCAGGCCCTGCCCTTGCGCATGTTCGGCATCGTCGCCAACGAAGTCCTGCTGGCGATCCCGTTTTTCACCTTCATGGGCCTGATCCTGCAACGCTCGGGAATGGCCGAGGACTTGCTCGAGACGATCGGCCAGGTGTTCGGACCGGTGCGCGGCGGCCTGGCGCTGGCGGTCGTCTTCGTCGGCGCCTTGCTCGCCGCCACCACCGGCGTGGTCGCAGCGTCGGTGATTTCCATGGGCCTGATCTCGCTGCCGATCATGCTGCGCAACGGCTACAACCAGCGCATCGCCTGCGGCGTGATCACGGCTTCGGGCAGCTTGGCACAGGTCGTGCCGCCGTCCCTGGTGCTGATCGTCATGGCCGACCAACTCGGGCGCAGCGTCGGCGACATGTACGCCGGCGCTCTCGTGCCGGCAGCCCTGCTGATCGGCCTGTACGCGGTCTTCGTGATGAGCGTCGCCCTGCTGCGTCCGCGCTGGCTGCCGGCGCTGCCGCTCGAGGCACGCACCTTTCGTGAAGCCGACGGCAGCAGCGGCCACCGTTCCCTGTTCGTGTTGCTCCTGCTCAGCATCGCCTCGGGCTGGGCCTTGCTGCGCTACTACCCGGCCCTGCTGCTCGCGATCGGGCGCGACTTCGCGCCGCCGCCCGACGAAGTCGTGATGATGGGCCTGGCGGCCGGCGTGCTGTCGGCCTTCGTGCTGGCCCTGATCGATTCCGCATTGCGCCTGAACTGGCTGTCGGCGCTGGCGCGCCGTGTCGCCTTCGTGCTCGTGCCGCCACTGATCCTGATCTTCCTCGTGCTCGGCACGATCTTCCTCGGCGTGGCCACGCCCACCGAGGGCGGAGCGATGGGCGCTGTCGGCGCACTCGCTCTGGCCGGCGCGCGCCGCCGATTGACGCTGCGCCAGACGGGTCAGTCGCTCCTGGCGACCACCAAACTTGCGTGTTTCGTCATGTTCCTGCTGATCGGCGCGACCGTGTTCAGCCTCGCGTTCCAGGCGGTCGACGGGCCCGACTGGGTGGAACACCTTTTCGACAAGCTCCCCGGCGGCGCCACCGGCTTCCTGATCTTCGTCACGGCCC
>JBAQUQ010000168.1:0-10364 GCA_049297615.1 Burkholderiaceae bacterium
GCGCCCGGCTTGGACCAGTTCGACCATCTGTCGGCGGAATTCCGCCGGATACGGGGGTTTCGGTGTTGGCATTTCGGACTCCTTCTTCCATAAGGATGAGGTGTCCGCGAAAACGGGTCAACTCCAAATACAGCCTGAGAAAGCCTGACTCACCAGTTCCGAGTCCCGTCGATTCAAGTCGGAAGACCGCCGTCATTGCGGGTGTTCGGAAGAGCTGAACTGCGTAGGGCACGTTCACCTGGTGAATCGGACGAAAAATCGCGTAGTCGGGGCTGACGAGTCCGTCCGATGTCGCGGCAGCGAACAGCCCGGACGAAGCGCGCATTCGATTCATCACGATTTCGCCGGGCAGTACGCGCTTGTAGCCTATGAGCGCCGATGGAGGAATTGGCCTGCCACCCAAGGCATGATGATCCACGAGACCCGCTCGCATGCGTAGCGACAGCAATGGCTCCAGTCCGGTGGAGCTTCGACGATCAACCTCTCGCAGAACGGTCTTGATCCGTCGAACTTCCCAATGCTTCGGCACGTGTCCCAGCCACAGGAGGCCGGAGTCCTTGTACCCCGCATACGGCCCGAGCCCGGCAATCACTTCTTGCCGCCCTTCTTCGTTCGCGAACGGAGCGCACCCCCCGCCGGCATGGCGTCCGGCGCATTCAACGCATAGAGCTCATGCAGCTTGGCCGCCAGCAGCCGCTTGTCCGGCAACTGGGTCTGGTACTGCGCCACCAGCGCGGGCGAGAGCGTGCGGCTCAGCGCGTACTCGACCACCTCGCTGTCCTTGGACGCGCACAGCAGCAGGCCGATAGCGGGGTTCTCGTGCGGCTTGCGCCCATCGCGGTCCAGCGCTTCGAGGTAGAAGTTCAGCTTGCCCAGGTGCTCGGGCTCGAACCGGTCCACCTTCAGCTCGATGGCCACCAGGCAGTTCAGCCCGCGGTGGAAGAACAGCAGGTCGAGCGCGAAATCCCGCCCACCCACTTGCACCGGGAACTGCGAGCCGACGAAGCAGAAGTCGCGGCCCAGCTCGATGAGGAAGGCGCGCAGTTGGCCGAGCAAACCGCGGTGCAGATCGGCCTCGGTATGGTCGGTCGGCAGGTTCAGAAACTCGACCGTGTAGGCGTCCTTGAAGAGGCCGGCCGCGGCTGGGCCGTGAATTTGTGTCACCGCTGGTGAGACTTTTGGCGGCGTAAGCACGGCACGTTCGAAGGCGCCGCGCCGGAACTGCTCTTCCAGCTCACGCTTGCCCCAGCGCTCACGGATGGCAGCGCCCAGGTAGAACTCCCGCTCTTCCGGGCGTTTCGATTGGGTCAGGATGATCAGGTTGTGGGTCCAGGGCAGTTGTGTCACCAGTGGTGTCACTTTCTCCTCATCCCTGTAGGTCTCGAAAAACTGCCGCATCCGAAACAGATTTCTGCGTGTGAATCCGCGCTGCCCCGGCAGCGTGCGAGCGAGATGCGCTGCCAGTTGGTCCACGACGCCTTCACCCCATTGAGCCGTTTCGAGCTTGCCGCTGATGTATTTTCCGATCTGCCAGTACAGGCCGACGAGTTCGGTGTTCACCGCTTGGTAGGCGCGCTGGCGCGCCTGCTCGATGAGGTTGACGACTTCAGCGAAGGCGTCGTCGGCCGGCGACACAGCCTCGAGCCCGGCGCTCTTCGTTTTCGGCCGAGCGCTCTTTCTCACGGCCGGGTGCCTCCCATCAACAAACCATCGAGCAGCCCCTCGGCCTCCTTTTCGATGGCCAGGATGTCGGCGCCGATCTCTTCCAGCGTGCGCAGCGTCTGCGGCTTGTAGAAGTGCCGCGTGAAGCTGACCTCGTAGCCGATCTTGGCGGCGTCTTCCTTGATCCATGCGTCGGGCGTGTACGGCAGCACCTCGCGGCGGACGAAGGCCTCGACGCCGCCGGCTTCAAGCAGCGGCACCTGCTCGGTGTCGCGCAGGTCGGCGTCGGGCTCGTACTCGACGATCGCGGGCCTGCCGTCCATGGTGGACTCATAGAGTCCGCGCAACGGGTCGGCCTTGGCCTTGCCGGGTTTGTGCACCTTGGCGATGACGGGCGGTGCGGTCTCGACGCGCCAGCTCACGGCGTTGAGGATCACCTTCAGGTCAGCAGCGGCGAGCTTGACGTCGGCTTTCTTCAGCGCGGCGTCCACGCGGTCGCGGAAGACGTTGTAGTCCTCGAAGAGCGCGTCGCCCACGGCATCGCGCAGCCGGGTGGCACCTTCGATCAGGCGTCCGTCGCGCTCCCAGGTCTTGGCGTCGAGCAGCTTCCTCTTCTTTTTCTCGGGCAGGCCCTTCTTGGCGCCGCCCTCGTCGTCTTCGCCTTCGCTTTCGTCGTTGCCGTCGCTGCCCCAGTCGGCAAGTCGCTTCTCCAGCGCGACGGAGATTTTGGCGAAATCCCTGAAGAGGTCATCGCCGAACTCCTCGTAGAGCGCGGAGCGCAAGTCCTCGTCGCCGGAGTTGAAGCGCAGCGTCTCGATCGCCCTGTGAGTAAGCTGGCTGTGCAGCCGCAGCGGGCGCTCGACCGTGACCTTCCAGTAGCCGAAGGCGGCGTTGGGGAAGATCTTCGACTCGGGCGTTTCCTTAACTCGAGAAAGGTGCGGCTGATGCGACCGATGTCCTCGGGCGCAAGCTCGCAATTCTTCTTGCCGAGGTTCTTGCGCAGCGGCTTGAACCATTGGCTCGCGTCGATGAGCTGCACCTGGCCCCTGCGGTGCACGGGCTTGCGGTTGGACAACACCCAGATGTAGGTGGCGATGCCGGTGTTGTAGAAGAGGTTGAGCGGCAGCGCGACGATCGCTTCGAGCCAATCGTTCTCGATCAGCCAGCGTCGGATGTTGCTCTCGCCCTGGCCGGCGTCACCGGTGAACAGCGAACTGCCGTTGTGCACCTCGGCGATGCGGCTACCGAGCGCCGACTTGCCGTTCATCTTCGACGCCATGTTGGCGAGGAAGAGCATCTGGCCGTCGCTCGAGCGGGTGACGAGCGACAGCTCTTCGCCCTTGTGCATCACCTTGAAGCGCGGGTCGCGCATGCCGTCCTTGCCGCCCATCGCCTCCAGGTCCTTCTTCCAGCTCTTGCCGTAGGGCGGATTGGCGAGCATGAAGTCGAACTCCTGGGCGGGGAAGGCGTCGTGCGAGAGCGTGGACCATTCGGCACCGCCGACGATGTGGTCCGCGCTCTCGCCCTCGCCCTTGAGCAGCATGTCGGCCTTGCAGACGGCATAGGTCTCGGGGTTGATCTCCTGGCCGTAGAGCAGGCTCCTGACCTGCTGGTTGCGCTTAGCGGCAATTGCAGTGAGCGTCTCCTCCGCCACCGTGAGCATGCCGCCGGTGCCGCAGGCGCAGTCGTAGAGCAGATAGGTGCCGGATTTAATTTGCCCTTCGATGGGCAGGAACACGAGGTTCGCCATCAGTCGAACCGCGTCGCGTGGCGTCCAGTGTTCTCCCGCTTCCTCGTTGTTGTCTTCGTTGAACTTGCGGACCAGCTCTTCGAAGACCGTGCCCATCGAATGGTTGTCGACCCCCGCTGGCGAGAGGTCGATCTCCGGATCGAGAAACTTGTTGATCAGTGTTCCGATCGCGTCGGCTTTGGACAGTGTCTGAAGTTGATTGCGGAATTTGAAGTTCTCGATGATGTCCTGGACGTTCGGCGAGAAGCCGTTGAGATAGTCCTCGAAGTCTGCGAGCAGTTGCTGCTGGCTGCCGCGCGACTTCAGGTCGCGCAAGGTGAACTTCGAGGTGTTGTAGAAGCCTGGCCTGCGGCATCGCAGAGCGCGGCGCGCTGCTCAGTGATGCGAGCCGTGTCGAGCATCTTCTTGGTGTCGAGCACAGCCACTTTGGTCGGCTCGAGCACCGCGTCCATTCGCCGGATGACGCACATTGGAAGGATCACGTCCGGGTACTTGCCGCGCTTGAAGAGGTCGCGCAGCACATCATCGGCGATGCCCCAGATGAAGGAGACGATTCTGTTGTGAGTTGCATGGTCCATGCTCAGGCGACTCCGAGTCCACGCATGGCCTCAGCCATTGCCCAGCACTGGGCTTCGTAGCCGACGGTGGCGGCGCTGTTGCCGGGCTTGTTCCTATTGGTGGCCATGGCTTGCAGTGTCGTGCATTCAATGAGCACGATCGCGTTTTGGGCCTGATCGGTCGCGGCCGCGGCAACGCCCGCCCGATGGCCGGTCAACGCGGATACCAAAGGGCCACGCTGCCCTGTGCGTCTGAATTCTTCGCGAGTTCAGCCGGCGCCGGACGATAGACCTTGGCGATGAATGGCGGCTCGTGCGCGGCGAGGAAGGCTTCGATCCTCGGCAGCGTCGCGACGAAATGGCGTGCGAGTTGCGGGTAGGGCAACTGTCCGATGACCACAAGCACCGACCCCTCCGCGCCGGCCCACCGTTTCGAGCCATTGCGCGTCTGGCGTGTCGTGCTCGAAATGGTCTGCGGCACGTTCGACGCGCAAACCGGCGGCGGCGAGAATTCCGGGAAACTGCTTTCCGAGATCGCGGTCAGTGAAGTAGACCCGGCTCAAGCGGCGCGCTCATAGAGCACCGCCTCCTCGACTTCCGGGGGCGTGAGTTCGTAATCGAGCGCCAGCTCCGCAACCGACTCGCCCGCATCGACGCGCTGCGCGATAGCGTGCGTCGAGATACCCATGCGCAAGACCACCGGCCGCCCAAAGGCGACGTTGGGATCGATGGCGATCGGTCGCCGGCTCTGTGGGACGTGGCTGCTGGTGAATGGATACAGACGTACCGGAAAATGCCATTCGTCCCATTCCACGCGCTCGAGGTGCGCCTCGAACATCCTGCGCATGGCGAGCTGGCCCGATGCCGAGAGGTCGATCAGCTCTCCGTACCTGTCCAGCAGCACCTTGCCGCCATGCGTGCGCAGCTCCTGGCTCAGCAACAAGCGTCTGACCGCCAGTGTCTTCTCGGCGTAAGCCAGCGCCTGCCGCAATGCCCGGATCGAGACGCCATGTTCGGCGCGTAGCGAGCGCAGCACATGGGCTTCGATCAAGTTCCAGAACGAGAGGATCGGCGGCTGCGTTTCCGGTGGGTGGATCAGCGGCCTGAAATGCCCGACACCTTGCTCCTTGGGATAGTGGCGCCCCACGGCCCACGCGCGCAGCGTGGCGCTCGCGACCTTGAGGTAGCGGGCGGCCTCGGCCAGCGTGTAGGCTGGCTGATTGCGGAGGTCGTGTTTGTCGAAGGCGGGCATGTCGCAGACTCGGCGCCGTATTTTGGACCGGTTTCGGGTGGGCGACCCCTGCAACGCTACTTCGCCGCAAGCACGAACGCGGCGATCGCCCTCAGGTCGGCGTCGCTCGCGGCGACCTTGTCGTGGTCGTCGGTTCCGCCGGTCTTGAGCAGCTCGGCCAGTTTGGCGGGTGCGTCGGCCTGGCCTTTGTATTTCTCGGCGATCGACGCGAACGACGGGCCCTTCTTCGTCGTCTTCGCGGTGTGGCACTTGTTGCACTTGTTCGCCGCGATCAGGTCTTCGGCGGGGCCGGCGATCGCGCTGGCGGCGAGGGCGATGCTGGTGATGGTGATGGTGATGCTGAATGAGATGCTGAGCGGCAGTTTCATGACAATCCTTGTCCTTCAAGCGCTGGATCCCGGCTCCCGTGCCGGGCACGGGGCGACGCTGCGCCGGGATGACGATTTGCCTATCGGGTGGGCCGGCACTCAGCTGCGCCCGCTCAGCCAGCGATGAATCGCCAGATGGCGCGGCGTCCACGACGGCGCGACGCGTCGCACGAAGTTCGAGCGCGCGATGTGATAGCTCGGGTCGAAGCCGTAGAAGTTGCGGTGCATTCGCGTGAGTTCTTCGTCGCGGTAGGCGGCGAGCGGCTTGCGTGCCTCGTCGGCTTCGCGTTGTTGGCATTTCGCGAGCAGCAGCGCTGGCAGCTCCGCGCTCGCGGCCAGCACAGCGGCGCGCACCTGCACCTCACTGGCGAACTGCTGTGCACTCTCGCCGAAGACGGCGTCGACCAGGCCCAGCTCGGCCGCCTGGGCCGCCGACATCGGCAGGCGATGCGCCATCACGTCGGCCGGTGTCCCGCGGGAACTTCGCTTCAGCCTGCGCGGCAACGAATAGGTCCAGTATTCCGAGCCGTACAGGTTGCCCATGTTCTTGTAATGCGGGTTCAGCACGCTGCTGCGCCTGGCCCAGACCTGGTCGGCGGCGAGCCCCAGAAAAACTCCGCCGGCGCCGGCGTTGCCTTGCAAAGCGGCGACGATGAAACGATCCGTCGCTTCGATCAGGGTGCGCGCCAGGTCGTCGATCGCATTCATGTTGCGCCATGATTCGTCGGCCGGGCTGGCGGCGGCTTCGATGACGTTGAGGTGGATTCCGTTCGACCAGAAATCGGGTCCGCCGTAGAGCACCAGCACGCGCGGCGGCTGGGCCAGCGCGAAACGCAGGGCCGCGTTCAGGCGCTCGCATTGCGCCGTGCTCATCGCGCCGTTGTAGAAGGGGAAGTGCAGCGCGCCGACGCCGTCTCGCGCCTCGTAGCGGATCTCCTGCCAGCCCGATACACCCTCGGGCGCGTCGATGGCGAGCGGCCACTCGGCCAGGTTTCGCGTCTCCACCGGGAAGGCCAGCGCTGTGGGCAGCTTGAAGCTGCGCTCGTGGTCAGCGCGCCGCACATGGCCGATCCAGACCGCGCCGTCCAGCGTCGCGAGCAACACCGCCTCATGGCGCCGGGCGATCACGCGGCCGGGCTCGTGATCGTGCTCCAGCGTCTGGGCATGCGCGTCGTACAGATGGCAAGGTGTGCCGAACAGGCTGTCGAGCACGCCCGGCGCGCCGTCGGCCGCGCGGATCTTGCGCAGCACGCTCTGCGAAGCGTCACCCTGCCAGTCGATGCGGCGCTCGTCTTGCCGCAGCAGCGGCCGCCAGCGCCCGCGCGCACCGCCTGTGCCGACGGCCGGCGTGCCTGCAGGGCAGTCGCTGAATCGACGCACGGCGCTGAGCACGGCGCGCGATGCGGCTTCGGTGACCTCATTGCGGTACAGGCTGGCCTTGGTGGCGCCGCGCATCGCAAAGGTCTCGCTCGCCCACACCGGGCCGGCGTCCATCTCGGCATCGGCCTGCAGCACGGTGACGCCCCATTCGGTTTCGCCGTCCATGATCGCCCAGTCGAGCGCCGACGCACCGCGGTCGCCGGCGATTCCCGGGTGCACGACCAGGCACACGGTGCTGCGCCATACCACCTCGGGAATGGCGCGCTTCAGGAAGGGCGCGACGATCAGGTCGGGCCGGAACAGCGCCACCGCTTCGATCGTCACCGCCTCCGAGATGTCGAATTCGACCGACACTTCGTGGCGAAGCGCCGTGAGTTCGAGGTACAGGCGCTGCGTCAGGCTGTTGAAGCCGCGCGTCAGGAACAGGATGCGCATCAAGGACCTCGCTCGGCGCTTGCTCAGCGCATGCTCAACAGATGCGCGGCAATTGATCGCCGGTGAGCCAGTCGACGATGCGCTTGCCGCCCAGGCGAGTGCGCATCTGCACGAAGTGCTGCGGGTCGGCGATCACCTCGCCGATCAGGGCGGCGTCAACGCCAAGCGGGTGGGCGCGCATCGCGTCGAGCAGGCTAGCAGCATGTTCAGGTGGAACGATCGCGACCAGCTTGCCTTCGTTGGCGACGTAGAGCGGATCGAGGCCGAGGAACTCGCACGCCGCCGCGACCTGGCGTTGCACCGGCACGGCCGCCTCGTCGATCAGCATGCCCACGCGCGACTGCGCGGCGATTTCGTTCAGCGCCGTCGCCAGACCGCCGCGCGTCGGGTCGCGCAGCACGCGCAGTTCGGGAACGGCACCGAGCATCGCCGCGACCAGGCCGTGCAGGGCGGCGGTGTCGGAACGCAGATCGGTGCCGAAGGCGAGCGACTCGCGCATCGACATCACCGCCATGCCGTGCTCGCCCACACTCCCCGAGACGACGATGCGGTCGCCCGGCCGTGCGCGCTCGCCCGATATCTGAAGACCCGGCGCCACGACGCCGACACCCGTGGTCGTGATGAATACCCCGTCGCCCTTGCCCGCCTCGACAACCTTGGTGTCACCGGTGACGATGGGCACACCCGCTTCGCGCGCGGCACGCGCCATCGAATCGACGATGCGCTTCAGGTCGGCCAGGGCGAAGCCCTCTTCGAGGATGAAACCCGCGGCCAGCCACAGCGGCTGCGCGCCGGCCATCGCGACGTCGTTGATCGTTCCGTGCACCGACAGGCAGCCGATGTCGCCACCGGGAAAGAACAGCGGCGAGACCACATGGCAGTCGGTGGCCATCACGATGCGCCCGTCGGGGCGCGGCAGCAGGGCCGCGTCGTTGCGCTGCGCGAGCCATTGATTGTCGAAGGCCGCAGCGAACAAGTCCTCGATCAATTGCGTCATTGCGCGGCCGCCCGAGCCGTGCGACATGTCGACGCGGCCGGCCTTGATGTCCAGCGGCCGAACGTAGCCGGTGCGAACCTCACTCATGCCACCGCCACGATGGGAATCTCGCGGAACCGCCCGTAGCTGTAGTACGCCGCACACGCGCCCTCGGAGGAGACCATGCACGAGCCGATCGGGTTGTCCGGGGTGCACACCGTGCCGAACACCTTGCAGTCGCGCGGCTGCTTCACGCCGCGCAGGATCGCGCCGCATTCGCACGCCTTGTTGTCTGCGACGCAGCGGCTTTCGAGCCTGAAGCGCCGCTCGGCGTCGAACGCGGCGAAGCCCTCGCGGATGCGCAACGCGCTGTACGGCACCTGGCCCAGGCCGCGCCATTCGAACGAGCGTCGCAGTTCGAACACCTCGGACACGAGGGCCTGCGCCTTCAGGTTGCCTTCGCGAGTGACGGCGCGGGTGAATTCATTCTCGACCTCGGCGCGGCCTTCGTTGATCTGGCGCACCAGCATCAGCAATGCCTGCATCACGTCGAGCGGCTCGAAGCCGGCGATCACGACCGGCTTGCGGTATTCCTCGGCGAAGAACTCGTAGGGGCCGCTGCCGATGATCGTCGACACATGCGCCGGGCCGATGAAGCCGTCGAGCTGCAGCGTGCCGAGCTTGCGCACCTCGGGCGACTCGAGGATGTTGCCGATCGCCGCGGGCGTCAGCACGTGATTGCAGACGACGCTGAAGTTGTCCAGACCCAGGCGTGCCGCCTCCTTGATGACAAGGGCAGTGGGCGGTGTCGTCGTCTCGAAGCCGATCGCGAAGAAGACGACTTCGCGGCCGGGTTGGGCCTGCGCAATCCCGAGCGCATCGGCCGGCGAATACACCATGCGCACATCGGCGCCGCGCGCCTTGGCTTTGAGCAGGGACAGGCCGCCGGAGGCCGGAATTCGCAGGCAGTCGCCATAGGTGGCGAGGATCACGCCGTGGCCGAGGGCGAGTTCGATCGCGAGGTCGACGCGCCCGATCGGCAGCACGCACACCGGGCAGCCGGGCCCATGGATCAAACGCACCGAAGGCGGCAACAGTTCGGCGACGCCGTAGCGCGAAATCGCGTGCGTGTGGCCGCCGCAGAACTCCATCAGGTGGTAGCGGCGCTGCGCATCCGCTTCGGCGGCGATGTTCGCGGCGATGTTGCGCGCGAGCCCGGCGTCGCGGAACTCGTCGATGTATTTCATGTGCCCTGCTCCGCAGGCAGGGCGGCGAACAGGGCGAGCGTGCGCTGCGCTTCTTCGGGATCGAGCTTCGCCAGCGCGTAACCGACATGCAGGATCACGTAGTCGCCCGCGCGTACATCGTCGACGAGGGCGAGCGAGATCTGCTTGCGGATGCCGTCCAGGTCGACGAGCGCCTTTGCCTCAGCGAGCAACTCGACCACGCGCACCGGAATCGCCAGGCACATCGTTCAGTCCCCCGGGGCCGCCCTCACCCCCGCCCTCTCCCGCTTGCGGGAGAGGGAGTGGATACGGTTCCCTCTCCCCTGTGTGCGGAGGAGAGGGTTGGGGGTGAGGGGGCGGGTTGCCGCGTCCTGCAGATCGCGACCCACGCCTGGCCGAGCGCGACGCCGCCGTCGTTGGGCGGTGCCTGGCGCGCCTCGAGCACGCGGATCCCTTGTGCCGCGAGGCGCGCCACGAGCAGCGCGCTCAGCAAGGCGTTCAGGAAGCAACCTCCCGCCAGCGCGACGCTGCGCACGCGGGTCGATTCGGCGGCGGCGATGACCCAGCGCGCGAGTCCGTCGGCGATCGCGTGGTGGAACAGCGCCGCACCATGGCGTGCATCGCCTTGCCCATCCAGATCGGCCAGACGGGTGATCAAGGGTGTCGGGTCGAGCGTGCCGTCGGCCAGCACGGGCACCAGTTCGCTCGACGCGGCGCCCGGCGCCAGCGCCCCGGCTGTGCCGGCGAGCGCTTCGAGC
>JBAQUQ010000169.1:0-13042 GCA_049297615.1 Burkholderiaceae bacterium
GTTGTACAGGCTGACGACGGCCTGCGGATCGCCCTTGGTATCGCTCCAGCCGTCTTGGTGGCGCGCGACGATGCGGCGCAGGATCACCTTGTCGGAGTTATAGACGAGGATCTTGTAGCGCCCGCCGGCGCCATAGACATAGGAGTCCTCCACAAGAATGTATTGCGCCCCCGGCGTTGCATTGCTCGTTCCGATACCCAGCACCACCGTATTGCCCGTGGCGGGGCCGTCCTTGAAGGCACAGCGCAGCATCTTCACGAAGCGGCCGTTGATTCCCTTCTCGGTGGGACCCTCCCATTTCAGGCCCTCGAACTGCAAGTAGTGATCGCCCAGCGGAATGTTCAGCGGCGCCGTGATGGTGACCGTACCGTCGACTTCGGCCCTGATGATGTTCCAGGCACCGGCCTTGCCGGAGACGAGCTTGCCGATGGCGTCCAAGGGGTTGCTATAGGTGCCAGCCTTGACGATGAGCGTGTCACCGCCCGAACTCGACATCAGTGCAGCGCCGCTGCCAATGTACTTCTTGGGCCGGCTGAGAGAACCATTGCCGCTGTCATCGGCAGCATTGGCGTCGACGTAATAGGTCGGGAGATAGGTGACGATGATAGAACTGCTGCCGGTGTTGCCCGCCGCGTCTCGCGCGCTGATCGTCACCGTGTTGCTGCCCGGGCTCAGGGCGACGGAGGCCGACGCCCAGGTTGCGGCAGTCGCGCTGCCACCCAGGGTGGCGCTGCCGCTGCCGCCGCGGTTGTTGCTCCACTGTACTTGGGTCACGCCGACGTCGTCGCTTGCCGTTCCAGCGACGCTCAGGCTGGCGCTGCGGCTGACATAGGTGCCATCGCCGCTGGGGCGCGTTGTGCTCACTGTCGGCGCAGCGGTGTCTGGCGGCGGGAGGGTGTCGACCGACGGCGCAGCGGAGTCTGCTGGCGGGCTGGTGTCGGCCGAGGGTTCGACGGTATCTGTCGAGGGGCTGCTGATGCTGACCGTTGGCGCAGCCGTGTCTGCTGGAGGGCTGGCGCTGGCCGTCTGCCCACCGCTGTCCGCTGAGCCGCCTCCCCCGCATGCGCTCATGACGACCAACACGATGGCAAGGCTGAGCCGTTTGAATGATTGGAACATGTCGATTTTCAGAGGGCGATATCCGCCGGTGCGGCAATATAGGATCCGCGGCCGATGTGCAAATCCACCGATTCGAGGGGGTTGGGGTGCTTCGCTGCGGCGATCCGGCCGAATTCCACGCTGCTGCAGCAGGTTGACCCGACCGGCATGCATGGGCACGGGTGGCCGGTACAAACTACTTCACGGCTATGGCATCGGGCAGGGTGCCCATCCGGGCCGCGGACCGCTCCAGCAATTGCCCGGTGGCCCGCACAATCCTGTGCAGCTTTTCAGGGACGGACACCTCGGAATGAAAGTGCAATCGAAACCCGAAGTGATGCGCGACGAACATGGCGCACAGGGCGGGCACCAAGTTCTCGACGATGCCCATGCTGGCGATGTAGCGCTGCAGCAGCGCACGCTCCAAGGCCGTACGCCGCTCGGGGCACAGAAAGTTCTCCACGCATTCATAGCCGTCCTCACCCCGGATCTGCCGGTTGTAGATGAGCAGATACAGCGGGTCGAGCAGGGGCAAACCAGGGTGGCGCGCCAGTTCCCAGTCGATGACGCCGGTGAGCTTGCGCAGCTTCTGGTCGTACATCACGTTCTCGATCTTGTAGTCGCCGTGCATCCGAACGGTCGGAAACACACTGCCCATGACGCAAGCGCGCAATGGAGCGTCCCACGCTTGCAGCTCAGCGGCGAGCCACGGGAGTTGCGCTTGAACAGCTTGGACCAGGGACCAGAACAGCTCTTGGTAGCTCGACTCATCGGTCGTCACCGGCTGCGACGATGCGCGATGCAAGTCGATCACGAAGCCCATGGCCTGGTCTGTCACTTGTTCGAGTGCGTCGGATTCGAGGTCCAGTGTCACGCCGGGCAATCGATTGAGCATGTAGCAGTGCGTCTTGCCGATGACCAAGTGGTCCAAAGGCCGGGGGATGGCCTGAGCCAAGCGCTTCGGCAATCCCGCCAATTCGGACAGGACTGCCGTTTCCACGCCGCGGCGCTCGATCGCCAGGGCGTCAGAGGTCATGACGGCGACCACATCGCCGTCCTCTTTCCCCTCGGGTCCGAGGGTGACAATCGCCTTGCTGCCGGGAAACAGCAAGTAGTTCTTGACCACCGGCGCGGCGACCCCCTCGTAGTAGGGTGCCCGGCTGACTTGCTCCAGGACCATGTCGAGCGTGCTCGGCGCAGCGTGGCTCGCAAATGCCAGGATTCCGTATGCGGGAGCCAGCCTGCGCGAACCGATACGGCCATAGACGAGTTCCTTGACGCGTTCGGCCAGCTTTTCCCGATTCTTGCTCGCACGGTAGCCGCGCCGCGGAATGACCTCGGCCAGTCTCGGGCCCCAAGTCAGGTACGCATGAGTCCGGATGACGTCAAATCCGGCGCTGCCCAAGGCCTGCTGCAGCGTGGCGATCGACACCAGGGCAAGCGTGGGCGTCTTGCCTCGCCCCGTCACCGACGCCACGATCCGAGGCAAAGATCTTCGATTGGGTACGCCCAGGTAGACGAACGCGCCAGGTCGCAGCAAGGCGGGAAGTCGCCGCAATAACTCGAGAATGCGCGGCCAGTTGCCGCCGTGCATGACGGCCCCCTCAGGGTCGTGGATCACCAAGCCGTCGAAGCGCGACTGCTCCGATCCTGTCGCGTCGAGAAGACTATCGACGCTGCGCCAGCGCAATCCTGTACCGCCGCAGCTTTCCAGATCCTGCACGCTGGGGATGCCGCTGAGGTGTGAGTCATGCAGCAGGGTCAGCTCGCCAAACAAGCGGGCTTGACTTGCCGACGCTGAAGGTCGCATCGAACTGATGCACAGCACCCTTCGTTCGACAAGCGGTGGCAGCAGGTACATCCAGCCGCCGGTAATGTGTATGTTCCAGTACGCCGCTGGAACCGCCCCACCGGTCGCCGTGGTCATCAGGCGAAGACTTCGGGCAAACTCAGCATTGCCTTGAAGTGTCCAAAGCTCACGTAGCGCTCCACGGCGAGCCGGCGCAGTTCGAACAGCTCGGTGCCCAGGTGTCGATTGATGCCGGTTTCGTAAGACAGGCCGAGACGGTAGCCACAAGCCTTGGCGGCGCCGATCGTGCGCTCGTCATAGGCACCGATCTTTCCGATGGGATAGGCCAGCGTCTCGACGCGCTGCCCGGTGCACGCGCGGATACGCTCCCGGGAGACCGACAGCTCTCGCAGGATATCTGCTTCGTCGAGACGCGAAAGAATCGGGTGCGTGACGGTGTGCGAGCCGAACTCGATTCCCGCATCGGCCATCTCGCGCACTTCGTCCCAGCTCATCGCACTGCGCCGGGTGGCATTGCCCGCGGGGACGTGCGGCGCAAGCAAATCCTCCAATTCCGCGAGCGTCGCAAGGCGTCTGGTGTTGGGCTCGAGCTTGAGCCGGCGCAGAAGGTGGTCGGTCTCATGCCTTCGGGAGGCGACGCTGCCGAGCGTCACCGTGTGGTCAAGTGTCTGCAGGATGAGCGTGCCGCCGGGGGCAAAGAAAAACAACTCCGCGACCCGGTCGAACCAGAACGGCGTCTGCGGAGCGTCGATGTAGGCCGTCGACAGAAAAATCGTCGCGGGCACGCCGAGAGACTTGAGCACGGGAAACGCATGCGTGTAGTTGTCGGCGTGTCCGTCGTCGAACGTCACCACCAGGCTTCGACGCGGAAGCGGCTTGCCATTGTCCAGAGCCGCCAGCACTTCGGCAAGACTCAGCGGTGTGAAGTGGTCGCGCACGAAACGCATTTGCTTTTCGAAGTCGGCAAGGCTTGCGCTGACCAATTCCGGGTCGCCGGGGTAGGTGTCCTCGTCGCGAATATCCAAGATACGGTGATAGGCCAAGACGAGAAGCCGGCGCGAGCCGCATGGCCTAGTTTTCAGGGTCGCTGCTGCGAGACCCGAAGTGCCCCAAACCTCCCCCAACAGGGCCTTCTTGCCTTTCATGAGAACTCCGAGTACCGGTCAGATCCAGCGAGCTGTCGGGAATGAAAGGGGCCGAGCCTGGAAATCAAATGGGACCACGCCGCAAGTTCGACCGAGCACCCGTCGAACCAAGCATGTTCATGGCGATTGCGAGTGCAGGCCCTGAATTCGCGCTCTACCGCACGGGTCGATTCTATGGATGGCGTCGTGCTGTAGCGAGGCGCCGCCCTGCGAATAAGCAAGGCTGGATTGGCACAACGTCACGCAAGTGAATCCTGGTTGCGCTGCGCTGCGCTAGGCAGACCTTTCGCTCGAACACAATCGACCGCGCTTCGCAGGAAAGGCGCTAGGAGGTTTGATTGTGATTGCACGGATTCGTTTGACGCCGCATCGGGCGCGATGGCTTCTGGCGGTCAAGTTGGCGCTGCTCGCGCTGTTCATTTACGTGACCAACCATGGCGTGGCAGAGCGCGTCAGGGAAATCGGCCTGCAACCGGCGCTCGCCGTGTTTGCGGTCATTTGGGTCATGGCACTTCTTGCATTGGCCTGCGTTGCATTCAGCCCGAAGCGAAGAATTCGGCTGCTGTGGACCCTGGTCCTGATGGCAAGCAGCGTTTTCAGCCTGAGCTTCCAACTCATCACGGCGGCGCCACTGTCTCTCAACGATTTCGAGCGATTGATCGGATTGATTGGTTTCAGTGACGAGGTGGCGCGCTTCTACGGGCGCTTCTTAATGTCCGCGGCGCTGTGGTCGGCGCTGGGTGCTGTGGCGCTGAACCTCCCGCCGTTTGCGTCGTCTGCCGAAAGACATCGAGCGCTGAGCTGGCTGCGACATACAAGCGCAGTGCAGCTTCTGCCCATCCTCGCGATCTGCCTGGTTCTATATGCCCGCGGCGGAATGGGTTCGAATGGGCTTCCTGCGCAATTCACGCCGCTGGGCTTTGCGACCCTTCTGGCGGCCGAGAGACTTGTCGTGCCCGAGATCCCGCCGCGACAGGCAGTGGCCATCGAGCACCCTGGGCGAGCGCCACTGCGCAATGTCATCATGATCATGGATGAAAGCATTCGCGGCGACTACGTCGACATCAACCATGGTTCGGGTGTGCGCACCGGCCTGGCGCAGGCCGGCAGTGCGCTGGTCAATTTCGGCCTGGCGTCTTCACAAGCAAACTGCTCCGCTGAATCGAACGCCAGTTTGCGCTTCGGCGTGACCCGGGCGAACCATCTGCGCGACCTGAAAGTCAATCCGTCCCTTTGGCAGTACGCCAAGAAGGCCGGCTACACGACCTCGTATCTGGACGCACAGCGCCATGGCGGCAGACTGCAGAACTTGATGGACGAGCAGGAGCTTTCGCACATCGACCGCTTCATCCAGTTGGATTCGGGAACGGCGACAAAGGACAGAGACACGGAAATCGCGCGCCGTCTGCGCCAGACCATCGATGAACCCGGCCAACACTTCATCTACCTCAACAAGATGGGTTGCCACTTCCCGTACGAGGGCAAGTATCCCGCCGACAGGGCACTGTTCACACCGACGATGCGTCAGACCTACTTCGGCACCGAGAGCGCCCAGCGGCCCTCGAGGCCGACCGCGGAAGCGGACGACGTGCGAGCGCGCCTGCTCTTCACCAATTCCTACAGGAACTGCATAGCCTGGAATACCAGCAGCTTCTTCGACGTACTGCTTGCGGGGCGTGCGCTGAACGACACGGTCATCGTCTACACGTCGGATCACGGCCAGGATTTCCACGAAGACGGCCGTCCCGGCTTCGGCACGCACTGCAGCTTCGGGCCGGCGGCGCCCGGGGAAGGAATCGTTCCGCTGGCCGTGCTCACCCAAGAGCCGGCGACGCTCGAGATGTTGCGCGCAGCAGCCCAGATCAACCACGGGCAGGCCAGCTTGTTCAACGTATTCCCGACGCTGCTGCAGCTCATGGGGTATCGAACGGAAGACCTCAGCGCTGCAAACCGCTTCGAGCCGACGCTGTTGCAAGCACTGGCGAAGGACAACCAGAAATTCCTGTCGACCTTTTTCGTCCGGTTCGGCCAGGACCCCGTGTGGAATCGCATCCGGCCCCGGCCGACACCCGGACTGCGCAAGCCCATACAGCCAGACAAGAGCGACCTCGATTCGCGCGCGCCGCTGCAAGGCCCCGCTAGTACGCCATGACGAAGAGCTTGATGAAGACGAAGAATCCGCCGGCGATCGCAGCCATGATCTTGAAGTCGCGTTTCGTAAAAGTCGCTGGAGTCGTTGCCCAATTCTGAACGCTTGCCGTCAGGCCGAGGACGAAATAGAGGGTCTCGTACTCCAGTGTGACGAACAATGAGCTGACGAAGTAGCCGATCACGCACAGGCCGATCGCGAGCAACAGCTCCTGTTCGCGCGGGTCCGGCGATTCGGCGTAGCGCCGGATCAGATTCTTCATCCCCGTGTAGGTGATGCCGAACCATAAGAGCAGGCCGACGAATCCGGTCTCGCCCATGACCTCGATACCCGAGTTGTGAGCGATCAGCTTGCCCGTATAGGCGACGAATTTGCCCTTGCCGATGCCCAGCACCGGGTTTTGCTGAACCATCTCGATTCCTTCGGCCCACATCTCGACACGGCCTTGGGCGGATTTGTTGGAGTCCTTGGTCGCTGTCAGGTAAGCCGGGCCCAACATCAATCCGGCTGCCGCGACGATTCCAGCGAGAACGAGCTTGCCGAAGCTGACCTTGAAGCGCGCAAGAATCCAGAATCCCAGGATCGCGATCGCGGTCAGGTAGCCGCCTCGCGAGCCCGTACTGAAGATCGCCATGCCCAGCAGTGGCACAAAGGTGCCCAGGACAACCAGGCGCATCGGAACCGCGTAGGCCGAGGCGAGGAACTGGGTGGCAAACGGCAGGGCGACAGTGAACATGACGCAGAACACGCCGGGGCCGTCGAAGATGCCGACCCATCGCGTGCGGTTTTCAATGCCGATCTCCTTGGCGCCTTCGTTGATCCAGGCATGTGACTGTCCGGCCCACCCCAGCCCGTCGCTACTGCCCAAATGCTGAATGGCCTCGACTGAAATCAGCCCGGCACAGAGCAGGATGAGCCAGCCGACCTGTCGAAGCCGCTCGGGAGACTCGATGCTGGCGGCGGTCATTCGATAGAGGAAGAACCACTTCGCGTAGTCGAGCAGGATGTCGGTGAATCGTGCGGCGGGCCCTTTGATTACACTGCCCAGGACGACCCAGGCCAGCATGGCGACGAAGAACCAGTCCTGAGCCTTGAACTTGAACACCTCTGAGGCGCGCCCGCGCAGCATCAGCACGAGCAGCCAGAGCGGGTAAATCATGTAGTCGACGGGCCAGCCCAGGAGCCCAGGGACCCACAACTGGGGGGCCACGAACAGTGCCACCAGGAACAGGCCGATGGGCAGCACCGCGGTCACGAACCGTCCCTCAAGGCCGGGCGCAGGCCAAACAGCTTGCTCCATACACCGAACCACGCTTGCCTGACCCACGCACGTTCCTGCGCATCGAACGCTGAGGAATTCAGCAGCATCCAGACGAACAGCCCCAAGAGCGCAAGCTTGGCTGCCACGCCGTAGGCCAAGGGTAGCCATGCCAAGGCAAGCGAAGCGGCATAGAACCCCAGTGCGATAGCAGTCATGACGCCAAGCCGGCGGTACTCGTAGGCGACGTAGAAGTAGCGCTGCGAAATGCGATGCGTCAGCACCACGCCCAGAACGGAACTCAAGAACGCTGCCAAACAGGCGCCCTGCAGCCCGAACTTCCACAGCAAAACGAAGCCCACAAGGACGGCGAATATCGCTTGCACGACGCTGATCTTGAACAGCTCACCCGTAGACTTATTGAAGAGAATGCCTGTTTGCGCCGGATAGTTCAACAATTGCGCGATTGCCGCGAGGACCAGCAAGGGCATCAGATCGGCTGCCGGCCAGTATTGCGGGTTGGACATCAAGTGCAACACGTCGCCGGTGAAGTAAACCAAGCCGAGCCCGACAAAACAAAGCAGGGCAGCGATACACCGCACGATGCGCGCTTGCACTGCTGCTGCATCGGGCAGGCCCATCATCGTGAAGCGAAACGCGCCGTAGGCACGGTTGAAAGGCTCGCCGATCAGCCCGGAAATGAGTTTCGAAAATTTCAGCGCGAGGGCAAAAACGCCCAGCGCCTCGAGGGATAGCAGCTTGTTGATCATGAATCGATCGATATTGGCTGCCAGCACGGCGACGATGGTGGTGTAAAGGAAGGGCAGGCTGTAACGCAGAACCGGCCCGAGCTTGTCGCGTTGAAAATGCAATCCGCAACGGCGCAGCGTATAACCGGTCAGCAAGAGCCAGCCGAACGCGACAGCAAGCAGATTGCCTGCCAGGACTCCCTCCACGCCGGCGTCGAATTTCAGCAGCAGGACAGTATTGGCAATGATTTGCAGGACCAGCTTGGCAAAGGACAGGCTGATGAAGAAAATCGACAGCTCGCGCGCCCGCAGGTAGGCCAGGCAAACCTGGGAGGAAAGCTCCAAGACCAGGGTGGCAAGGATGATGGGCAGTGCCAGGGGCAGAGACACATCGCCCAGCACCCACTGCACCGCCCCGTTGCCGAACGCGCCAAACAGGCAAGCCCCGACCAAACCGATCGCCGCGGCTGCAATCAGGTTGGTGCTGACCAGTGCGTCGCGGTCCGTCTGTTCCTTGTATTCAAAGTAAAAGCGCAATGTGGCATGGGCAATTCCGACAGATAGAAAGCCCGAAACCACGGCCGAAACGGCGTAGAACGTTTCCAGGGTGCCGTACTGCGCCGTGCTCAGATGGCGGGTATACAAGGGCAAGAGCAGGAATGCACCGAGCCAATTGAGCGCGTTGCCCACCGCATAGATACCGGAATGCCGGAAGAAGCGGCCCAAACTCATGCTTGCACCACTGTGCTCACGCCGTGATTAACCATCGCACTAGGTGTGGACGAGCTCTGGCGCGGCCGTCGCCTTCGGCGCCGATTCGCGGCCGAGCTTCGAAAGCCATCCGACCAAGTGGCCGGCAATTCGAGAGGCGGTTCCGCCATCCCAGTATTCGGGAGACTGGATCGCCGATCCCGGCGACTCGAGCATACGCACAAATCTCGTGCGACCCGAACCCCCCGCCATTGCCAGCGTGACCGACTCTTCAGCGCAACCAGGTGCTTCGAGTGACGACGCAGGAGTGAGCACCAGAGATGGAATGGCGAGTGCCTTGGCCTCGGCAAGCCACGCCCCCTCGTCGCGGCCGATCAGGCACTTCGCGGCTCGAAGCAAGGCAAGGGCCTGGCGTACGCCCGTGGTTTCAATCAGGGTGAGCTGGGACGCATCGATCTTCTTGGCGTTGTTCGAATACTCCATGAAGCGCAGGCTCTCGGGCCGCATCATCCAGACCAGGGGCAGCTCCCGACTCAGTTCGCAGAACAGCTCGACGGCTGTAGACAGGCTGGCGGATTGCGTAAAGCCAATGCGAGGATCGACCGTGATCAGCCCAAAACTGCCTGCGAACAGGGAGGGGTCGAGGTCGGACAAACTGGTCGAAGGCGCCGAGACACCGCGCGCATTCGCCGCAGCGATGTCGAGCACCTCGCGCGTCAAACAGCCGACGCTTTGAACGCAATCGAGGCGAATCCCTTCACGGTACAGGGCGTAGAAGGACTCCGTCGAGTCGGTATAGAGAATGTTGGCGATCCTCTCGATCAACACCGCGTTCATTTCGCTGTTCGACGCCCGATGCGAGTCGCGCTTGCCCGACCCTGCACGCAACAGATGAATGCCGCGCTTCCTGGCCAACAGGCTGCACGCCAGGTCGGCGTCTGAACTGCCCAAGACCATGATTGCGCAAGGATCGAATTCGCTCAACAAGGCATCGAAAGCTTCGCTCAACTTTGAAGTTTGTGGCGCGAATGAATCGGGCGAAATGCCCAAGTGCACGCCCAACGCGGGTAATGGCATTCGCAATTCGCTCAGATCGTTCAGGCCGAGATCGGATTCGACGCCCGGGTGCACCGCGACGATGCGCGGCAGCCTGGGGAAACCCCGGAAAACTTCGGCCAGCACGCCCGCTTTCAGGTAATCCGAGGCCGAATCGACGAGGCAGAGGAGGGGTCGAGACAGCTCTGCGGATTCATGCGCCCGGCGTACGACAGGCGGCACCGTTGGTACGCCGCTCGCGCGGCTTGCCGAGGCATCCTCGGCAAGCGGGGGCACATGTGGCACAACGACGGGCTCGCGGGCAACGATCTCAGGGTGGCTGTCGGGCGGCGGCGCGATGTCCACTGAAGCTGCGCTGCGCAGCGGCGCCTGTTCTTGCGCTTGGTGCTGCGGAACCGGCTCAACGAGGTCGGGTGGCGCAGCACTCGAGGGGGTATCGGTCGTCCCGAGGTCGGCACTGGCAGCGGGCGGCGTCGCCGATGGGGCCGGGCCCGGATCTGCCGCCAACAGGGGCGCGGGCGATCCGCTGCTGCCTTCGCCGATCTCGCTCTTGAGTTCCAGGGCCGTCTCGTCGACCATCGATGGCGTGACGATGCGGGCATTGGCCAAAAACGTCCCGAGCAGAAGCCGGTTGCACAGGCGATTGATCCGCCGCGGAACACCGTCCGTCCAATGGTGCACGCGGTCCAGAGCGCCGCCTGCGAATTCAGGGGAGCTACCCTTCCATCCGACGCGGCGCAGGCGATGCTCGACGTAGGCCCGGGTCTCGGCGGCGTCGAGCGGGCCGAGGTGGCACGAGGCGATGACGCGCTGGCGCAATTGCTCCATCGATTTCGATTGAAGCAAACTGCGCAATTCCGGTTGACCCACCAGAAAACTCTGCAGCAAGCCGTATTTTCCCAGTTGAAAGTTCGACAGCATGCGGAGTTCTTCGACGGCTTCGTGGCGCAGGTTTTGCGCCTCATCGACGATCAACAGGGCACGGCGCCCCTTGGAGGCCAATACCGTCAGGAAACTCTCCAAGGTCGCAATGAGATGGGCCTTCGAGGTGCGGTTCGAAGCCACGCCAAAGGCCAGCAAAATCGAATGCAGCAACTCGCTGGACTCGAGTTGCGTGCTGACGACCTGGGCCGCGACCACCTGATCGGGGTTGAGTCCCTCGAGCAGGGTTCGAACCAGTGTGGTCTTGCCAGCGCCGATTTCTCCTGTGACGACGATAAAACCTTCGCCCTGATGCGCGCCGAACTTCAGGTAGGCCAGCGCATTGCTATGCCCGCGGCTGCTGAAATAGAACGCTGGGTCGGGATTGAGCTGAAACGGCGACCCGTTGAAACCGAAGTGCGATTCGTACATCGTTGGTCAGAACCTGTGTTCGATACCGAGGAAGGCCGCGGTCTCTTGTACCGGGCGTACCACGTTCGAATTCGAAAGTTGACGGCGTGCACCGGCGACGAGCCGGGTCTTGGGGGTTAATGTCTGAGTGCCCGACAGGCTCGAGGACTTGGTGCTGCTGGACTGGCCTCGAGAGGCCCCGCGGCCTTCGATCCTGACGCCACTGACGACCGCTTCCATGGCCAGCGTGGTCGTCAATCGTCGATTGAACGTCACCGAGCCACCGACTTGGGCGTTATCGGCATTGACGGGCGGCAGTGGCAGGGGCGGCGCGTCCGGCCGTTGAAGCTGCAAAGACTCGACCGCGAACACTTGAAACGTCAGGACCGAGCGCGGATTGAGAAACGCGACAGAAAGCGCCGCGCGCCGCTGAAGCTGCGCGTAATCCGTGAAGACCGCGATCGGTCCCGCCGTGCCGGCCGAAGCGCCGAGATTGGCGATCGCGGCGTCGACGACAGCCGCACGCTCTGCGGGATTCGGAAAGCGTGTCGTGTAGGCAGCGTCGATCAGGCTTCTGAGGTCGCGTCCGCCAGTGTTCGACAGAACAAGCGAAGAGGGTTGCGACGCGGGCTGCCTTGCCAGATTGAGGCTCGTGGCCATGAATGGCGACCGATGCGCCCAGGTCACATTCCAGCCGTTGTCGAAGAAGCGCCGTTCGACGCTCGCGTCGAGGTCGGTTCGCTGCGATGGGCGCCAGCGCAGTCGCAAGCCTCGGATGGTGTCACGGCTCGTCGACGAGGCGATTTGATTTTGTTCGGCGCCGGCGACCGCACCCAGAATCAAAGTCGGGTCCACGGCATAGCTCAGAACGCCGCGCGCGCTGGTGAACGCGACCCTCGAACTCGCGGCGTCGACAAATTCCATTTCATCCCGATTCGCTTCCAGCGCGTAGCCGAAAGGAAGAGGGCGATGCGCAAAGACCAGGGTATGACTGTGCTGTTCGGCGGTGGATGTTGCGAGGTTGCTGCTGCGTCGATTCCACAAATTGTCGTTCCGGTACAGCAACGAAACCGCAGGGGTGAACGCGTGATCGAGGTAGGGACTCAATCGGTATTGCGTCGTTTGCAGGCGCGTCGAGGGCAGGCTCGCGCTCGATGCGGCCGAAAAAGGGTTGGAGGTGACTTGTTCGATCCCTGCTGCCGCGTCCAGGTACAACCAGCGCTCGATGGCGTTCGCGTTCAGCGCAAGGCGTGCCGTCGGAATCAACTCATTGGGCACCGTGGTGCGAACGTAATTCAGCGAGTCGGCTTCGACAAAGCCCTCGACCGTATGCCGCGCACCGCGCTCCGTCAATGCGACGCGCGGCTTCAGCTCGACAATCACATCACCGCCCGAATCGGCTGAATTGGCAAATCCGCTGTTATTGGTGGCCGTCATCCTGGCCGTCGCCGACGGCTGGAGACGCCAAGTCTGGGCGGTCGCGGCCGTCGTCAAACATTGGCACATCGCCAGAAGCGCCGCGCTGCGGGTCGGCCAGGCGCTCGCCGCTCGCCGCCCGGCGACGCTTCGCTTCGCCGGGCTGGTTCGAGCTCCCGAAGCGCATCGCCCCTCAATCCGAGTAATGGCCATAGTGGCGGTGATCGGAGTCGGTGTTGGAGCGGTTGAGCACGCTCAAGACGGTGGGGCACAGTTCGAGGGCGGTGTAGGCCTGGGCGAGGTCCAGGGTTTGGGTGT
>JBAQUQ010000170.1:0-8381 GCA_049297615.1 Burkholderiaceae bacterium
GGCCTGTTCTACGCCGGCGCGCATGGCCGCGACCGCTGCATCACGACCGACATGGGCGGCACCAGCTTCGAGGCCTCGGTCGCGCTCGGCGCGCCCCTGGTGAAGAACGACGGCGAAATCGCCCGCCACAGGATCGCCTTGCCGATGCTCGACATCCACACCATCGGGGCCGGCGGCGGCTCGGTCGGCTGGCTCGACGAAGGCGGCCTGCTGCGCATGGGCCCACAAAGCGCCGGCGCCGACCCCGGCCCGGCGTGTTACGGGCGCGGTGGCCGTCTGCCGACGACGACCGACGCGGACCTGGTCCTGGGCTACCTCGACCCGGCGTTCTTTGCCGGCGGGCGCATCCAGCTCGACCTGCAAGCGGCACGACACGCGATTCAAACGCACATCGCCCGACCGATGGGCCTGACGATCGAGCAGGCCGCCGCCGGCATGGTCCGCGTGGCGTGCAACAACATGGCACAGGGGGTTCGCGAAGTGACGATCAAGCGCGGTTTCGATCCGCGCGAATTCCCCCTCATCCCCGGCGGCGGCGCCGGGCCGATCCACGGTTGCCTGATCTGCAACGAGCTCGGCATCGCGCTGCAGCTCGTGCCGCGCGAGGCGTCGGTGCTGTGCGCCGTGGGCATGCTGATGGGCGAGCTGCGCCATGACTTCGTTCGCACCTTCGTCGCCCGGCTCGAAGGGCTGGCCTGGGCGCGCCTCGCGGCCCTGGTGGAGGAGATGGCCGGCGAAGGCACGAAGCTGCTCGCCGAAGAAGGCATTGCGGCGGCGCGCCGGCGCATCGAACTGCGCCTCGACTGCCGCTACATCAAGCAGTACCACGAGGTCTCGGTGGCGCTGCCGCTGGAGGCGATCGCTGGGCACGACGCGGGAGCGATCGCCCGCGGATTCCACGCCGAGCACCAGCGGCTCTACGGTTATTCGCTCCAGGCCGAGGCCACGCCGGTCGAGATCGTCAATGTTCGGCTGCAGGCGATCGGTGCCACCGAGCGCCCGGCCTTGCGCAGCGAAGCCGCGGGCGAGCCCGACGCAAGCGCCGCGCTGAAGAGCCGGCGCAGCGTCTACCTCCCCGAGCGCGACGCCTTCGCCACGGTCCCGGTGTATGACGGCCACCGCCTGCGCTGCGGCCATCGTCTCGCAGGCCCGGCGCTGATCGAGCAGCAGACGACGGCGATCTTCGTCAGCGATTCGTTCGACTGCAGCGTCGATGCGCTCGGCTCGTTCGTGCTTTACGCCAAGGGGCGCGAGGACTTGCTGCATGCCGGCCGGGCGCCGCAGCATGCCTTGCAGGCGGAAGAGGCCGTCCAATGACCACGATCGACCCGATCCTGCTGTCCGTCTACGCGCGGACCTTCAAGTCGATCGCCGATGAGATGAGCATCTCGATGGCGATGACGACGCGCTCGCCGATCCTGTGCGAGGCGAAGGACTATGTCACCGGGCTGTACGACGCGCAGGGGCGCATGCTCGAGCAGACCGAGAACCTGCCGATCCTGGCGTTCTCGCTCGCGCCGGTGTGCAAGCACATCGTCAAGACCTTCGACGGCGAGGTCTTCCCCGGCGACGTGTTCTTCCACAACGACGTCTTCACCCTGGGCAACCAGAACAACGACGTCGCGGTGTTCAAGCCGGTCTTCGTCGACGATGAGCTCGTCGCCTGGACGGCGGTGAAAGGCCACCAGGCCGACATCGGCGGCGCGGTGGCCGGCGGCTACAACCCCAATGCGGTGGAAGTCTGGCAGGAAGCGCTGCGCATCCCGGCGGTCAAGGTCGTCGAGCGCGGCCGGCTGCGCCGCGACGTATGGAATCTCATCTTCGCCAATGTGCGCCTGGACATCGTGCAGCACGACATGAAGGCGCAGATGGGCGCGTGCACGGTGGGCGAGCGGCGCTTGGTCGAGCTGCTGCGCAAGTACGGCGTGGCGAGCTTCCAGGCGCACAAACAAGCGCTGTTCGACTCCACCCAGCGCATGATGGAAGCCGAGATCGCGAAGATCCCCAACGGCCGCTACAGCGGCGAAGGCCGGGTCTACTACGACGGCCGTCACGAGGGCTCGACCTTCACGATCCGCGTCGACATCGAGGTCCACGACAAGCGCATCAGGTTCGACTACTCGCGCACCGACGCGCAGACCAATGGCTTCGTCAACGGCACCTTCACGTCGAGCGCCTCGGCGACGATCCTGACCCTGCTGCAGATGGTCAACCCCGACATCCCGCACAACGAGGGCATGGTCGAGCCGATCGAGATCGTGATCCCGCAAGGCACGATCCTGAACGCCGCGTATCCGAAGGCGACGACCTTCGGCAACCACCTGTGCCCGCCCAATGCCGACGCGATCCAGCGTGCCTTGGCCCCTGTGCTTCCGAACCGCGTGACAGCCGGCTGGAACAACCTGCTCGCGGCGCTGACGACCGGCATCGACCCGAACAACGGCGATCGTTTCGTCGACATCGGCTTCATGGGCCTGAAGGGCGGCTCGGGCGCGATGCAGGGCTGCGACGGCTACGACCACATCGGCATGATCGACGCGTCGGGGGGCGTGCTCGACCAGGACTACGAGATGTTCGAGCAGCAGACGCCGCACCGCCTGATCAAGCACGAGTTGCTGCCCGATTCGGCCGGCGCCGGCCAGTGGCGCGGTGGCCTGGGCGTCGAGACGATTTTCGAGATCGGCTCGGACGACACCCAGCTCGTCACTTTCGGCGACGGCGACTTCGAGGGTGCCTTCGGCCTGGCCGGGGGCAAGGGCGCGGGGCTGAACTTCATCCGCCTGCGCTATCCCGACGGCCACAGCGTCACACCGCGCAACAAGGACCTGATCACCGGTGTGCCGCGCGGCACCGTCTACCACCAGGTCGCCAACGGCGGCGGCGGCTGGGGCGACCCGCGCCTTCGTGATCGCAAGGTGCTTGCCGAAGAAGTGCGCAACGGTGTCATTTCGCGCGAGGCTGCGATTCGCGATTACGGCATGAGTGACGCGGAATTGCCATGAAAGTCGTTCACCCACACGCCGTGGGGATGCCGGTTTCTGGCCCCAAGCCGCCGTTCGCCGCTGCGCGCACGCCAGCCTCGAGCGAGGGCAGGTGGCCCGGGGTACGTTCTCCGGCCCACGCTCGCGGGGCACCGGATGGAGTGTCCGAGCACCTCTCGGTCATCACCGGAGTTTTCGCCCGAAGGTCCAGGACACCGCGAATCGGGCCTGCGCCCGTGCCCCGCGAGCGTGGGTCGGAGAACGGGGGCACCGCCGCCGCCCTGCCACCATGACGCTGGCCAGCGCACTGTATGCGCAGAGACGCCTCTGGGCCGAAAGCAGCAAGCGCGCTGTTGCAGCCCTGACGCAAATCGAGGTGTGCCAATTTCATCCTAGGCGGCGGCGAGAGCGCGCACATCGGTGAGGTGACCTGTGACGGCGGCGGCGGCGGCCATCGCCGGGCTCATCAGGTGCGTGCGCGACCCGGGGCCTTGGCGCCCGACGAAGTTGCGGTTCGACGTGGATGCGCAGCGTTGCCCGGCGGCGACGCGATCGCCATTGGTGGCCAGGCACATCGAGCAGCCGGCGTGGCGCCACTGGAACCCGGCGCCGATGAACACCTGATGCAAGCCTTCCGCCTCGGCCTGGGCTTTGACCAGCCCCGAGCCCGGCACGACCCAGGCCTGGACACCGGGCGCCACCTGCCGCCCGGCGACGACCGCGGCGGCACTGCGCAGGTCCTCGATGCGGCCGTTCGTGCAGGAGCCGATGAAGACGCGGTCGATGCGGATGTCCGCCAGCGGCGCGCCCGGCACCAGGTCCATGTAGGCCAGCGTTCGCTGCATCGCGTCGCGGCGCTCGGCGTCGGCCGCCTGCGCCGGATCGGGAACCCGGCCGGTGATCGGCAATGCGTCCTCGGGGCTGTTGCCCCACGTCACCATCGGTGCGATCGCGCCGGCGTCGAGCGCCACTTCGCGGTCGAACACGGCGCCCGGGTCGGAGGCCAGCGTCCGCCAGTCGGCCACCGCTGCGCCCCACGCGGCACCCTTGGGCGCGTAGGGACGGCCGGACAGGTAGGCGAACGTGGTGTCGTCGGGTGCGATCAAGCCGGAGCGCGCGCCGGCTTCGATCGACATATTGCACAGCGTGAAGCGGCCTTCCATCGACAGCGCGCGGATCGTCGAACCGGCGTATTCGATCGAGCAGCCGACGCCGCCGGCGGCGCCGATCTTGGCGATGACCGCCAGGATGATGTCCTTCGCCGAGACCCCCGGCCCCAGCGCGCCGTCGACGCTGACGCGCAAGGTGCGCGGCCGGCGCTGCCAGATCGTCTGCGTTGCCAGCACATGCGCGACCTCGGTGGCGCCGATGCCGAAAGCCAGCGCGCCGACGGCACCGTGCGTCGACGTGTGGCTGTCGCCGCAGACGATCAACTGACCCGGCTGCGACATTCCCTGCTCGGGCGCGACGACGTGCACGATGCCCTGGCGCGCATCGCCCAGGCCGAACATCGTGATGCCGGCGCTGGCGGTGTCTTCGGCCAGCGCCTGCGCCATCCGGGCCGACTCCGGGTCGTGCACATCGGCCAGATCGCGGCTGTGGCTGGGAACGTAGTGGTCGGGCGTGGCGAAGGTGCGGGCCGGGACGCGCGGTGCGAGACCGCGCTGGCGCAGCATGGCAAAGGCCGGGGCCGAGCCGTCCTGCACCAGGTGGCGGTCGACATACAGCAGGATCTGGCCGTCGGCGCGCTCGACAACCGTGTGCCGGCGCCAGATCTTGGCGAACAGGGTCTGGCGGCCCGCAGGCTCATCCATCGTTTTGTGCTCCTCCGGCATGGGGCGCCCCGCGCCGCTGCGTCGTTTGTTGCTCTCGATCCCGCCACGCCGCATGGCGTCGGTGATCGGCTTTCCTGGCATTGGCCGCGCAGGCGCGCGAAAGTGGTCTGTTTTGAATCCCATGCTAGCAAGTCCGCGTTGATCTGCAAGAACAATTAGCTCATAGTGCTTTTGATGAAAACTCATACCCCATCATGCGCCGCCTGCCCCCTTTGAACGCGATTCGAGCGTTCGAAGCGGTCGCTCGCAACACCAGCTTTACGCGCGCCGCGCACGAGCTGTCGGTCACTCAGGGCGCGCTCAGCCGTCACGTCGGCGCGCTCGAAAGTTGGCTGGGTGCCCAACTCTTCAGGCGCACGCAGCGCGGCGTTGAACTGACGACCAAGGGCGCCGCGTATTTCCGGACCCTGAGGGGCGCGCTCGACCAGATCGACCACGCGACGCACCAGCTCCAGCACAGTCCCGACGAGAACCTGTTGCGTCTGAAGCTGCCCCCGACGTTCGCGATCCGCTGGCTGGTGCCGCGGCTCGCGCGCTTCCACGCGCTGCATCCGGGCATCGATGTGCAGATCACGACGTCGCACGACAGCGCCGACTTCGATCGCGAGGACGTCGACGCGTGCATCCACTCCGACCGCGCACCACCGCCCGGGCCAGGCTTTCGCCGCCTGTTCGGCGAGGTGCTGCTGCCGGTGTGCAGCCCGGGCTGGCTCAAGCGCGCGCCGCGCTTGAAGGACCCGGCCGACCTTGCGAACCACGTGCTGCTGTGCTCGATGCACCGGCCCGACGACTGGCCGGCGTGGTTGACGGCGGCCGGCGTGCCGCAAGTCGACGGCAATAGTGGCCTCAAGTTCGAGAATGCCGCGCTGGCCTATCAGGCCGCCATCGACGAGCTGGGCGTGACGATCGCACAGCGCGCGCTCGTACACGACGACCTGCGTTCGAATCGCCTGGTCGCGCCGATCCCGCTGCCGGTACGCACGCCCGGCGCGTATTACCTTGCCTACGCGCCGCTTCGGCCGCGTTCTGCACGGCTTGCTGCATTCGAGAACTGGATCGTCGCCGAGGCGCAGGCGCTCGGCGACGCATAGCAGGACTCAGACGCAAACACCGATGAACCCGCGGGCGGGTTCCCTTCGCTTTGTCGGGGCAAACATTGCGCAGGCGATCGGCCGTCGCGCGGGCCCGATCGCAAGACTGGCGGGCGGATTCAGCTGCGCCTTGTTGTGCCCGTGCTGCTTCTGGACTACTGTACTGTTCACGCAATGCCCGCTGCGGGAGCCCGCAATGTCAACGCCCACCGACCCCGACTTCGGCCATCTCCCGATCAAACTCGATTCCACTTCGAACGGCGAATTCGCCCCCGTCCCTCTGGGCCGCGCGGCGCGCGTCTACGGCGTCGCGCCCGACGTGCTGCGCGGCAAGCTCGGCCCTGAACGCCACCGGGTACGATGACTTTCCCAAGGAGAAACGCATGAGCAAGGACGAGCGCAGCGCGATCGAGCAGGCGGCCCAGACATATCTGGATGGGCTCTACGAGGGCGACGCCGACAAGCTCGCCAGCGTCTTCCACGAAACCAGCGCGCTGACCTTCGAGCAAGACGGCAAGATCAGCGTGCTGCCGCTCGCGCAGTGGCTCGAGTTGGTCCGCGGGCGGCCAGCACCGAAGGCCAAGGGCCTGCCGCGCGACGACGCCATCCTGCTGGTGGACCAGGCGGGCCCGACGACGGCCTTCGTGAAGCTCAAGTGCCAGATTCCGCCGCGCTACTTCACCGATTACCTGAGCCTGCTGAAGCTGGACGGGCGCTGGGTGGTGGCGCAAAAGGTGTTCGCGACCGTGGTCAAAGCCTAGGACATCCGATTCGGCGGCGCCTCAGGCGGGGCCCTGCGGCTGTTGCGCCCGCAGCTTGGCGTGCACATAGGCGCCCTGGGGCACGTGGAGCAGGTCGGCGATGCGCCACAACACATGGCGCTCGTGTTCGCTCAGGTGGCCGTCGGCATAGGCCACGCGCCACATGTGCTCGATCATGCGAATCTTCTGCGCCATCTCGAAGCGATCATTGATGTGCGAGGTGAAGCTGAAAAAGTCGGTCGCAGCGTGCGCCGTGGTCTCGGCGAGCTCGGCCAGGCGCATCGCCTCGTCGTCGGCCAGGCTGAACTTGTCGCGCAGCGCGGCCAGCACCGCCTCGCGCTCGCCCGCGTGGAAGCTGGAGTCAGCGCGCATCACCTCGACCAGCATGACGGCCGTGGCGAGCTGCAAAGCGTGTTCGGCGGCCCGCGGGTCGACACCGGGCGCGGGCGGCAGCAGGCTGGCCAGCAGATCCTTGAGAGTCCTCAGCATGAACCATCATGCCACGCGCCGCGCGTCCACGCCGAGCGCCGCTGCCGCCCGAACGATCAAGGTCTGGAGCCGCGGTCGACGAACTCGCGCGTCAGAAGAAATACTTCGCCAGCGCCTGCCAGATGCGCCGCTGCGGCAAGCCGCCGTAGCTGCTGCCGGGCTGGCCGCTGTTGAGCTGCCATAACAGGGCGACGTCCACTCGTGGCCAGTGGTACCGCGCTTCGACCAGGAACAGGCGGCTCGAATCCACCGCGTCGAAGTAGCTCATCCCCGTCAGATCGAGATGGTTCATGAAGGCGTCTTCCCAGTGGGCGCGCAGAAACACCCTTTGCCGGGTGGGAGGGTCCTGCAGGTCGGCGACGAAGCCGCGATAACGGCCGTAGGCCGCCGGCGCTGCGCTGCGCAGGGCGTCCCATTCAGCGCTGGCCAGGCCGGCGCCGTTGGCCTGAAGCTCGACGGTGAGCGAAAGCTTGTTCGGCGCGGTATAGGTAAGACCCGTGCTCAGCCTCGAGCGAAACGCGCTGCCGTCCTGCAAGGCCAATGCCTGCGCCAGCAGCGACGCCGAGCGTCCGCCCGACCACTCGAGATGGGCCACCGTGGCGTCATTGAGCAAGGCGCTCAGGTTCAGCCCCAGCTGGACGGGCTCGCCCGCCGCGCCATAGAGCAAGGCTTGCGGATTGAGCCTGTCGGAGATTTTGTGGCTGGCCGCGACGAGCCAGCGGTCGCGCCGATTCGTGGCGCCCAGATCGGCGCTGAATTCGCCGGCACTGGGCTGATCGGCGAGCTTCGGCGAATAGAGGGCGCTGAGCGAGCCATCGGTCCACAGCACTTGACCGCGCAACATGACGCTGCCGAGCCGGTTCTCGCGCAGGCTCGCCGGGTCGATCGAAGTCACCGAGCGCAGCGCGCCGGCACGGAAATAGTCGGTGGGGTTGTAGCCATAGGCGCTGCCGTGGCGGACATTGACGCGGCCCAGGTCGGCGATGACGTCGGGCGCGGCCTGCCAGCTCAGGTAGGCCTCTTTCAGCGTGTTGACGTTGTCCCGGGCGCCAGGGTCGGGTTGCCGGCGCGCGTCGAGCCGATCGGCGAACACCGCGCGCCAGCCGGCGCCCAATGCCTTGTCGACGTGGACATCGATCGACACGCGCTCGACCCGCTCGCGCCCGGCGCCGCGCAACGCCGATTCGCTCAACGCCGCTTCCGTCGACACACGCCAGTCGTGGC